>CAYUAX010000208.1:0-8369 GCA_964442845.1 uncultured Bifidobacteriaceae bacterium | reverse complement strand
GCGCCGGCGGCGGGCGGCGGCGGCGCGGCCGGCGCGGGAGCCGGCGCGGGGGGCGGGGCGCTGTCCGCTCCGGCCGGCAGCAGATCCACCACGAGTCGCGTCGACCCGGCATCCACGGCCTGGGTAGTGGCGCGGTGACTGGCCACGCGCGGTCCGGTGACGAGCACCAGCGTGCCGGCGGCGTCGCCCGGCCGAATCGCCTGCAGGAAACCTTGCGACGGGATGCTCGGCACGACGGTGTCGAGGGCGTCGGCCGAGAACGTCACCGTGAGCTGGCCGCCATCGGCGCTGACGGTCGCGCCGGTGGCCGGCGACACCTCGAAGATCACCTGGGCCGACGTCGCCCCGTACTCGGCGCGGACGAGCACGCGCGGCACGCGCAAGTCGCCGAGCACGAGCAGGCGCCCGGCGCGGCGGTACTCGATGCGCTGCTCCAGGAGCTGCGCGACGGCGCGGGTGACGAACTCGGGGGGCACGTAGAGCCGCCCGTCCTGACGCAGCGGCGGTGCGGCCAGCGACACCAGCCGACTCTGCACCGACACCACGGTGCGGTCGGGCGTGAGCACCAGCGAACGCGACCCGCTCGTCAACGTCGACGCGCCGGTGAGTCGGTCGTCACGGACGGTCAGGCCGAACGCCGCGGCGACCTCGTCGAGGGCCAGGTAGTCGCCGCCGTTCAACGTGGTGACGGTGAGCGCCTGCCGGGCCTGCGCCGTGAGCACGGTGATGGGCGGCGTCTGGGCCGTGGGCGACGGCGTGACCACGGCCGCGGCGACGGCGGCGAGCGCGAAGGCGACGAAGCGGCGCACTGCGGTCATTCTAACCGTCGGCGTCGGCAGCGGCGTGCCCACGGGCGCGAGGATGAGCTGCCGAGCGGCACGGCGGGCGAGCGGTTAAGATCCCCAGGTCCCGGAGGCGGCATGACGAGACGGATGGCGGCGGCGGCGATCGGTGTGGTGATGACGGCGAGTGCCGCTGGCGCGCAGAGCAATGCGCCGGCCCGGCCGGCCGTGCTCGACCTGTGGGCCGGCGGCAAGACCGCCTTCGGCGTGTTCGTGCCCGACGAGAACACCGCACCGCGCGGGCCCAATCGCGGGCCGGCGGTGTACACGGCGGCGGGGGCGGCGAAGCTGCAGGCCAACCCGCTCATCGACTTCGTGTTCCTCAACCTCGAGGGCGCCTACGATCGCAACGCCGTGATGGCGGTCAGCGAAGGGCTCGGCAAGCGCGGCACGCCCGGCCGCAAGACGCTGCTGGTGCGGATTCCGTCGCTCGCCGACGCCGGGCCCCAGGTGACCGGGCAGCGCATCAAGGAGATCCTGGCGATGGGCGCCGACGGCATCACCGTGCCGCACGTCGAGAACCTCGATCAGGGGCGGCAGGTGGTGAGCCTGTTCGCCGACGCCCGGGCCGACGTCTGGTCGGCGGCCAACCCCAACGGCACCGTGATCGCCATGATGATGCTCGAGGATCCGAACGCGATCGCGGCGGCGGCGCAGATCGCCGACATCGGCGGCTACAGCGTGCTGGCCTGCGGCATCGGCAGCCTCACCGGGGCCCTGAACGGCGATCGCAAGGCCGCCGAGGCCGGCAATCAGGCGCTGCTGGCCGAGACCAAGCGGGTCAAGCTGGTCAACATGCTCACGGCCAGTGCCGGCGATGTCGCCCAGCGCGTCACGGAAGGCTTCCTCGGGCTGCTGGCGATGGGCGCCGACACCGACGCAGTGATCCGAGCCGGCCGGGCTGCGGCCGGGCGGTAGCCGTCACGGCGGGCCCGCCGCCCGCGCAATAGGTCGCCGCCAGCTCAGCAATACGGGTAGCATGCACGATTGGTCCCCCGAACGGGACCGTCGTTCATTCGTTCATCCTGAGGCGCTGCCTTCCCCGGCTCCTCCAGGAGGACAGCCATGCAACGTATCGCTCTCGCCGCGCTTCTCGCCGGCCTCGCCACGCTTCAGGTGACGGGATTGGCTCAGACCGGACCCGCCGAAGGGGCCTGGTATACCGCGACCACCTACTCCGTGAAGCCCGGCATGATGCCGGAGTTCCGGCAGCTGATCATCAAGGAGTTGAATCCGGCGGCGAAGAAAGGCGGCCTGACGGGCAGCCAGGTCTGGCGGTTCTCGACCGGCAACACGAACCGCGTGCTGCGTATCGTGCTGCACAGCAGCCTGGCCGATCGGGACGCCCCGAGTGCCGCGCAGAAGGGCATGGGCGCGGCGTTCCCGGCCTACCAGAAGAAGCTCGCCGCGCTGATCGATTCGTCCACCACCTACATCGGACAGCAGCGGCTCGACATGGGCTGGAACCCGCCTGGCAGCCCGGCGCCGAAGATCGCGGAGCGCTACACGGTGCGGATCGCCCCCGGGCGCAATGCCGAGTATCTGAAGTACGTCCAGGCGTTCCTCGAGGCCGCGAAGAAGTCGGGGCACCGCCGCACGGCCGGCCAGGTCGTCTTCGGCGGCCCCGTCGGGACGTTCGTGTCGAACACCTTCTACGACAGCTGGGCCGACCTGGCGAAGGGGCGGCCGCCCAACCGGGTGATGTCGGCCAACGAACTCCAGGCGTTCAACGCGCTGAACCCGCCGGGACTGATCACGGTCGTCAGCCGCGACGTGACCATCTACGACGCCGAGATGAGCGTGGTGCCCGCCACGACGGCGACGCGATAGGTCCACGAACCGTCGTGCACCCACGGCTGGCGCCCGGGGCAACTCGGGCGCCAGCGGCGTAGGACGGCGGCTGCGGGCGGCACGTTGGCCCCGTCCCTCCAGGCTGCTACACTGCCTCATCTCCCCCCGGACCGGTCCTTCAGCAGGAGGTCGCGTCATGCGCGTGTCGTTCGTCGCCGCGAAGGTCGGGGTCGTGGGAGTGGCGGTGCTCGCCGCGACGACCGTGAGCGGCCGTGCCCAAACGGAGTACTGGCCACAGCTCGAACGGGAACTGAAGGCCGGCCTGTTCGCCGCACCGGTGTTGGGCGCGCCGTTCGCCGCCGAGGCGGTCACCACGTGGACGCCGCCCGCCGACAGCGGCCGCCCGATCCTCCGCAGCCGGTCGCGCATGTTCCGCGACCGCGCCGGCCGGGTGCGGGTGGAGCAGACATTCGTCGGCGACCCGGAGTCGACTCACCGCTATCGCGCCTTCGTATGGTCCGATCCCGACCGCCGCACCGTCCATATCATCGACGCGTCCCGCGGGATCGTCGTGCCGCAGTCGGCCGGACTGGCCAACATGTCGATCGCCACGCAGTCGGGCGTAGACCTGGCCGTCAGTGCCGGCTGCAGCATCAGCTTCGTTCGCCCTCAGGTGTGGCATCTGCGTGAGTACGGCGGATACGACGAGGAGACGCTCGGCCAGCAGCTGGTACATGGCGTCCCGGCGACGGGGACGCGGTTCGTGGGCTCGATTGTCGTGCCGGTGGGCACCGCGGCGCGCGAGGTGACCGACGAGCGTTGGGTCTCGCGCGAGCTCGGCCTTGTCCTGCGCAGCCGCACCGAGGACCCGCGCCTCGGCGTCGTCGAGCACGAGGTCACCCGCCTGAGCCTCGTCGAGCCAGCGCCGAGTGTATTCGTCGTGCCGGACGCCCCGGACGCCACGTCCGGTCCCGCGTTGACGCGCCAGTGGGTGGCGACGTTCGAGAGCGCCCAGGCGCTGTTGACATGGCGCAAGGGCGTCGCGCCGTGCACACCCCCGCCCCGCTGACGCCGCGTCAGCGCCCGACGACGAACTTCTGCACCCGCCGCCCGGTGCCGACCTCCGCAGTGTAGAGGTTGCCCTGCGAGTCCACCGCCAGCGCGTGGAGGAAGACGAACTGCCCGGCGTAACGGCCGATGCGGCCGAACGCGCTCACCTCGGTGAGCGTCGCGCGGTCGTAGACGTGCACCGTGCCGTTGCCGGCGTCGGCCAGGTAGAGCCAGCGCTGTGCGGCGTCGGGAGAGAAGGCCACCGCGAACGCGGTGCCGAGCAACTTCGTCGGCCGCTCGACGAAGATCTCGCGCATGAAGGCGCCGGACGTCGTGAATACCTGCAGCCGGTTGTTGCGGCGATCGGCGACGTAGACCTTGCCATCGCGCGACACGCGGACGCCGTGCACCAGGTTGAATTGCGCTGGCGGCGGGCCGTCGTAGGTCACGGCCCTCGACGCCGCGTCGTTCGGCGGCTTGCCGTAGGCGCCCCACATCCGCTTGAAGGCGCCGGTGTCGGCGTCGAAGACGGCGACGCGGCGGTTCACGTAGCCGTCGGCGACATAGAGTTCGTTGGTGGCCGCGTCGACGTAGACGTCGGCGGCGTTGTTGACGTTGGCGGTGTCGAGCGAGCCGCGGCTCTGGCCGCGCCGGCCGATCTGCAGCAGGAAGCGGCCGTCGCTGGTGAACTTGAGAATCTGGTTCTCGCGGGCGTCGCGCAGGCGCGGCCCGCCGGCGGACGTGATCCAGACCTGGCGTTTGTGATCGACGTGGATGGCGTGTTCGTCCTCCGGCCACTCGAAGCCGGGGCCGGGTCCGCCCCAACCGGACAGATACCGGCCGCTGGCGTCGAATTCGAGCACCGGCGGCGCTGCCGTGCAGCACGCCGCCTCCGGGTTCTGCGCCTTCTCGTCGTCGGTGAGCGACCACGGGCGATGCAGCACCCAGACGTGATCGCGATCGTCGACGGCGACGCCGGTGACCTGCCCCAGCGTCCACTGCGGCGGCAGGGACGGCCACGCCGGATCGACGGCGAAGCGCGGGGCAGCGGCGGCCTGCGCCGCGGCCCGCGTCGCCATTCGCTCGGCGGCGGCGAGCACGGCGAGCACCAGCATCGCCGCCACGACGACGGCGGTACGGCGGCCGCCCGGCCGGCGGTTCATGCGGCGTGGCCCTCGGCGATGATCCGGTTGCGGCCGGCCGCCTTGGCGGCGTAGAGCCGGCGATCGGCGACGTCGATGAGGGCGGCGGCGAGCCGGCCATCCTCGGGCAGGCTGGCGATGCCGACGCTGGCCGAGAGCCGCGGGCTGCGTGAGTCGGCGTTCAACGCGATGCGCCAGGCCTCGAGCCGGCCCACGGCCGCGTCGCGGTCGGCCTGGACCAGCACGGCGAACTCCTCGCCGCCGTAGCGGGCGATGATGTCGTCGTCGCGGAACGCCTCGCGCAGGCGATCGGCGGCATAGCGCAGGGCGTCGTCGCCGGCCTGATGCCCGTGGCGATCGTTGACGGTCTTGAAGTCGTCGAGGTCGATCAACGCCAGCGTGAACGGCCGGGCGCCATTGGCCTGGCGCTGCACCAGGCGGCCCAGACTCTCGTCGAAGAAGCCGCGGTTGAAGAGCCCGGTGAGCGCATCGCGCATCGAATCGAGCCAGAAGGTGCGCGAGCGGACGACCACTGCGGCGTGGATGATCGTCGCCACGGCGATGAGCTGCAGGCGGCTGGCCTGCGAGTCCCACTGGAAGGTGCCGTAGATCGGTTCGACGACCCACGCCGCCGGCTCCTGCGTGCCCACCCAGGTGACCAGGGCGCCGTACTGCAGCAGGGCGGCGCCGCCGGCGGCGAGGCACACGCGCGGGTCGTAGCGCAGGCCGGTGCCGGCCAGGGCCACGAAATACATGGTGTAGTGCACCAGGCTGTTGGTGGCGACGATCGGCCGGCCGGCGAGGATGAAGCTGACGAAGCCGAGCGAGATCACGGCGATGTCGAACTGGCTGGTGGCGAAGCCGAGCCACCACGGCGGCACGTCGCGGGCGGCCAGCCGTTCGAACCACACGGCGAAACCCAGCGCGACGCCGATCGTCGCCAGCCCGAGCCAGTTCTCGACCTGCGCCGGGTGGGCCAGCGACGTGGAGAGCGGCACCAGCGTGAGCAGCAACAGCAGCCCGAGCCGGAACCGGGCGACGAACAGGTCGCCCGACCGGCCCAGGTCGCGGCTGATCGGATCGCTCCAGCCGGCCACCGCGCGGGCGACGCGCTGGAATGGGCGCAGGACAGACATTTCCCTAGCAGCCCGTGGTGGAAGTCCCGGCGCGCACCGAGGCCGATGAGGCGCGCCGATCGCGAGGCGCGACAACCGAGAATACCGTTCTGTATTCGAAGGCGGAGCAACGACGTGAGCGGTGATGCATCATCGGCCGAATGCCGTCGGAACTGTCACCACGGGTTGCTTAGACAGCGACGAAGGCTTCAGTAGCCCATCGCGTAGCCGGTGCGGCGCGGGTCGGCGCCGGCCGTCATCGCGCCGGTGCGCAAGTCGACGCCGATCACCTGCATGTGGCCGAGGCTGCCCCAGCCGGGCAGCACCCGCACCGTGTGGCCCATCGCCTTCAGCGCCTCGATCGTCGCCGCCGGCACGCGGCTCTCGACCTGCACGGTGATGGCCGCTCCCGGCTTGTAGAAGTTCGGCTCGGCGTCGAGCGCCAGCCGCGGCGCCTCGATGGCCTGCTGCACGGGCAGCCCGAAGTCGAGCAGGTTGACCAGCACCTGGAACTCGGTCTGGCCGATCGTCTCGCCGCCCGGCGTACCGAACACGTAGGCGAGTCTGCCGTCCTTGAGGACGACGACCGGCGAGTTGTTGAGCACCGGGATCTTGCCGGCGCCGACGTAGTTGGCGTCGGTGGGGTAGGGCGACGTGGAGCCGAGCCGCATGCCGTTGTTGAGCAGCAGGCCGGTCGAGCCGACGACGACGTTGTTGCCGAACAGCCCGCCGAGCGTCGGCGTGACGCCGACGGCGTTGCCGAAGCGGTCGAGGATCGAGAACGACGTGGTGTGCAGCTCGCCGTCGTAGCGATCGGCGAACGCCGGGCCCTGGGCGCGCGGGGACGTGGTCGGACCGCCCTCGGGCTGGCCGGGTGGCGGATAGGCACCGGCGCGGGTCGGATCGAACAGCGCGCGGCGGGCGGTGGCGAACTCCTTGGCGAGCAGCCCGGCGGTCGGCACGCGGACGAACGCCGGGTCGGCGACGTACTTGTAGATGTCGGCTTTCGAGATCTTGATCGCCTCGATGATCGCGTGCAGCGCCGCCGGCGACCCGGGACCGGCGGCCTTCATGTCGACCGCTTCGATCAGGTTGGCGCCCATCAGCACCTCGAAGCCGCCGCGCGAAGTGGCCGGGTTGCTGTAGACGTCGTACCCGCGATAGGTGGTGTGGAGGGGTCGCGTCCACTCGACCCGGTAGGCGGCGAGATCGGCGGCGCGCAGCACGCCGCCCTGTTCGCGGAAGAAGCGGTCGAACTCCTGGGCGATGTCGCCGCGATAGAAGCGGTTGGCGGCGGCAGCGATCGCCTCGGCGCGCGACGCGCCCTTCGTCAACGCCTGCTGCTCGGCCTCGACCAGCTTGCGCAGGGTCGCCGCGTAGTCGGGGTTCTTCAGCAGGTCGCCGGCCGCGAGCGGCGCGCCGTTGGGCAGGAAGATCTTCGCGGTGGTGGGGTAGCGGGCGAGGTTCTTCTGGCCGCGGGCGATCGACGCCGCCAGCATCGGGTCGATCGGGTAGCCCTGCTCGGCCGTCTCGATCGCCGGGGCGAACACCTCGGCCACCGACATGGTGCCGAAGCGCTCGAGGGCCGAGAGGTAGCCGCCGAGGTTGCCCGGTACGATGCCGGCCTTCATGCCGGCGTTGAGCGTCTCGGGCGTCATCTCGGACGGCACCAGCGCCTTGGGCGCCGCGCCGGCCATCGACACCGACCACACGGTGTTGGTGGCCTTGTGGAACACCGTCATGAAGCCGTTGCCGCCGATGCCGTTCATCTCCGGCTCGCCCAGCCCGGCCATGGCGCCGACGGCGGCCACCGCGTCGAAGGCGTTGCCGCCCTTGATGAGCATCTGCAGCCCGGCCGACGAGGCGATGGGATGGCCGCTCGTCACCAGGCCGTGGCGGCCGGCGACGGCGGGCCGCGTCAACGCCGGCCGTGCCGAGGCCGGCGCCTCGGCCGCCTGCTGCTGGCCGAGCATGAAGGTGCCGCCGACGACGACGGCGAAGGCGGCCGCCAGGACGGGTGTGCGCAGCTGCATCGGGTGGACCTCCTGCTGAACCGCTAGAGTGTAGCCGCCCTCGGCCCGGGCGTGCGGGTGTAAGCTACAACCCATCCCGGGGCGGCATGGACGGTCGTCCGGCCGTCGCATTCGTGCGGAGGATGTGCCCATGGTTCGCGTGCGTTCGGCGGCGGTGATGCTCTCGGCGGTGGCGATCTCCACGGCCACGCTGGCGGGCCAGCAGTTCGGCTCGATCACGTTCCCGACGTCGGGGGCGCCGGCCGCGCAGCCGGCGTTCCTCACCGGCGTCATGGCGCTGCACAACTTCGAGTTCGACGAAGCGGCCGTGGCGTTCCAGCAGGCGCAGAAGGCCGACCCGGCCTTCGCCATGGCCTACTGGGGCGAGGCGATGAGCCACAACCACCCGCTGTGGGC
>CAYUAX010000207.1:0-8472 GCA_964442845.1 uncultured Bifidobacteriaceae bacterium | reverse complement strand
GGCCAAGGTGGCCTGATTCAACGAATTCGGTCTCCGACGTTCCCGGTACGCTTCACGGCGGCGCAGGTCGGCGAGTGCGGCTATCGAAGCACAATGCCGATGGTAGCCCGCCAGAATCTGATCTTGGCGCTGTCCAAGGTCCGCTCTGATATATCGGCCGACGACATGCTCTTGAATAGTCGAACGTCAAAGCGCAGGCCCGTGGTGTCACTCACGAAGCCGATCGCGCCGACGCCCAGTGCGAGACCAAGGAAGTCGTTGCTGACAGCGCCAAAGCCGATCTGATCATTGGCCGATGCGTGGATCCATCCGATCCCGCCGACGAAGTAGGGGCGCAGCGACTCTCGAGTGATGCTCACTGGCAAAGCGAGAAGTAGGCTCCCGAACATCGTTGTCACGCCGCTTCGCGTTACCTCGAGGTTGCTGGACCGCTCGAAGAATCGTGGATTGTAGCCGAGTTCGGATTCGAACCCGAGGCCCGCATCGGCGATAAGCACGACCGATGCGCCGATTGAAATCTTCGCGTCTGCGGCGCCATCGTTGAGAACCAACTCAGTGGTGCCGCCCTTGAACTTGAGGCCGGCGAACGGCGAGACGAAGATGTCGGCGCGGGCGGTGGCCGGCCACGCCAGCACCGCCACGGCGGCGACCACGAGCAGGGCGTTCACCAACCCGAGCGCCGGCCGCCGGTCACGCCAGGAAGAGCCGCAGGAAGAGCTTCGCGAACAGCGAGGCCGTGACATCGCCCTCGGAGATCGTGGCCGGGCTGAGCCCGTCGCTGTTGGCGAGCAGGATGAGCGTCAGGTCGCGCCGCGGCACCTTGACCAGCAGCGACGACGCCGCGCCGGGCGTGACGCCGAAGTGCCAGACCAGCCGTTCGCCGTTGTAGGTCTGCACGAACCAGCCCAGCCCGGAGGGCAGTGGGGCACCGCTGCTGGTGGTGACGTTGCTCCAGGCGACCGAGAGCAGTTCGCCGGCCAGCAGCTGGCCGAGCGCGCCGTCGAAGCGGCCGAGATCCTGGGCGGTGGACACCAGGCCGGTGGCGGCGTTGACGTCCTCGGCCGGGTACTCGCTCCTGGTCGCCTTGCCGCCGCGGTCGACGCGGTAGGGCGTGGCCAGACGCTGCAGCACGTCGGTGAACTGGCCGAGCTCGCCGTCGCTGAAAAGCGAGCGGTCGGCAGTGCCCGGCGTCGCCAGGTCGCGGCCCGGCACCGAGTCCTTCATCCCGAGCCGACCGAAGATCTCGTGGTGGACCGCGGCGCGGAACGGCCGGTCGGCGCAGTCGCCGACGACGTTGGTGAGCGCGGCGTAGCGGCCCGGGTCATAGCGGAACGCCTCCCCCGGCACACCCGTGGAGGAGTGCGACAGCACGTGGCGCAGCGTGGCCGAGCTCTCGGGAATCGTGTCGGTCCAGCGCTGGATCGGCTGGTTGATGCTCAGGCCGACGCGATCGACGCACTGGCCGACCAGCACGGCGGCGAACGTCTGCGTGAGGTCGCCGATCGGGTAAACGGTATCGTCGCTGGCGTTGATCGACCGCTCGACGTCGGCCTTGCCCAGGCCGGCGGCCCAGACCACCCGTCCGCCCTGGACGATGACGCTGGAGATCCCCGGAATCCCGGTTTCGACCCGAAGCTGCTCGAGGTAGCGCTCGAACAGGGCGTAAGGCAGACCCTGCGCGTCAGGCCGGGGCGCGCTGGCCACGA
Source organism: uncultured Bifidobacteriaceae bacterium (assembly GCA_964442845.1). Classification (GTDB taxonomy): domain Bacteria; phylum Acidobacteriota; class Vicinamibacteria; order Vicinamibacterales; family UBA2999; genus CAWAYR01. The sequence goes on along the minus strand of CAYUAX010000207.1, from coordinate 6,766 downwards.
CGGCCAGCGCCGCGAGAGCGGCGGGGCGGAGGAAACGCATGGTCGGACGTCGGGAATTCGTCCCTCTGCATCATATCATCGGCATTTGGCCGCGCCGCCCCCGGATCGGTGTGCTAGACTCTGGCGGTCCTACCGTGCGTATGCTGCCTGCCGTCCGTGCACGACGTGTGTCCCGCGTGGCGACCGCCCTGGTCGCCGTGTGGCTCGGCAGCGCCGTGCAGGTTTGGGCCAATACGCTCAAGATCGTGCCGCTCGTCCGAGATGGCCAGGTGCTGGTGTCGTGCCATCTGGCCGATGCCTACACCTCCGACTTGCGCGAGGTGATCCAGAGCGGGCTGCGCACCACCTTCACCTACACCGTCGAGCTGCGGCTCAAGGTGCCCATGTGGGTGGACCGGGTCGTCGAGTCGGCGGTGGTCACCACCACCGTGCAGTACGACAACCTCACCCGCCGCCATTCGGTGTCGCGGCTGCTCGACGGCCGCGTCGAGGACGCCAAGGTCACCGACGACGAGGCGATCGTGCGTGAGTGGCTCACGGCGTTCGACAAGCTGCCGCTGTTCCGTACCAGCCGGCTCGAGCCGAACCGCGAGTACTACGTCGTGGTCCGCGCCGCCGCCCGTCCGGCCAGCGACGTGCCGCTGTGGCCGTGGGGCACCACGGCCTCCGGCCAGACCAAGTTCACCTTCATCCCGTAACGCCGCCGAGCGCGGCGCGTCAGTCGAGCGGCGGCCAGGCTTGGTCGCGCGCCGACAGCAGCGGCTCCACCACCGGCCACGTGATACCGAGCGCGGGGTCGTTCCATGCCACGCCGGCTTCGTGCGCCGGAGCGTACTCGCCGGTCAACAGGTAGACCACGTCGGCGGTCTCGCTCAGCACGCAGAAGCCATGCGCGCAGCCGGCCGGAATGTACAACCCGTGGCGGTTGTCGCTGGTCAGATCGGCGCCGACCCACCGCCGGTAGGTCGGCGACTCGGGTCGCATGTCGACGGCGACGTCGAAGATGTGGCCGGCGACGGCGCGGACGAACTTGCCCTGCGCGTACGGATCCTTCTGATAGTGCAGGCCGCGCAGCGTGCCGCGTGACGAGCGCGAGTGGTTCTCCTGCACGAACGGCACCGGAATGCCGGCGCGGACGAAGTCGGACTGCCGGTAGGTCTCGAGCACGAAGCCGCGGTCGTCGCCGAAGACGCGCGGTTCGACGAGGACGACCCCGGGAATGGCCAGTGGCGTGAACGTGAACGGCATGAACGGGCAATTCTAGCAGCCCCGGTCGCCGCGTCCGGCCGCTGCCGATCCATAATCCGGCCGACGCATGAAGGGCATCATCCTCGCCGGGGGGACCGGCACGCGGCTCTATCCGATGACGCTGGGCGTGAGCAAGCAGCTCGTCCCGGTCTACGACAAGCCGATGATCTACTACCCGCTCACGACGTTGATGATGGCGGGCATCCGTGAGCTGCTGGTGATCACCACGCCGCACGACGCACCGGCGTTCCGCCGCGTGCTCGGCGACGGCCGGCAGTGGGGCATCGCGCTGTCGTACGCCGTCCAACCGTCGCCCGACGGGCTGGCGCAGGCGTTCATCATCGGCCGCGAGTTCATGGCCGGCGACGGCGCCGCTCTCGCGTTGGGGGACAACCTCTTCTACGGCACCGGCCTCGCCGACGACCTGCGCCGCGCCGCCGCGCATGGCGACGGCGCCACCGTGTTCGCCTACCGGGTGCGGGATCCCGAGCGCTACGGCGTCGTCGAGTTCGACGGCCAGGGCCGGGCCGTGAGCCTCGAGGAGAAGCCGGCACAGCCGCGCTCGTCCTACGCCGTGACCGGGCTGTACTTCTACGACCGCCACGTCGCCGACTACGCCCGCGACCTCAAACCGTCGGCGCGCGGCGAGCTCGAGATCACCGACCTCAACAAGGTCTACCTCGCCCGGGGGCGGCTGCGCGTCGAGATCCTCGGCCGCGGGACCGCCTGGCTGGACACCGGCACGCCCGAAGCGCTGCTCAAGGCCTCCACCTTCATCCAGGCCATCGAAGAACGGCAGGGCCTGCGTGTCGCCTGTCCCGAGGAAGTCGCCTTCCGCCTCGGCTACATCGACGGCGACGATCTGCTGCGGCTGGCCGGCGCGATGGGCAGCAGCGACTACGGCGCGTATCTGAAGCAGCTGGCCGCCGAACCGCGGCCCATCTGAATCGCAGATACCTCGCCCCTCGCGCCGCTTCTGCTAAAGTATCCGGCTGCGCGCGGCCCGGCGGGCCGCGGGGAATCCCTTTCTTCGAGGAGCACCATGGCACAGCGGACCCTTTCCTGGCGCGGACGGCTGGCGACGGCCGGCGTGATGACCGCGGCGGTGGCCGGCCTGACGGCCCAGTCGTCGATGGCCCCGGTCAACGACGCGCCGAATCCGTACACGACCATCGAGAACCACTTCAAGCTGCCCGAGGGACGCACGTGGGGCTCGACCAGCGCCGTGGACATCGACCCCGACGGCAAGTCGATCTGGGTGGCCGAGCGCTGCGGCGCCAACACCTGCTACGACCGCGCCAAGGCGACGATGTCGCCGCTGCCGGTGATCCTCAAGTTCGACGAATCCGGCAAGCTGGTGCGCAGTTTCGGGACCGGCATCGCCGTGTTCCCGCACGGCATCCACGTCGATCGCGATGGCAACGTGTGGATCACCGACGGCCAGGACAACATCCCGCGCCGCGCCCCCAACGCCCCGGCCGACGCGCCGCTGCCGCCGGCGCCGGCCAAGGTGATCGGCCACCAGGTCTACAAGTTCAGCCCCGACGGCAAGCTGCTGCTCACGCTCGGTAAGCCGGGCGGCAACCAGCCGGGCCAACCGGCCGATCCGGCGTCGTTCTATCAGCCCAACGACGTCATCACCTACCCGAACGGCGACATCCTGGTCGCCGAGGGGCATGGCAACGCCGCGCCGGCGCCGGCGCGTCTCGTCCGCTTCGACAAGACCGGCAAGTTCCTGCGCGAATTCGGCAAGATGGGCAGCGGCCTGCAGGGCGAGTTCATGCAGCCGCACGGCCTGGCGTTCGATTCGAAGGGCCGTCTGTTCGTCGCCGACCGCTCCAACAACCGCATCCAGATCCTCGATCCCGAGAGTTACAAGACGCTCGACACGTGGTACCAGTTCAGCCGACTGAGCGGCATCTTCATCGACAAGAACGACAATCTCTACGGCGCCGATTCCGAATCGGGCTCGGTGAACCCGCCGCACGGCGCCTGGAAGCGCGGCATCCGCATCGGCTCGGCGCGTGACGGCAAGGTGACGGCGTTCATTCCCGATCCGAGCAGCGTCGGCGAGACCTTCTCGATGGTGGACGGCAAGCCGGTGATGAAAAAGGCCGACGGCTCGCCGGGCGCGACCGGCACGCTGGCCGCCGAGGGCGTCGCGGTGGACGCCGCCGGCAACATCTACGGCGCCGAAGTCGGGCCGCGCGCGGTCAAGAAGTACGTCAAGAAGTAGCACGACCGGGCGGGAGCCGCGACGAGCGGCTCCCGCGCCCGTTCGTCCCGCCTCGCGTGGCCGCTCCGCCCGCCGCCGCTTCGGGTCCATCGGCGACTGCTGCGTTCACCGCGGCCGTGTCGCTCTCGGCCGCCCTCCTCTTCGTCGTCCAGCCGATGGTCGCGCGGATGGTGCTGCCGCGCCTCGGCGGCACGCCCGCGACGTGGACCACCTGTCTGCTGTTCTTCCAGGTGGTCCTGCTTCTCGGCTATCTGTACGTCCACCTCACCTCGACGTACCTGCGGACACGCGCACAAGCCGCGCTGCACCTGACGGCGCTGACGGTGGCGGGCGTCTTCCTGCCCCTTACCGCGCCGTCCGGCGTCCCTGGCGAGGCCCCGGTGTCATGGCTGCTGTCGGCGTTGGCCACCGGGGTGGGCCTGCCGTTCTTCGCGCTCGCCGCCACCGCGCCGCTCCTGCAGCGCTGGTATGCGCAAGCCGCCGGCCGCGATCCCTACTTCCTCTACGCCGCCAGCAACGGCGGCAGCCTGGTCGGCCTGCTCGGCTATCCCTTCGCCGTCGAGCCGGCGCTGACGCTGGCGGCGCAGCGATCGGCGTGGACGACCGGCTTCCTGGTGCTCGCCGCGCTCATCGCCGGCTGCGCCGCGCTGGTCTGGCGGCGTGTCGGCACCGAAGCGCCGGTGGTGCCCGAGGCGGCCGCCGTGGCGCTGAGTCCACGAGAGCGATTGCGCTGGCTGGTGCTGGCGTTCGTGCCCTCGAGTCTGCTGCTCGGGGTGACCAGCCACATCTCGACCGATGTGGCCGCGGTGCCGCTGTTGTGGGTGGTGCCGCTGGCCCTCTACCTGCTCACCTTCAGCGCGGCGTTCGCGTCGCCGCCGCCGATCTCGCATCGCTGGACGTCGCGACTCGTCGCCCCCGCCATCGCCGCCGCGGTCGTCGGCCTGGTGTTCGGCCTGGGCTGGCGGACCAGTCTGGCGGTGCACCTGGCGGCGTTCGCGGTGGTGGCGATGGCGCTCCACCGCGAACTGGCCGAACGCCGCCCGCCGCCGGCGCAGCTCACGCAGTTCTTCCTGATCGTGTCGATCGGCGGCGCCGCTGGCGGGCTGTTCAATGCATTGGTCGCGCCGTCGCTGTTCACCCAGGTCGCGGAGTATCCGCTCGTGCTGGCCTTGGCGGCGGCGCTGCGGCCCGCGGCGGGATGGCGCGACGGCCGCGACGAACCGGCTGCCCTCGTCCTGGGCGTGCCGCTCATCGCGTGCACCGCCGTCGCCGCCGCCGCGGCGCTGGGCGTCGGCGCGCCGGCCGGCTTCGCCGCGACCATCACCGGCTTCTGGCTGATTGCCGCGGTGGTGCTGGCGGTGACCAATCGCCGCGCCGCGTTCGCGGTCGCGGTCGCCGCCGCGGTCGCCGCGCACCTGGCTCTGCCGACCCTGCGTGACGGGCGGCTGTTGTACGCGGCGCGCAGCTTCTTCGGGGTCCATCGCGTGGTCGCGGCCGAGAACGGCGCGATCCACCGCCTGATGCACGGCACGACCCTGCACGGCATCGAGCGCGTGGCGGACAGCGGCTGCGAGCCGACCAGCTACTACCACCCGAGCGGCCCGATCGGCCAACTGTTCGGGGCGGGGCAACTCGGCACCGCCGCGGTGGCGATCGTCGGGCTCGGCGCCGGCGGCCTGGCGTGCTATCAGCCGGCCGGGGCGCGCTGGACGTTCCTCGAGATCGATCCGGTGGTGGAGCGGATCGCCCGCGACCCGGCGCTGTTCACGTTCCTCGCCCGCGCCGCCGGCGACGTCCAGGTCGTGATCGGCGACGGCCGGCTCGGCCTGGCCGACATGACACCGGCCTCCCTCGACACGGTGATCGTCGACGCCTTCAGCTCGGACGCCGTGCCGGCCCACCTGCTGACGCGGGAGTTCGTCGCCCTGGTCCTCGACCGCTTGAAGCCGCGCGGTGTCGCGGTGTTCCACGTCTCGAACCGCTACCTGGAACTCGGTCCGGTCGTCGCCGCCGCCGCGGCCGCGGCCGGCGCCGTGGCGGTGGAGCAGGCGTTCACACCGGTGACCGCCGAGGCGACCGAATCGCGGTGGATGGCGGTGGGGAAGCCGGCGGCCGTCGCCGCGATCGCCGCCGATGCCCGCTGGCAGCCAGTGCCGCCCGCGCCACGGCCGTGGACCGACGACTACAGCAGCCTGCTCGACGTGCTCATGCCGGCCCGGTAGTCCGTACGGACGACGGGCGTGAGCAGGGAAGCCCCGCCCACGCCCATCGTGTGTTCGCTAGCCGCTAGCCGCTAGCCGCTAGCCGCTATCCGCTAGCCGCTAGCCGCTAGTACTACTTCGCGGCGAAGCAGTAGAAGAAGCCGTTGCCGCCGGTGGCGATCAGATTCTGCTGGCCGCAGCCCTTCGACGGGTGCGCCGAGTTCCACGAGTTGGGGTTGGCGCCGCCGCCCTGGCGATCGTGATGGCCGACCAGCGCGCTGCCGTCGCCCTTGTTGCTCGTCCAGTTGCCGCAGGTGGTGTCGCCGGCGCCGCTGGCCAGCGTGCCGTCCATGTTCGAACCGGTGAGGATGTCGTGCATGTTCGGCGTGTCGCCGCGGCCGTTGACGACGGTGCCCTTCTCGGTGAGCGAGTTCTCCTTGCCCACCTTGGTCACCGCCTCGTTGTGGAGGTCGGCGACGTTCTGGGCGATCAGCACGCCCTTGGCGTTGTACCAGGGGCCGCTGCCGATGCGGTCCTTGGCGTTCACCGCCGGCTGTCCATTGGCGGCCGTCGCGCTCAGGTAGGCGCGCCACTGGCGGTTGCCGGCGCCGGCCGCCGCGGCCAGGGCCTGGCAGTGCGCGTCGGCGCCCGCCAGGCCGCCGAGGTTGGCCCCGTCGCCCTTGCCGGCGCTCGTGATGAAGAAGCCGAGGGGTTGTCCCTGCGTGCTCACCGGGGTGTAGTTGCCGCTCAGGGCCAGTCCGATCACCGTCAGTCCAAGCCACGTTCGTCGCATCGTCACTCCTCCATGCGCACGGCGGGGGGCGCCGCCGGCGTCGCCTGCGGTCGGTAGTCTACGTCGGGGGCGCCGCCCGCATCACCCCGCCGCGGCCGGGTCATGTGCGAAACAGCCGCTGAAAATGGGCCGATTCGTCACGCGATGTCACGTCCGCGGGCGCGATCCGGCGTGTAGAATACCGGCAGGAAAGACGCGGCGCGCGGCCTCACCGCGGCGCCGCGAGGAGTACCCGAATGCCGAGGTTCGTGCACGTGGCGCTGCCGGCTGCGATGGCCGCCGCCACCT
>CAYUAX010000206.1:5659-8534 GCA_964442845.1 uncultured Bifidobacteriaceae bacterium | reverse complement strand
GGATGCGGTGCTGGACGTGATCGAACGCCAGCACCGTGTCGAAGAGCATGAACGCCGCGTCGTCGCCGGGCCGGCGGGCGCCGTCGGGCCGGGCCGTCGTCGGCTCGAACCACTCGGCCGCTTCGTAGCCCAGATAGCCGACTGCCCCGCCGGTGAAGCGCGGCAGGCCCGGCACGAATGGCGACTGGTACTGCGCCATCAGGCCGCGCAGCGCGTCGGTGTAGCGCTGCTCGAGCACGGTGGTCTCGCCGGCCCGCTCCACCGTGACGACGCCGCCGGCGGTGCGCAGCACCAGGAACGGGTCCTTGCCCAGGAACGAATAGCGGCCGACGTGTTCGCCGCCCTCGACGCTCTCGAGCAGGAAGGCATAGTCGGCGTGCTCGGCCACCTTCAGGAACGCCGACACCGGCGTCAGCAGGTCGGCGACGATCTCCTTACAGACCGGGACGAAGTTGCCCCGCTGGGCGAGATCGGTGAACTCCTCGAACGACGTGATCTTCATGATCGCTGGGTGACGGGAAGCGGCGGGCCGGGCAGCGCCGCCGCCGCGGCCTGCTGCATCGCAGACGCGGGCGCGGCGACGCCGGTCCACCAGGTGAACTGCAGGGCCGCCTGCGCGGCCAGCATCGGCAACCCGTCGAGCGTCGTGGCGCCGAGGCGGCGCGCCTGGCGTAACAGCGCCGTCTCGCGCGGGTTGTAGACGAGGTCGTAGACGAGGCGGCCGTCGAGGCGCCCGTCGAGGACGACCGGCGTCGCATCGACGGCGGGCGTCGTGCCGACCGGCGTGGTGTTGACGAGCACGTCCCAGGCGTCCGGAGACGGCGGCCAGGGACCGGCCAACACGCCGACCGCCGCGGCCAGCGCCGCGGCCGCCTCGACGCGACGCGCATGGACGGCGACGCGGGCCCCGGCGTCGGCGAACGCCACGGCGACGCCGCGCGCGGCGCCACCGGCGCCGAGAACGCTGACCCGCACGCCGCGCAGGTCGCGCCCGGCCAGCGGCGCCAGGACGCCGGCGACATCGGTGTTGCACGCCGCCCAGCCGGCCGCGGTGCGCCGCAGCGTGTTGGCGGCGCCGACGCGCGTGGCGATCGGATCGGCGCTGACCGCCGCGGCCAGCGCGTCCGGCTTGTAGGGCGCGGTCACCGACACGCCCTCGACGCCGAATGCGGCGGCGAAGGCCGTGAAATCGGCGAAATCGGCCGCCGCAAGCGGCAGGTACACCGCGTCCACGTCGGCGGCGGCGAAGGCGGCGTTGTGCATCAGCGGCGAGAGCGAGTGCATCACCGGCCGGCCGATGACCCCGAACAGCCGCGTCGCGGCCGAGATCGCCGGCACGCGGAACACGTCGCGCATGACGGCCAGCGGCACCTGCCCCGGCGCCACGCTGTCGCCGGCGTAGGTCCAGCGCGAGGCGAAGCGATCGGCGAGCACGCGCGAGGCCAGACCGGCGTCGCCCATGGCCAGCACCACGGCGCGGCCGCCCGCCGACCGTCCCAGCGCCGCGAGCGACGGCAACTGGGCGAGCCGGTCGACCGTGACCGCGATCTTGCCGACGTCGGCGCCCGACGCCAGCAGCGTCCGCAGGCGGGCGGCGGCGTCGCCAGTACCATCGACGAAGTCGTGATGCGAGCGGACGATGCGGCGGCCGCCGCTGCGGCTCAGCAGCGCGTCGGCGGCGTCGCTCTCGACGTCCACGTACTCCGCGCCGAAGTCCCACGCCTGGTCGAGGAACCGCAGTCGGGTCTCCTCGGCGCCGTCGAACCGCCCGCCCTGGCGGGCCGCGCGGCACGTCGCGATCACCGGCAGGCGCCGTCCGCCCAGGGCGCCCGCCACGTCCAGGTCGCGGATGCCGTCGAGGCGCAGCTCCACCAGATCGGCGCCGTGGACGGCGTCGCGGCGCTCGAGGAGCTCGGCCATCGTCGTGGCCGTCACGGTCGCGCAGAGCAGTGGGCGTGGCATGGGTGCGTGGGCGCCGCCAGAAACGCGAAACGCCCCTTCAACCGGCAGGTCGAAGAGGCGTTGGAGTCGTTCGTCGCAACTGGTGGTCTGTCGCTACAAGCGTCCGCTCGCCTCCTCGGTAAACGACCAATACCAATACCAGCGCACGCGCGCACCCACCCCGACCTGGCTCGCGCCAGCGAGGCTGCACGACAACGCGCGGGACGACGACATGTGCGCCAGACGGTACCAGACGGCTCGGCACCTGTCAAACCCACCACGACATCGTGAAAGGCGTGAGCCTCACGGGTGGGCCAGTGTCTGGCCCGCCATTCACGATGTCGTCGCCCGGCCGGAGGCCGGGCCCAGAAACGCTGTAGCGAGCGAGGCGGCGCCGAGGTGATGGGGGTCGAAAGCAGAGGTGCGCCAACTCGAGGCGCCGCCTGGCTCGCCTTGATTCCCCCCGGCGAACCCCGTATAACGGGATGACCGTGCCACGACGCCCGTCGCTCCCCCTGACCATGGCCGCGTCGTGCCTGGCGGTCGCCGCCCTGGCGCCGTCACTCGGTGCGCGCGCCACCGTGATGCCCGTGTCCGAGGTGCGCCCCGGCATGGTCGGCGTCGGGCGCACGGTCTTCCGCGGCGAAGCCGTCGAGGAGTTCACGGTGCGGGTCATCGGCACGCTGAAGAGCGTGGTGGCGCCACAGCGCGATCTGGTGCTGGCCCGGCTCGAAGGCGGCCCGCTGGCCGAGACCGGGGTCATCGCCGGCATGAGCGGCAGTCCGGTCTACATCGACGGGCGTCTGCTCGGGGCCGTGTCCTATCAGCTCGGGCAGTTTCCCAAGGAAGCAATCGCCGGCATCACGCCGATCGCCGAGATGACCGACGCCACGGCGCTGGCCGGCACGCGGCGTGCGTCGCGGCCGGTGCCGCT
>CAYUAX010000206.1:0-5649 GCA_964442845.1 uncultured Bifidobacteriaceae bacterium | reverse complement strand
AGGTCGTCGCCGGCGTCGTACGTGCGCGCGGCGGCGACGTCGACCGTCTCACGCCAGGGGTGCGCCGACCCGGCTGTACCGATCCGGGCCACGAGCTCCTCTGCGGCGAGCCGGGCGTCGGCACGCACGAAGCCTCCGACGTGCGCGTGCGTCGCGGCCGGTGCCGCTCCCCCTCGACCGCGCGGCGACGCCCGCCGAACTGCTGGCGCTGTGGCGGAGCGAACTCGGCGTGGCGCAGCCGTTCGCGGCGTCGGCGGCCGAGGTGCTGGTCACGGCGTCGGCCGGCGGCGTGTCGCGGCAGATGCTGACCGACCTGCGGCCGATCAGCGTGCCGCTGGTGTCGAGCGGCTTCGCGCCCGGCGTGCTCGACGGCCTGGCCCCGGCTTGGCAGGGCGCCGGGTTCGTCCCGGTCCAGGCCCCGGCCTCGACCGCCGCACCGCCCGTCGCCGCGCGCCCCGCCACCCTGGCACCGGGTGACGCCATCGGCGTCGCGCTGCTCTCTGGCGACTTCGCGCTGGGCGCGACCGGCACCGTCACCGAAGTGGACGGCGACAGGGTCTACGCCTTCGGCCACCCCCTCTACAACCTCGGGCCGACCGCGTTCCCGATGACGCGCGCCGACGTGCTCACCGTGCTGCCGTCGCTGGTCACATCGAGCAAGCTCGCCAGTCTCGGCACCGTGGTCGGCACCGTGTCGCAGGACCGCGCCACCGCCATCGCCGGCCGGCTCGGCCCGGCGCCGGCGCTGATCCCGGTCACCGTCACCCTCAACTCCGAGCGCGGGCCGTCACGCCGCTTCTCGTTCGGCGTCGCCGACGATCCGCTGTTCACGCCGCTGCTCACCTACCTCGCCGTCGCCAACGTCATCACGTCGTACGAACGTCAGACCGGCGCGGCCACCTACGTCGTGCGTGGTCGAGCCACGGTGGCCGACGCCGGCACCGTGGCGTTCGACGACGTCTTCGTCGGCGACCAGGGGGCGGCCAACGCCGCCGCCTACGTCGCCGGCCCGCTCACCGCGCTGTACCGGAACGCCACAGCGAAGTTCGCCGTCGACGGCATCGCCTTGACCATCGACGCCCAGGAGACGACACGCACCGCGATGATCGAGCGCGCGTGGGTGGACGACAGCACCGTGGCGCCCGGCCGCGATGTCCAGCTGCACGTGGTCGTCCGCACGTCCACCGGCGAGGAGCGCCTGCTCCATCAGACGGTCAGCGTGCCGGCGCACGCCACCGGGACCCTGCAGCTCGTCGTGAGCGATGGGCCGCGTCTCGGCCTGCTCGACGCCCGCGACGCCCGCCGCGCTGAACTGCAGCCGGCGGCGCAGATCGTCCGCGCCGCCAACCGCGCCCGGCGCAGCAACCGCATCTACGTCCGGCTCACCGCGCCGGCCGCCGGCGCGGTGATCGACGGCGAGGCGCTGCCGGGCCTGCCCGCGTCGGTGGCCGGGGTCATCGACGGCGACCGCCCGTCGAGCGGTGCCGCCACCCTGCGCGTGGCGCCGCGCGGCGAGTGGGAGATCCCCGTCGAGTTCGCCGTGTCCGGGTCGCGCCAACTCTCGCTCACCATCGAACCGTGATCGCCCGCCCGTCGGCTGCGGCGACCTGCCAGTCACCCACCATGCGCCGTGCCCTCTTCGTGTCCGTGTTCGCTCTCGCCGCCGTGGCGTCGCTGGCCGCCGGCCCGCAGTTCTGGCGCGCCGCCACGCAGGCCGACTTCCTCAAGGGCGACCTCGACGCGCTCGCCGTGGACGAGCACGGCCGGCTCATGCTGGGGCCGACGATCACGCGGGTGTTCGCCGCCGGCGTCCCGTTCGTCTGGACGGCCGCCCAGGGCCCGGGCGGCGTCGTCTACCTGGGCACCGGCAACGACGGCAAGGTGTTCAAGGTCGACGCCGCGGGCCGCGGCACGTTGTTCTACGACGCCCCGGAACTGCAGGTGCACGCGGTGCTGCCGCGTGCCGACGGATCGGTGCTGGTCGCGACGTCCCCGGACGGCCGCGTCTACCGCGTCGACGCCTCGGGCGCCGCGCGCGAGTTCTTCGATCCCGAGGAGAAGTACATCTGGGCGCTGGCCGCCGATGCCGCCGGACGCGTCTACGTCGCCGCCGGGGATCCGAAGGGGCGGGTCTACCGGGTGACCGCCGACGGCGCGGGGACGCCGCTCTACACCTCGGCCAGCGCCCACGTGATGGCGCTGCTGCCCGACGGCGACCGGCTGATCGTCGGCACCGAGGGGCCGGGACGCGTGTTCCGGCTCGACGCCGACGGCCGGCCGTTCCTGCTGCTCGACACCGCCCTGCAGGAAGTGCGCGCGCTGCGGCGCGACGGGCAGGGCCGCCTGTACGTGGTCGCACAGGCGCGGCGCAGCGGCGAGGCGGCCGGCAGCGGCGGCGACACACTGACGCTGCCCGAGCCGGTCCGCACCACGCCGGTGGCGACCGTCACCACCGAGATCACGACGCTCGCGGTGATGGACGCGTCTGCCGGCGGCGGGTCCGGCGCGGCCGCGCGACCGGCCGGCCCGGCGGCGGGGGCGATCTTCCGCGTCAACGCCGACGGCACGTGGGATCAGTTGTGGGAATCGCGTGAGGACGCGCCGTACGATGTGGCGATCGAGGCCGGCGGCGACCTGCTGGTGGCCACCGGCCACAAGGGCAAGCTCTATCGGCTGAGCGGCGAACCGCTGCGCGCCAGCCTGATCGGCCGCGTGCCGGGCCAGCAGGCAGTACAGCTGCTGCGCGCCGACGCGCGCACGCTGGTCGCCACCGCCAACGCCGGCGCGCTGATGCGTGTCGACGGCGGGCACGCCGATCGCGGCACCTATCTGTCGGAGGTCCGAGACGCCCGCACCGTCGCGTCGTGGGGCGTGCTGTCGTGGCGGGCCACCGTGCCGGCCGGCGGCCGCGTCGAGGTGAGCAGCCGCAGCGGCAACACCGCGACCCCCGACGACGCGTGGAGCCCGTGGAGCGCCGCCTACGGCGACGCCGACGGCAGCGCCATCGCCAGTCCCAGCGCTCGCTATCTGCAGTGGCGTGTCGTGGTCAGCGCCGCCGCCGGCGGCCCGAGCCCGGTCGTCACGTCGCTGCAGGCCGCGTATCTGCAGCGCAACCAGCGGCCGACGGTCAGCGGCCTGGTCGTCCATCCGCCAGGCGTGGTGTTCCAGAAGCCGTTCTCGACCGGCGAGACCGAGATCGCCGGCTACCAGGCCGAGGCCGCCGAACGCCGCCTGGCCAACCAGGGGCAGCCGGCGCCCTCCACCGCCGCGCCGACACTCGGCCGCCGCACCTGGCAGAAGGGCTTGCAGACCCTGGTGTGGAAGGGCGACGACGCCAACGGGGACGATCTCACCTTCTCGGTGGCCTACCGCCGTGAGGGCGAGACAGCCTGGCGCACGCTGGTCAGCGGGCTGACCGATCCGATCTACGTCTGGGACACCACCGCCGTGCCCAGCGGCAGCTACGTGATCCGCATCGCGGCCAGCGACAGCGCCGCGCAGCCGGCCGACAGCGCGCTCAGCGGCGAACTGGAATCGTCGGTGATCGACGTGGACAACACGCCGCCGGTGCTGACGGCCGGGCCGGTCACGCGTGACGGCGGCCGCCCCACGGTCACGGTCGAGATTCGGGACGAACACTCCACGGTGACGCGCATCGAGTATTCGACCGACGGCCGGTCGTGGCTGCCGGCCTATGCCGCCGACGGCCTGCTCGACAGCCGCCGTGAGCGCGCCACTCTGCGGCTCGAGAGCGACGTCGCCGGGCGCACCGTCGTCGTGCGGGCCACCGACGCGCTGCAGAACACCGGCAGCGTCAGCGTGGCGATCCCCTGAAACCGGGGCGCGGCCGCCCGCCGCGCGTGGGCTCGCTTACGAACGGACGCGGCGCGGCCGTTCGGGCCCCTGGCCGACGACCGGCGCGCTCGGGCCCAGCGGCCGGAGCAACTGCTGCACGTCCGATTCGCGCCCGACGACGGTCGTGTGCGCGAGCAACCAGACCATGCTGACCGCAATCGGGGCGCCGCCGGCGCGGGCCGGCTCGAACTGCGCGCGCGAGGCCGCGTCGAGCATCGCCAGCACCACTTCCGGCTTCACCTTCAGGGCCCGGGCCTGCTCGGCGGCGAGCATCTCGACGTTCTGGATGCGGCCCTCGCGGGTGACGACCGCCGACAGCGCCAGCACGGCGTCTTCGCCGGCCAGCGGCCACGAGTCGCTTTCGTGGCGGCGCGGGATCTCGGTGAAGCCGTCGATCCGGGCCGGGTTGACGTTCGACCCCGGGCTCGCCAGGTAGCCGATCACCCCGGCCAGCGAGTCGGGCCGCTGATCGTTGGTGGCCTGCATCACTTCGGCCGAGGCGAGGAGGCAGACCAGCACGGCCGCTGTGGCGCCGAGCGCCGGCCACACCAGGTGCATGTCGTCGAAGACGCCGAGGAGCCACGTGTGCCACGACAGCTGGCGCTCGACCTTGACCTGCTCGAGCACGGCGGCGGTCCAGCTCTCGGGCGGGGCGTCGAGGCGGTCGCCGGGCATCGCCCGCAGACCGCCGCGCAGCGCTGTCAGCGCATCGTGCTCGAGGCGGCAGGCGACACAGCCGTCGAGATGTTCCCGGATCAGCAGCTGCTCTTCGAGCGGCAGCTCGCCGTCGTGGAACGCGTCGAGCGCGTCGCGCACCGCATCGCAGGACATCCGCTGGATCACAGCCGCGACTCCTGCAGATCGGCGCGCAGGGCGTGGCGGGCGCGGGTCAGGCGCGACTTCACCGTGCCCACGGCGATATCGAGCGAAAAGGCGATCTCGTCGTAGCTCAGGCCGTCGAACTCACGCAGCACGATCGCGGTGCGCTGGTCGAACGGCAGCCGATCGAGCGCCTGCCACAGCCGCATGGCGGTCTGCTTGCGGGCCAGCACCTGGTCCGGCGCCGCCGCATCACCAGGCTGCCGCGGCTCGCCGTGATCGACGACGTGTTGATCGAGTGACACCTGGTCACTCTGGCGCCGCCGTCGCCACCAGCGCTGTCGATTGCGCGCCTGGTTGACGACGATGCGGAAGAGCCAGGTGCGCAGCGACGACTGGCCCCGGAACGAGCCGACGGTGCGGAAGACGCGCAGGAACACCTCCTGCGACAGGTCGAGCGCTTCCTCGCGATTGCCGAGCAGGTGGAACGCCAGCTGGTAGACCATCCGCTGGTGCTGGGCGACCAGCTCGGCGCAGGCCGCCTCGTCGCCGGCGGCGCAGCGCTGCACCAACTCGGCTTCGTCCGTGCCGACATCGGTCCACCCGAGAGCGCGTGCGTCCTTCACAGGGCTGCTGGCGAGTGCGCGTGCCATGGGCAGTTTATCACCGGCGGTCCGCCATGGATCCGGGGCTTGGTGGATTAGAACCCGGCGCGGGCCAAAAGTTCCCCCTCCGCTCCCCCGAGACTCGACGAGCGACGGCGCCCGGGCCCGGGCGACGCGAACTTGCTACCATCTGGACGTGGCGTCCGGATGGGGGTGGCCGCTGGCCCTTGGGGCCAGCCTGACGCTCGCCGTGGGCACGGCGCTGGCCGTCGTGTCGGTGCGCAACGAGCGCGAATACGAGCGGCTCGTCGTCGCCGGCGACGCCGCTCTGGCCGCCGCCGACCTCTCGGCCGCCATCGAAGCCTACACG
>CAYUAX010000205.1:0-8571 GCA_964442845.1 uncultured Bifidobacteriaceae bacterium | reverse complement strand
TTGAAGAACGCCGTGTAGTTGCCGTGGTTGAATGCGTTGAAGAGCTCGCCCATGACGGTGATCTTCGCACGGCCCGGCAGCGGGATGTCCTTCGACAGCCGCAGATCGAGACGGTTGTACGCGGTGCCGTGGAGCGCGTTGCGCGGAATCACCGCGCCCGACGCCACGGTCATCGGCCCGTCCCAGCGGTCGTCCATGTCGGCCGGGACGACGATGGCATTGGTGGCGCCGCCGGCGGCGGTCAGGTTGAGCCGGTTCTGGCCCGGCTTGCCGTAGGGCGCGGTCGGCACCGTGGCGTTGAAGCGATTGCCCGAGCCGTAGGAATAGGTGGCGCTGGCCGAGAAGCCCCACGGCAGCTCGAACAGGCCCCACAGCCGCAGCGTGTGGCGTTGGAACATGGTCGACGTGGCCCATTCGCCGTCGAGGTAGTTGAACTGGTTGTTGGCCGACGGATTGGTCAGCGACGCGGTGCCGTCGTCGTGCATCTGCGCCATCCAGGTATAGGTGATGCCGCCCTGCATGCCTTTCTGCAGCCGGCGGTTCAGACCGGCGGCGACGGCGGTGTAGTCCTGCTTGCCGGTGCTGAGGAAGTAGACGATCTGGCCCCACTGCGGATTGGGCCGCACGGTGGCCGGGCGGTTGTAGCCGGTCACCGGGTCGTAGGTGAGGTTGGGATCGACCGTGCGCAGGTCGTTGTACATCTGGTAGTGCACGACGTCGACTTCGAAGCCGGTCACGGCGCCGAGTTGCTTCTGGAAGCCGAGGCTGCTCTGCCAGGTGTAGGCGTTGGTGAAGTCGGGGCTGAAGATGCGGGCCGCCTGCGGCGGCGCCTTGGCCACAGCCTGGTCGAAGGTCTCGATGCCGCGGGTCGGGTCGGTGAGGAAACCCGGCAGGCCGTCGTTGTTGAACGACGCCGTCACCATGCGGCTGAACAGCTGCGGGCTGTAGGTGTACTGCGTCTGCGGCAGGGCCCAGTAGAGGCCGGTGCCGCCGCGCACGACGAAGTCGTTGGTGCCGCCGACGTTCCAGGTGAAGCCGGCCCGCGGCGCGATGTTGCCGAGGTCGCGGATGTCGTTGCGGTAGCCGAAGTCGCCGGCGCCGATGCCGGGCAGGTCGGCCGGCGCCGCCGCCGAACCGTTGTCGATGAGGATCGTGTTCTCCACCGTGTCGGGGGTCGCCGCGGCGTTCCACGCCACGTCCCAGCGCACGCCGGCGTTCACGGTCAGGTTGTTGCCGAGACGCCAGGTGTCGCCGATCCACACCGCCCACGTCGGGCCGGGCACTTCGAGCGTCCAGTCGCCGCGGTTGTAGTTGCGCTCGAAGCGCTGGGCGATGCCCTCGAGGCCGGTGAGGTTCCACCGCGACACGTCATAGGGCGCGTCGAACGGGATGCGGCTGTTGATGTCGGCCGGCACCGAGGTGAAGGTCATGATGCCTTCGCGCTGCAGGTACCACAGCGCGTTGACGCGGGCGTAGATGAACTCGGCGCCGAACTTCACGTCGTGATTGCCCTTGTTCCAGGTCAGGTCGTAGCGGCCGTCGGTGTAGTGCTGATAGAGCCACTGCGGGTAGTTGTAGGGCTTGCCGACGGTCAGGCCCGGGAAGCGGTACTCATAGGTGTCGCCCACCTGCGGCAACCCCTGGTTGGCCCACTGGAAGTTGTTGTAGCCCGCCTTCAGCTCGTGGATCAGGTTGCTGCGCAGCACCCGCGACCACGTGCCCAGCACGTTGGTCGCCTGCTTGGTCTGCACCGACGCGTTCGACGGATGGCCGGTGGCGGCCAGCACGAACGGGTTCGACCAGTCCCAGTACGACCCGCGCACGCTCAGTCGGTCGTTGGCGTCGAGCTGGTAGTCGGCGCGGCCCAGGAAGCTCCACTGCGAGTTCTTGAACGGAATGGTGAAGGTCTGGCTCGGCAGCGCCGTCGGCGACGCGAAGCGGGTACCCGGCTCCCGCTCGTACTCGTAGGAGACGAAGTAGTGCAGCCGGTTCTGGATCACCGGCCCGCCGAGGGCGCCGCCGATCTGCTGGTTCTCGTAGGGCAGCACGGTGCGGGTGATCTTGTCGGCGGCATTCAGCCGGTCGTCGCGGAAGAACCCGTAGAGGCTGCCCGACAGCTGGTTGGTGCCCGACCGCGAGATCGCCTGCACCTGCAGGCCGGCCGAGCGGCCCTGGGTGATGTCGAACATGTTGGTGACAATCTGGAACTCGGCGATTGCCTCGCGGCTGAAGCGCGGCTGGCCGAAGCCGCCCGAGATCTTCTGCGTCACCTGCTGGCCGTCGAGGTTCAGCTGGAACATGTCGTCGCTGACCCCGGGGTTGATCGACACCTCGTTGGCGGTCATCCCCTTGACCATCTTCGACAGCTCCATCCAGTTGCGGCCCTGCAGCGGCAGCGCCTCCATCTGGCGGGGATTGACGTTGCCGCTCACCTGCGACGACGACACGTCGACGAACGGCGCCTCGCCGGTCACGGTCACCGTCTCGTTGAGGTCGGCGAGCTTCAGCTCGAACGGGATGGTCGCGTTCTGGCCGACGCGCAGCTCCACCTCGGGGATGACCACCGTCGAGAAGCCGGTCAGCTCGACCTGCAGCCGGTAGGTGCCCGGCGACAGGTTCTGCAGCCGATAGCGGCCGTTCTCGTCCGACACCGCCACGGTCGGCACGCCGGTGGCGATGTGCGTGGCGGTCACGGTCACGCCCGGCACCACCGCCTTGCTGGCGTCCACCACCGTGCCGATCACCGAGGCTTCCTGCGCCAGGGCTGGCGCCGCGCCGGCCAGCAGCATCGCCAGCGCCGCGACGAGCGTTCTCGAGGTCTTGCCCATAGACACACTCCTGCTGAGCCCGGCCGGGGGACCGGGGTCGTTCACGGACGTCGGGCGGCGCCTGGGCGCCGCCGGGGAAGGACGAACGGCGGCGCTAGAAACTCACGCGCGCGCCCAGCTGGATCTGCCGCGGGTCGCGGGCGGCGTTCCGGATGAGCAGCGCCGGCGAGATGATGCTGCCGTTGCCGCCGCCGGCGTAGTTGACACGGTTGAAGAGGTTGTAGCTCTCGACGAAGAACTCGAGCTGCGTGCCGCTCATCCGCACCATCTTGTTGAAGCGCAGGTCGGCGGTGATGAACGGCTCGAGTTTCAGCTGGTCCTCGCTGATCGGCGCCAGGTTCCGCTGCGCGCGCAGCTCGTTGATGATGCGCAGCGACTCGGTCACCTTCTCGCGGCCGACCGTGGCCGGCAGGCCGAGCGGCCGGTCGTTCTGGTTCTGGCCGTCGCCGTCGATGTCGAAGCCGGCCGACACGTTGTAGGGCGTGCCGCTCAGCGCGCGGACGATGCCGCTCACCTGGATGCCCCACGGCAGCGTCGTCGAGCCGGCCACCGACAGGTTGTGGCGCGAGTCCATCTCGCTGTAGCCCTTTTCCTGCGGCGTCCGCATCGTGCCGGGATAGGTCTGGTAGTGGTTGACGCCGTCGCGGATGCTCCGCGACAGCGTGTAGGACACCTGCAGGCTGTCGAGGCCGCGCGGGCGCATGCGCAGCTGGGTCTCCATGGCCTGGTACCAGCTCTTCGAGAAGTTCTCGAGGCTCTTCACCTCGGTGAACTGCGGCACCGGCCGCGGGTTGGTCGCGCTGATGCGGCCCGAGGCCGGCAGGTTGAGGTCGAAGGCGCCGAGCTGGTTGTAGCCGTAGGCGCGGACGAAGTCGACGTCCAGGCCGGTGGAGTCGTTGATCTGCCAGCCGACGCCGAGGGTGGTGTTCTGCGACTGCGGCAGGACGTAGTCGTCGGGAATCACGTAGAGCGAGCGCGCGGCGCCGCTGGCCACGAAGTCGGACAGCGTCCGGCCGCCGAGCACGCCGTCGACGCTCGGGTAGTTGCGCAGCAGGTTCGGATCCTCGATGCGCACGGCGACGCCGAGCAGGCGGTCCTGGGCGGTGAGGCCGAAGTAATGGCGGTGGCGGGTCACGTACATCCCCCACCCGGCCCGCGCCACCAGGTTGCCGCGCCCGGTCACGTCGTAGGTGGCGCCGAGCCGCGGCTGCAGGTTGTCGTAGTCGTTGCCGCGGTCGTTGCTGATGAAGTTCTCCAGGCCGCGGTACTTCGGGTCGGCCAGCGCCTGGGCGTAGATGTCGTTCATCCGCAGGTTGGTGTCGAGGTCGTAGCGCAGGCCGAGGTTGATGGTCAGGCGGTTCGACACCCGCCAGTCGTCCTGCAGGTAGGCGGCGAGGATGTGCGAGTCGTACTTGTAGACGCCGTTGGTCTGCATCACGAACGCGAACGGATGCGTCGCCGGGTTGGCGGGATTGAAGGCGGCATCGGTGTTGAACTGCCACTGCCCGCTCTCGTAGAAGTGGGCGTCGTAGGTGTGCTTGGCGTAGGTGTAGTCGCCGCCCACCTTGATGTCGTGCCGGCCGCGGGTCATGAACAGCGTCTCGAACAGCTGCAGCCGCGAGCGCGGGAAGAACTGCGGGGCGGTGAAGTTCTGGCCGGTGGTCACCGACGGCCGCACCTCGCCGGGGCCGAACGACACCGGCAGCGTCGCCACCTCGTTCCACATGTAGTGGCCGCGCAGCGTGTTGACGGTGGTGTTCGACAGCACCCAGCTCTGCTCGCCGATCAGGCTGTGCATCTTACTGGAGTCGTTGACGTTGGTGCTGTCCGAGCTCGGGTTGCCGGTGCGCCGCGCCCACTGATCGTCGAAGGCGTAGCGCAGGAACGCCGAGCTGGCGTCGGTGAAGCGGTGGTTCAGCTTGACGACGGCCATGTGCTCGCGGCTGCCGGCCGGGAACACGCCGTTCTCGCGCGCCGAGAACGGGTTGCTGGCCGGCAGGGCGATGATCTTCTGGTTGTCGACGTGGTTGAACTCGTAGGCGCCGAAGAAGTGGCTGCGGTTGCGGAAGATCGGCCCGCCCACCGAGCCGCCGGTGCGCTGCTGCTCGTAGACCGGCTTGCTGGTCTGGAAGGCGTTGCGGGCGTTCAGGCTGTCGTCGCGGCCGAAGAAGTAGCCGGTGCCGCTCAGGTCGTTGGTCCCGGAGCGGGTCACCACCGTGACCACCGCCGCCAGCGCAGCGCCGTACTGGGCGTCGAACTGGTTGCGGAACACCTTGAACTCCTGCACGGCGTCCTGGCTGAAGTTCACCGTCGGGTCGCCCCAGATGGCGTCGTCGAGGTCGCCGCCGTCGACGATGGTGGTGTAGCCGTTGCGCTGGTCGGCCGGGCCGCCGAACTTCACCCGCGAGAACTTGCTCACGTAGTTGGGCGCGGCGCCGGGCATCATCTGCGCCAGCGACAGGAAGTTGCGCTCGAGCACCGGCAGCGCCTGGATCTGGTCCGACACGATGGTCGTGGACGGCGCCGACTTGGTCGCCTCGATGAGCGGCGCGGCGCCAGAGACGGTCACCGTCTCCTGCAGCGTCGCGACGCCCAGCTCGAGGTCGGCGCGCAGGTCGCCGCCGACCACCAGGGTGACGCCGCGCTTGGCGGTGCCGAAGCCGGTCAGCTCCGCCGTCACCTCGTAGGGGCCGGGCTGCAGCGCCACGGCGCGGTAGCGCCCCTCCTCGTCGGTGACCAGCACCTGCTGCCGGCCGGTGGCGGTGTTGGTGATCGTCACCGTCACCCCCGGCAGCGCCGCCTTGCTCGAATCGAGCACGGTGCCCGACAGGTTGGCGCCGACCACCTGGGCGCCGGCGGCGCCGGCGCCGATCGCGACGGCGAGAAGCGCCGCCACGGCGACGAAGCGAGTTCCACGAACGCTGCTGACCATGACTGCTCCCCTGCGCGTCGGATCCCGGCGCGTCCTTACCACCCCACGGCGTAGCCGGCCCGGCGCGGGTCGGCGCCGGCGGCCATCGTGCCCTTGGCCCGATCGACGAGAATGCCCTGCATGCCGCCGACGGCGGCGGTGAACTCCGGCAGGGCGCGAATCGTGTGGCCCATCGCCTGCAGCCGCTCGCGCGTCGCCGCCGGCACCCGGCGCTCCATCGCCACGGTGATGGCGGCGCCCGGCTTGTAGAAGTTGGGCTCGGCGTCGAGGATGAAGCGCGGCGCCTCGATGGCTTCCTGGATCGGCATCTTGAAGTCGAGGACGTTGACGATCGCCTGCAACTGCGTCTGGCCGATCCCTTCGCCGCCCGGGGTGCCGATGGCGAGCACCAGCTGGCCGTCCTTCAGGACGATCACCGGGGAGTTGTTGAGCAGCGGAATCTGGCCGCCGCGCACGTAGTTGACGTTGTCGGGATACGGCGAGGTCGAGCCCAGGCGCATGCCGTTGTTGAACAGCAGCCCAGTGCCGCCCACCACCACGCCGGTGCCGAAGCCGCCGCCCAGGGTGGGCGTCACCGCCACGGCGTTGCCGGCGCGATCGACGATCGAGAAGCTGGTCGTCTCCGGGTCGCCGTCGTAGCGTTCGGGGAAGACGGGGCCAGCGGCCACCGCCGCCGCGCGCGGCGGCGCCGACGTGCTGGCGCCGAACGCCTGCGGGTTGCCCGGGGCCGGGAACGCCGCCGCAGCGGTCGTGCCCATCAGGGCGCGACGGCTGGCCGCGTACTCCTTCGACAACAGCCCGGCCATCGGCATGGTCGTGAACTTCGGGTCGCCGAGGTATTTGTACACGTCGGCCTTGGCCACCTTGATCGACTCGATCACCAGGTGCAGCGCCTCCGGGCTGCCGGCCTTCATGTCGGGCAGCGGGAAGCCCTCGAGCAGGTTGAACTGCATCACCATCTCGACGCCGCCGCGCGAGGTGACCGGGTTGCTGTAGATGTCGTAGCCGCGGTAGCTCGTGTGCACCGGCGCGGTCCACTGCGGCGCGTAGGCGGCGAGGTCGTCCAGCGTCAGGACGCCGCCGTGCTGCGCGAAGAAGCCGGCGATGTCGCGGGCGATGTCGCCCTTGTAGAAGCGATCCCCGGCGGCCTTCAGCGCCTGCGACCGCGTGGCCCGCTTGGCGAGCGCCGCCTGTTCGGCCTCGACCAGCCGGGTGAGCGTGGCCGCGTAGTCGGGGTTCTTGAACAGCTCGCCGGCCTCTGGCGCCTTGCCGCCCGGCAGGAACAGCCGCGCGCTGGTCTCGTGCTTCTGGAAGAAGGCACGCTGGCCGGCGATGCCACTGGCCAGGCCCTGGTGAATCGGATGGCCTTCGCTGGCATAGCGAATCGCCGGCGCCAGCACGTCTTTCAGCGGCTTGGAGCCATAGCGGTCGAGCAGCGCGACGAGGCCGCCGAGGTTGCCGGGCACGGCGGCGGCGGTGATGCCGCGGTTCAGCGTCTCCTCGGTCATCTCGGCCACGCGCAGCCCCTTGGGGGCCGCGCCGGCCATCGACAGCGAGTGCACCTGGCCGCTGGCCTTGTCGAAGTAGGTGACGAAGCCGTTGCCGCCGATGCCCGACGACTGCGGCTCGACGACGTTCAGCACCGCGGCTACCGCCACGGCGGCGTCGGCAGCGTTGCCGCCCTGCATCAGGATCTGCGCGCCGACCATGGCGGCCAGCGGATGCGCGGCGGTGACCAACTGCGTGCCTGGCACCGACGGCCGGTAGGCGCGCATGGTGCCCTGCGACGCGGCGTCGCCGCGGTCCTGGGCGCGCACGGCGACACCGACCGTGCCGGCCGCCAGCAGCGTGGCGGTCGCGAGCAGGCCGAAGCGAACGGGACGTCGCGTCATGGTCGGGTCCTCCGCTAGCGTTGGGCCGCGGTGCCCGGCCGCGACGTCGCCGGCGCCGCGCCCTTCAGCACCACGCCGCCCTTCAGCACCGTCTCGACGCGGCTGAGCGCGGTGATGTCGTAGAGCGGGTTGCCCTCCACGACGATGATGTCGGCGAACTTGCCGGGCTCCACCGTGCCCAGGTCGCGCTGCTTACCGAGGATGTTGGCGCCGATGCGGGTCAGTGCCGAGATCACGCGAAGCGGCGGCATGCCCATGTCGACGTGCACCTTGGCCTCGCGCCACAGCGCTTCGGTGTGGAAGTTCATCGGCGTGCCCGAGTCGGTGCCCATGCCGAGCACGGTGTTCGACTCGGTGAACTGCTTGACGCCGCGCTCGCGGAAGCCCATCTCGCGGTCGGTGCGCTGGAAGTAGCCCAGCGCGCGCCAGTTCTTCAGCGAGTCCTGCACCTCGGCGTAGATCTCCGGCGTGAAGTCCTTCTTCAGCTTCGGATCCTGCAGCCGCTCCGGGAACTCGGCGGTGTCCTGGTAGACCCAGGCGCGGTGCGCGGCGGTGATCACCACCGGGCGGCCGGCGTTGACGATGTCGGTGATGAGCTGTGGGCTGTAGGGCGGTGCGGTGCCGGCCGACCCGGCGTGGGTCAGCACGTCGATGCCGGTTTCGAGGGCGTTGCGGACGTCCTCTTCGGCGTAGACGTGGGCGTGGACGCGGATGCGGTGACGGTGCGCGGTGTCGGCGATGGCCTTGTAGTCCTCGCGGGTCAGCCCGGAGTGCGCCTTGATCACGTCGACGCCGGCCTTGGCCAGCTTCTCCACTTCCTGGGCGGCCTGCTCGGGGCTGGTGATGGTGATGCCGCCGAACTGCTCGGTCATGCCGCCGCCCTGGCGGGTGATCCACGGGCCGCTCATCGACATGCGCG
>CAYUAX010000204.1:0-8616 GCA_964442845.1 uncultured Bifidobacteriaceae bacterium | reverse complement strand
GCGTGGGCCAGGCTGCCGCCGATGGTGCCGCGGTTGCGCACCTGCGGATCGCCGATCGTCGCGGCGCATTCGGCGACCACCGGGCACTTCTGCCGGAGCAGGGCGGAGGCGGCGACATCCTGGTGAATGGTGCCGGCGCCGATGACGATCCGGCCGTCGCGCTCGCTGATGCCGGCGAGCTCGGCAATGCGGCTGATGTCGATGAGCAGCTGCGGCTCGCTGAGCCGCAGCTTCATCAGCGGCACCAGGCTGTGCCCGCCGGCGATGAACTTGCCGGCGCCGTTGGCGGCGGCGATCCGGGCCAGCGCGTCGTCGACCGACGTGGCGCGCGCGTAGTCGAAAGTCGTCGGGATCACGCCTGGCCTCCGTGGATGAGCCGCCACAGCTTCTCGGGCCGCAGCATCATGTCGACGTGCGTCACGCCGAGGCCGGACAGCGCGTCGACCGCGGCGTTGACGATGCTCGGCGTCGACCCCAGCGTGCCGGCTTCGCCGACGCCCTTGGCGCCGAGCGGATTGACCGGCGTCGGCGTCACCGTGGTGTGCATCTCGAAGCGCGGGAAGTCGGTGGCGCGTGGCATCGCGTAGTCCATGAACGAGCCGGTCAGCAGCTGGCCGTCGTCGCTGTAGACGGCCTCCTCGATCATCGCCTGGCCGATGCCCTGGGCCAGGCCGCCGTGGATCTGCCCTTCGACGATCAGCGGGTTGATGAGGTGGCCGGCGTCGTCGACGGCCACCAGGCGGAGCAGCGTCGGCTCGCCGGTGTCGCGGTCGATCTCCAGCATCGAGATGTGGCAGCCGAACGGGTAGGTGTTGTTCGCCGGCTCGAAGAACGCCTCGTCGCTGAGGCCCGGTTCGAGCCCCGGCGGCAACGGCACCGGCACGTAGGCGTAACCGGCGACCTCGGCGAAGGTCTTCGACGAGGCCGGCGCGCCCTTGACCCCGACGCGGCCGTTCTCGAACACGATGTCGTCTTCGTGCGCTTCGAGCAGCGCGGCGGCGAACTTGGCCATCTTCGCCTTCACCTTGGCGCCGGCCAGGTGCAGCGCGGTCCCGCCGACGGCCTGCGAGCGGCTGCCGAAGGTGCCGATGCCCTGTTTCACCACGCCAGTGTCGCCGTGCAGGATGGTGATGTGCTCGAGTGGCACGCCGAACTGGTCGGCCAGCATCTGCGCGAACGTCGTCTCGTTGCCCTGGCCGTGCGGCGAGGCGCCGGTGGTGGCGCTGATGCGGCCGTCGCGCTCGATGGTGACCTGCGAGTGCTCCCAGCCGCCGGTGGGCAGTGACGACGACGGGCCGAGGCCGCACACCTCGACGTACATCGCCAAGCCGAGCCCGACCAGACGTCCCTCTTTGCGGGCGGCGTCACGCTCGGCGACCAGCGCCGGCCAGTTGCACGCCTCGAGCGCGGCATCGAGCGCCTTGCCGTAGTCGCCCGAGTCGTAGACGGCGCCCATCTGCGTGGCGTAGGGGAACCTGTCCTTGGGAATGAAGTTGCGCCGCCGCACCTCGGCCGGATCCATCTTCAGCTCGCGCGCCAGCATGTCCATGGCGCGCTCCACGAAGTAGGTGGCCTCGGGACGCCCGGCGCCGCGATACGCGTCGGTCGGCGTCTTGTTGGTGAACACCTCGGTGAGCGTGGTGCGGATGGCCGGGATGTCGTAGGTGCCGTTGGCCATGAGCATCGTCAGCGTCGGGATGGCCGCCGTGAGCAGCATGTTGTAGGCGCCGATGTCGGCGATCAGCCGCATCTTCAGGCCCAGCACCTTGCCGTCGCGGGTGGCGGCGACGTCGATGTAGCCGAGGATGTCGCGGCCGTGCGTGGTGGCGACGAACGCCTCCGACCGATCCTCGATCCACTTGACCGGGATGCCGAGCCGCTTGGTGACGACGGCGGCGACGTACTCCTCGCCGTAGATGTTGATCTTGGCGCCGAAGCCGCCGCCGACCTCGGGAGCGATGGCCCGCACCTGGTCCTGCCCCAGCCCGGTCATCGCCGCGATCATGGTCCGCAGGATGTGCGGGTTCTGGGTCGACGACCAGATCGTCATCGTGCCCTTGCCGGGTTCGAAATGAGCGACGACGCCGCGCGGCTCCATGGCGTTGGGCACCAGGCGCTGGTTCATCATGCGCTGCGAGATCTTCACCTCGGCAGCGGCGAACGCCTTGTCGATGGCGGTGTCATCCACCGTCCCGTCGGGGCTGACGCCGGTGCCGCTCGGCACCAGCGGCACGGCGAGGTTGTTGGGGAAATCGGGATGGATCACCACCGGCTGGCCGGTCATCGCCTTCTCGACGTCCACCACGGCGGGCAGCGGCTCGATGTCGACGACGATGGCGTCGGCGGCGTCGCGGGCCGTGTAGCGGTTGCTGGCGACGACGACGGCCACCGGCTCGCCGGCATAGCGGACGACGTCGGTGGCGACGGCCCGATGTGGCGGCGACGGGAACGGCGTGCCGATCGGCATCGGCGCGAGCAGCTCGGCGATGTCGGCGCCGGTGAACACTGCCTCGACGCCGTCCATGGCCAGCGCGGCGCTGACGTCGACCTTGCGGATGCGGCCGTGGGCGACGTCGCTGCGTTTGAAGGCGAGGTGCTGCATGCCGACGAGCTTGACGTCGTCGACGTAGGTGCCGCGCCCCTGGATGAGGCGGGGATCTTCGCGGCGCCGGACGCGTTCGCCAACCAGCTTCGGCAGAACCGGAGTCGTGGCCATGGTCACCTCTTGCCCGCGGCGTGCTGGATGGCGTTGACGATGTGCTGGTAACCGGTGCACCGGCACAGGTTGCCCGCGATGCCCTCGCGGATCTCCTGTTCGCTCGGCGACGGGTTGTCACGCAGCAGGTTGGCCGCCGACATGATCATGCCCGGCGTGCAGTAGCCGCACTGCAGGCCGTGTTCGGCCCAGAAGCCCTCTTGCAGGGGATGCAGCGTCCCGTCCTTGGCGGCCAGGCCCTCGATCGTGGTCACCTCGGCGCCGTCGGCCTGCACGGCGAAGACGGTGCAGGACTTGACGCTGCGGCCGTCGACCAGCACGGTGCACGCGCCGCATTGACTGGTGTCGCAGCCGACGTGCGCGCCGGTCAGGGAGAGGTGTTCGCGAAGGAAGTGGACGAGCAGGAGCCGTGGTTCGACGTCGGCGCGGCGCGCCTTGCCATTGACGGTGATCGTGACGTGGGACATGGGCCCTCGCGGCGTTTGGTAGGGTGCGACGATAGTCACGTCGTCGGACGCAAGTCAACGGCCATCTCGGCGACGACACCGGGCCCTTGTCGACGCATCGGGCGCTGGTCGGGCAGGTCGTTGAGGTGGCGCGCCAGGTCTTCGAGATTGCCCAGCGTGCGTGCCGGCAGGAAGTCGTCCACGAAGGGCAGCGCGGCGACGAGGCCGCGCGTGAGGGGACGGTAGTCGACGGTGCCGAGCAGCGGGCTGAGCCAGATCAGCCGGTGGCAGCTGCGCTGGAGCCGGGCCACCTGCTGCTGCAGGACGGACGGATCGCCGCGGTCCCAGCCGTCCGAGACCAGGAGCACGACGGGCCGCCGGCTCAGCACCGACCGCGCCCAGCGCACGTGGAAGGTCCGCAGGGCGTCGCCGATGCGCGTGCCACCCGACCAGTCGGGCACCCGGCGCGACACCGCCGTCGCCGCCGCGTCGACCGACCCGCGGGCGAGCTCGCGGGTGACACACGTGAGGCGCGTCGAGAACAGGAAGACCTCGACCCGGCCCCGCGATCGTTGGAGCGCGTAGGCGAAATGCAGCAGCATTCGCGAATATCGCTCCATCGATCCGCTCACGTCCGCCAGCAGCACCAGCGGGCGCGGCCGGGTGGTGCGGGCCCGGGTGGGCAGCCGCACCAGTTCGCCGCTGCGCAGGCTCTGACGCCAGGCGCGGCGGAGATCGAGACGGGCGCCGCGGCCGGGCGTCCAGCGCTTCGTGCGGCGCCGGCCGGGGTTCCAGACGAGCACCGACAACGCCGCGCGGATCTGCTCGAGCTCGGCCGGAGTGACATCGGCGAAGTCCTGGTCGCGGAGGGTGTCCGCTCCGCTCCACATCCCGACGGCCTCCGGCTGGTCGGTCGAGGCGTCCGGATCGGTGTTCTCGGCGTCGGGAGCGGCCGCCGCATCGGCTGCCGGGAGGACGACCTCCGCCGTCACCGACACGGTCTCGTGCCGTTCCCCGGCAGGCTGCCGCGCCAGGTCGCCGCGGTGATCTCTCCAGAACGCGTCGAACGCGGCGGTGAAGACCGGCAGATCTGCCGCACGGCTCACCAACGCCGCGCAGAGCGCGTGGTAGACGTCGCTGCGCTTCGCCACGCCGACGGCCGCCACGGCGGTGAGCGCCTCCCGAGCCTGGCCGGGCGAGACGTCGAGGCCCAGGGCGCGCAGGAACCGCCCGAACGCCACCAGGTTCGCCGCCAGGGACGACATCAGTCGCGGCGCACGCCTCGTGACATGGCCCGTGACAGCAGCGCGGCCAGCCGCTCGCCGCGGATCGCCTCGATGTCCTCGCGGGCCTTCAGCAGCACACCGAGCGTGTCTTCGACGGCGTCGAGCGCCACGGCGTCGCGATCGAGCGCCACCAACGCCGCCACCCAGTCGAGCGTCTCCGAGACCCCCGGTGTCTTGTACAGCTCGGCGGTGCGCAGCTCCTGCACGACGGCGGTCGCCTGCTCGGCGAGCGCGGCCGCGGCCGCCGGCACCGCCCGCGCGACGATCGCCAGCTCCTTCTCGAAGCTCGGGTAGTCGATCCACCGGTAGAGACAGCGACGCTTGAGGGCGTCGTGGACCTCCCGGGTGCGGTTCGACGTGAGCACCACGATCGGCGGTTCGACGGCGGCGATGGTGCCGATCTCGGGAATGGTGATCTTGAACTCGGAGAGCAGCTCGAGGAGGTAGCCCTCGAACTCCTCGTCGGCGCGATCGATCTCGTCGATCAGCAGCACCGGCGGCCGGCCCGGAGCGCCTTGCAGCGCCCGCAGCAGCGGCCGGCGGATGAGAAAGGCCTCGCTGAAGAGCTCCGCGCGGGCACGGGTGCGATCGACCGCGTGCACCGCTTCGAGCAGCCGCAGCTCGAGGAGCTGGCGGGCGTAGTCCCACTCGTAGACGGCATGGTGCACGTCGAGGCCTTCGTAGCACTGCAGGCGGATGAGCTCGGTGCCGAGGGCCGAGGCGAGCACGCGCGCCACCGCGGTCTTGCCGACGCCCGCCTCGCCCTCGAGGAAGAGCGGCCGGCGCAGGGTCAGCGCGAGGTAGACGGCCACCGCGAGGCCGCGATCGGCGACATAGCCCTCGGCGTCGAGTCGCTGCTGGACGTCGTCGACCGACGCGACGAGGCTGGCGGAGGTGCGCACCGGCGTCACCCGATCCTCTTGCCCAGCCAGGTGGCCGGGCCGCCGCGCGCCTCGTTCAGCCCTTCGCCCGCATACCGCTTGCTCACTTTCCAGACGAAATCCATCTCCGAGCTGATGGCGCCCATCGCCATGCGCGACTCGATGACGAGCAGCACGCTGCCGTAGAGCATGAACAGCCCGCCCATCACACCCAGCACCACCGCCACCCAGGTGAGGTCGCGCGCCACCGCGGCGATCACCGCGATCGCCACGCTGGTGGCGACGAAGATGCCGAGCGCGGTGTAGAACGCCACCATCGCTCGCTGAATCAGACGCGCCCGCGACGTCTGCCGATCCAGCTGCTCGAACACCAGCTGCCGGCGGTCGTCGGCCATCTCGTCGGCTTCGGGATGCTTGGCCAGCGCCTCGAACCGCTCCGACAGCGTCCGCACGCGGTCCACGACCCGGCCGAGCCGGCTGCTGGTCGAGAAGATGAGCGCGCCGCAGGCCGAGATGAGCACCGACGGCGTGATCATCGCGGTGAGCACCGCCAGCGCGTTGGCCGGCGATTCGAGCCGGGCGAGCCAATCCACGGGGGACAGAGTACAGCGGCTAGGGTCTAGCGGCTAGCGGCTGGGACATTCCGCTGTCACGCACGCCTGAGAGGCGGGCGTCAGTTCTCTAGCCCCTAGCCCCTAGCCGCTAGCCGCTAGCCGCTAGCCGCTAGCCGCTATTACCATGGGCGCATGCAAGCGATCCGCGCCCATGCCTTTGGCGGCCCCGACGTCCTGCAACTCGACGAGCTGCCGGAGCCGTCACCGGGGCCAGGGCAGGTGCGGGTGCGGCTGCACGCGGCGGGCGTGAATCCGTTCGACACCTACATGTTGAGCGGCACCTACGCCATCAAGCCGCCGCTGCCGTACTCGCCGGGCGCGGACGGCGCCGGGGTGGTGGACGCGGTAGGCGACGGCGTGACCGGGGTTCGCCCCGGCGATCGCGTCTACACGGGCGGCACGGCCGACCACAAGGCGTACGGCGCCTACCGGCAGGTCGTGATCTGCCACACCGGCCAGGTGCATCCGCTGCCCGACCGTCTGAGTTTCGCCGAAGGCGCGGCGGTGAACGTGCCCTGTGTCACCGCGTTCCGCGCGCTCGATCGGGCGACGCCCAGGGCCAGCGACACGCTGCTCGTGCACGGCGCCAGCGGGTCGGTCGGCCTGGCGGCGGTGCAGATGGCCCGCGCCGCCGGCCTCACGGTGATCGGCACGGCGGGCAGCGACGAGGGGCTGGCGCTGGTCCTCGCCGAAGGCGCCCATCATGCGGTGGATCACCGCGACCCGCAGCACGTCGAGAAGGTGATGGGCCTCACCGGCGGACGCGGCCCCGACGTCATCCTGGAGATGCTGGCCAACGTCAACCTCGACCACGACCTGACGATGCTGGCGCCGCGCGGCCGCGTCGTCATCGTCGGCAACCGCGGGCGCATCGAGATCGACCCGCGCAAGATCATGGGCAAGGAAGCCGCCGTGCACGGCATGGCGTTCTGGAACCAGACCGAGGCCGAGCTGCAGCGCGCCTATGAGGGCGTCGATCAGGCGCTGGCGTCAGGGGCATTGCGCCCGGTGGTCGGGCTGGAACTGCCGCTGGCCGATGCGGCCGAAGCGCATCGCCGGGTCATGGCCCCCGGCGCGCGCGGCAAGATCGTGCTCGTCACCGCCTGAGCACCGTGGTGCCAGGCACTGAACAGTGTTCAGTGCCTGGCACCGCTACTTGCCGCCGCGGCGGGCGAGCTCTTCGTCGATGATGCTGGTGAAGACGTTCAGCGGCTGCGCGCCGGTGACGACGCGGCCGTTGATGTAGAGCGTCGGCGTGGACTGCACGCCCATGCCCGATCCGAGATCCAGGTCGGTCTGCACGTTGGCGGCGTGCTTGCCCGAATCGAGGCACTGATCGAACGCCGCCTGGTCGAGGCCGACGGCCTTGGCGTGGGCCTTCAGCTCGGGCACCTGCAATTGCCGCTGGTTGGCGAACAGCCGGTCGTGCAGCTCCCAGTACTTGCCCTGCTCGCCGGCGCAGTGCGCCGCCTCGGCGGCCTTCGGCGCCTCGGCGTGGTTCGGCAGCGGGAAGTCCTTGAACACAATGCGCACCTTGCCCGGATACTTCTGTTCGATCTCCCGCAGCGTCGGGGTGACCCGGGCGCAGAACGGGCACTGGTACTCGGAGAACTCGACGATCGTCACCGGCGCGTCGGCGGGGCCGCGGCTGGGGTCGTGGTCGGCGATCGGCACCTCGTAGCGCGGCGGGTCGAGCGCCACGGTCACCGGCGGGCCGGCGGCCTTCAGCTCGTCGACGAGCAGCGCCAGGTTCTGGCCGTCGCGGTTGCGGGTGATGAAGGTGACGATCGACTGGCGCAGATCCTCGAGAGTCGAGGCGCCGACGCGGTCCTTGTTGTCGTCGTAGACGCGCTGGATGTCGGCCTCGGTGATGGCACCGCGGCGCTTGGTGAGCTCGTCCTCGAGGTACTTCTCGCGGGCGACGCCCGCCTTCTTGGCCGCTTCGTCGATCAGGAAGTCGCCGACCAGCTGGTCGATGCTCTGGCGCCGGTGCTGGTAGAGCAGTTGGGTGACCCGCGCCCGCTCGGCGGGGTCGTCCTTCTGCCAGCGGGCCTCGGCTTCGGCCATGGTGAAGGTCTTGCCGCCCACCGTGGCCACCACCTGCGACGGATCGCCGCTGGCGACAGGGGGCGGCGCCTGCGCGCTCGGCGCCTCGGCGCAGCCGGCGCCGAGCAGGGCCAGGAACATCGCGACCGGCGGAAGTCGTGCCATCCCGTCAGCTTACCCCGGACCCTGGCAGCCCGGGGTCACCGGACGTCGTCGGGACGGGCTCGAACCCGGCACAGCGGCGGACCGGCAGCGGCGGGTATTTCGGGAACCGCCGATCACTGGCCGCACGCTCGCACAACACGAACGTCGTGCGCGCGCCGGGCACCAGCCGCCGCCACCGGCAGGTCGCGCACAGCCCGGACGCCGGCTCCGGTGCGGTGGACACGCGGTGATCTTACGCGCCGCGGCGACACCTCGCGCGGACAGCGCGTTGTGCCGCGGGAGGGACACTCGAATCGGCACCGGCAGGATCTCGCCGGAAATCGTCTGGCAGTACTTTTGCTCGACGGCGTCGGCGATGACCGTGCGCCCGTTCGTTCCACTTCTGACGCTGGCCTGTCTCGGCGTGTCTTCGCTGATTCTCGCCGGCTGCGGCGACTCCACCTCGCCGACCTCGCCCTCGAC
>CAYUAX010000203.1:7158-8623 GCA_964442845.1 uncultured Bifidobacteriaceae bacterium | reverse complement strand
CGCTGAGCCGCGCCGGCGGCGTCGCCCGCCGGTGGTACTCTGAGCGGCGATGCGCTGGCTGCGGCGGCTCCGTCCCGAGGAAGGTCTCCTCGTGCTCGGATTCGTCGCCTCGGCCGCCGTCACCGTCTACGCCAACATCGACCTGGCGGCGCGCGGCGTCAGCTCGCGCCGCATCGAAGGCGGCCTGCTGCGGCTGGCGGCGGTGGTGGTGCTGGCTGGCGTCGTCGTCGGCATCGAGCGCTGGCTGCGCCGCGCCTCGGCCGGATCGCGCGGCCACGGCGTGGCGGAGTTCCTCCGCACCATCCTGCCGTTCGCGATGTGCATCGCCGTCTACACGAACCTCCACGACACCGTGCGGTTCGTGAACCCGCACGACATCCACCACTACCTCACCGCGGCGGAGGAGTGGCTGTTCGGCGGCCAGCCGGTGGTGTGGGCGGAGCGCTACATCACGCCGGCGCGTACCGAGTTCTTCACGGTCTTCTACGCCAACTTCTACGTCGTCGCGCCGTCGGTCGTGCTGCTGCTGTGGGCGACCGGCAAGCGCGTGGCGGCCCGCCACGTACTGCTCGGCACGATCCTCTGCTTCTACTCGGGCTACGTGCTCTACGTGCTGTTCCCGGCGGCGCCGCCGCGCCTCTACCTGGAGTCCCTCGGCCTGTTCTCGGTCACCCTGCGCGGCGGGCCGATCGCCAACTTCCAGCAGGCGCTGATCGAGATGATGCCGAACCAGGCGGCGCGGGCGGCGTTCCCGAGCCTGCATTCGGCGGTCAGCTGTCTCAGCCTCGTCTACGCCTGGCGCTACTGCCGGTGGTACTTCCCGGTCCTGCTGGTGTTCGTGGTCGGCCTGCTGGTGTCCACGGTATATCTGCGGCACCACTGGGTGGTGGACCTGGTCGCCGGCGCGCTGCTCGTCCCGTGGGTCCTCTGGCTGACGCCGCGGTTCGAACGGTGGTGGGGCGAGCGCGTGCAGGAACCAGTGGCGGGGTGACGGCGTCCCAGAAGGCTGAGCGTCTTCCGGGAGGGACCGAATGCGGCTGAGCTGGTGCGGCCTGGCAGGAGCGTTGGCCATCGCGGTGACTACGGCCGCGACCGCGGCCTCGCAGGAGCGCGACATGGGCGGCGTCGGGTTGTCGGTGTTCGACGGGGCTTTCTACCGCGGACAGAACGCGACCATCACCCGGGACATGCCGTCGCTGTCGGGCATCCGCCTCGACAACCGCATCTCGAGCCTGCGCGCCGCGCCGGGCGAGTACTGGGAGGTCTGCGAGTTCGCCAACTACCGCGGCCAGTGCCAGGTCTTCTACAACACCGAGGACAACCTGCGGACGAGCGGGTGGGACAACCGGATCTCGTCGGTACGCCGGGTGCGCGACGACGGCGGGTGGGGCGGCGGCGGGGGCGGCGGCAACGTGCCGCGCGACGGCCTCGTGTGTCCACGCCGCTCGGCGCGCGTACCAGGCGT
>CAYUAX010000203.1:6878-7148 GCA_964442845.1 uncultured Bifidobacteriaceae bacterium | reverse complement strand
GCCTCGTGCTCTACGATCGGCCCGGATTCGGCGGCAACCGTCGCGTCGTGCGCGGCGCGATCCGCGACCTGCAGCTGGTCGGGTTCAACGACGACACCCGCAGCGTGCAGCTCGGCGGCCAGCCGTGGGAGCTCTGCCGCGACAACAACTTCCGCAACTGCCAGGTCGTCGACCGCGACCTCGACACCCTGCCGTTCGGTCTGACCGGCCGCGTGTCGTCGGTGCGTCCCTTCAACGACGGCATCGTGCCGCCGTTTCCCGGCCCGGGGC
>CAYUAX010000203.1:0-6868 GCA_964442845.1 uncultured Bifidobacteriaceae bacterium | reverse complement strand
GGGCGGCGGGTTGTTCCCCGGAGGGGGCCGGCTGGAGCTGTTCGATCGCGCGAACTTCGGCGGCGCGTCGCGGGCCTTCGAAACGGCGGCCTCGTCGCTGGGCACGATGGGCGGCCGCGCCGACAGCCTGCGGCTGAGCGGCAGCTGGGAAGTGTGCGATCAGACCGGCTTCCGCGGCCGCTGCCTGATCGTCGATCGCCACGTGCCGGACCTCGACACGATCGGCATGCGCAACCGCATCCGCTCGGCGCGACCGCGCGCCGGCGGCCCGCGCTGATCGACGGGACCGGCCCTCCGCTCGGCACGACACGGGGACCGTCCCGTTCTTCGGGACTGTCCCCATGTACTATGTCCGCCATGACGACCCGTTGGCTCACCACCCTGGCCGTCGTGACGGTCGCCACCGCGCTCCTCTCGGGCCAGTCGGCGCCGGCCACGCTGGAGGCCGAGACCCTGAGGCACTTCCGGGCGCTGATCCAGGCCGACACCAGCAGCCCGCCGGGCAACGAGATCCGCGCCGTCGAGTAATTGAAGACGGTGCTCGACGCCGAGGGCATCCCGTACCAGGTGTTCGCCAAGGACCCGCAGCGGCCCAACCTGGTGGTGCGCATCAAGGGCAGCGGCAGGAAGCGGCCGATCCTGGTGCTCGGCCACACCGACGTCGTCACCGTCGACGCGAAGAAGTGGACGTTCCCGCCGTTCGGCGGCACGGTGGACGGCGGCTACGTGTACGGCCGCGGCACCGTCGACGACAAGGACAACCTGGTCGCCGGACTGATGCTCGTCCTGCAGCTCCACCGCAACAAGACGGCGCTCGATCGTGACGTGATTCTGCTCGCCGAGTCGGGCGAGGAGGGCGCCCCCGAGTTCGGGGCGCAGTTCATGATCGACCACCACTTCGACGCCATCGACGCCGAGTTCTGCCTGGCCGAGGGCGGCGGCGTGCAGCGCCAGGGCGGCAAGGTGAAGCAGGCCAACATCGGCACGACCGAGAAGGAGCCGCGGCCGATCGAGCTCATCGTCACCGGCCCGGCCGGACACGGCTCGGTACCCAACCAGAACAGCGCCGTCTTGTCGGTCGCCGCCGCGGTGGGCCGCATCGGCCAGTGGAAGCCGCCGCTGCGCCTCAACGAGACGACGGCCTCGTATTTCAAGCAGCTGGCGTCGACGGCCGACGCCGCCACGGCGCAGCGCTATCGCGACCTGCTGAACCCCGATCCGAAGGTGCACGGCCCGGTCGAGGACTGGATGCTCGTCAACGAGCCCAGCCACTGGTCGATGACCCACACCTCGCTGGTGCCGACGATCATGTCGACCGGCTTCCGCTACAAGTGATCCCCTCGGAGGCCAGGGCCACCATCGACGTGCGGCTGCACCCCGACGAGGATCAGGAGAAGTTCCTCGACCAGGTGCGCAAGGTGGTCGACGACCCCAAGGTGGAGGTGCGCTGGTTCCGCGATCGCTACCGGCCGGCCGGCGGGTCGCGGCTCAACACCGAGGCGTTCACGGTGATCGAGGCGCAGATCCGCAAGCACTACGACACCGTGTCGCTGCCGACGATGGGCACCGGCGCCACCGACATGGCGCAGATCCGGTCGAAGGGCGTCCAGTGCTACGGCATCGGCCCGGCCACCGATCAGGAGGATGGCCAGAAGGGCTTCGGCGCGCACAGCGATCAGGAGCGCATCCTCGTCGAGGAACTCCACCGTTTCGTGCGGTTCCAGACCGACGTCGTGATGGAACTGGCACGATCCAAATAGGGACCGGGGACCGGGGACCAGGGATCGGGGAAATGCGCAGTCACTCTGTCGCGATGCCACGCTGTTTCGTACACCGATTGATCTCTTCCCCGGTCCCCGGTCCCCGGTCCCTGGTCCCTGTCTTGTGTCTCGTGCTGGCCGGGTGCACCACGCCAGCACCAGAGGTCGCGCCATTCGATCTGGTCGTCGCCAACGGTCGGGTCATGGACCCCGAGTCGGGCCTCGATGCGGTGCGCCATGTCGGCATCCGTGCTGGCGCGATCGCCGCGGTGTCGGCCGCGCCGTTGACCGGCATCCGCGTGATCGACGCTGCCCGGCACGTGGTCGCGCCGGGTTTCATCGACCTCCACGAACACGGCCAGCAGGAGGAGAGCTACCGGATGATGGTCAGCGACGGCGTCACCTCGGCGTTCGAGCTCGAGGTCGGCACCGGCGACGTCGCGGCGTGGTACGACGCGCGACAAGGCGGCCAGATCGTCAACCACGGCGTCTCGGTGGGGCACATCCCGGCGCGCATGAAGGTCCTGGGCGATCCCGGTCGGGGGCTGCTGCCCGCCGGCATCGGCGGCAGCGGCGCGGCGACCGAGGCCCAGGTGACCGCGATGGCGGCGATCCTGCGCACCGGCCTCGCCCAGGGCGCGGTGGCCGTGGGTTTGGGCAGCGCCTACACGCCGGGGGCGCCGATGGCCGAGATCGAGCGGATGTTCGCGGTCGCCGCAGCCGGCGGCGCGTCGGCGCACATCCACATGCGCGGCGACATCGGCGGGCTGCGCGAGACCATCGCCGCCGCCAGGCAGGCCGGCGCGGCCCTGCACATCGTCCACGTCAACTCGGTGGCCGGCGACGAGATCGACCTGTTCCTGCGCGAGATCCAGGCGGCTCGGGACGCCGGGCAGGATGTGACGACCGAGGCGTATCCGTACGGGGCCGGCATGACCGAGATCCAGTCGGCGCTGTTCGACGACTGGGAGCGCTGGCCCGACGAACGCTTCGGCCAGCACCAACTGGTGTCGAGCGGCGAGCGGCTGACGCGGGCCACGTTCGCGGCGGCGCGCAAGACCGGCGGTACGGTGATCATCCACGGCCGATCCGAGGCGCAGACCCGGGCGGCAATCGCCAGTCCGCTGGCGATGATCGCCAGCGACGGTTTCATCGAGCAGGGCCGCGGCCACCCGCGCACTTCGGGGACCTTCGCGAGGGTGCTCGGCCGCTACGTTCGTGAGGAGCAGGCCGTGCCGCTGATGGACGCGCTGCGGCGCATGACGCTCGAGCCGGCGCGCCGCCTCGAACGTCGCGTGCCGGCGATGGCCCGGAAGGGACGCGTCAAGGTCGGCGCCGACGCCGACCTGACGATTTTCCACCCGGCGACGGTGATCGACCGCGCCACCTACGAGGACGCGACGATCCCGTCGGCGGGCATCCCGTTCGTGATCGTCCGCGGCGAGGTCGTCGTCGATGGCGGGCACGTGACCAACGCGCGGCCGGGCCGCGCGATTCGCGCGCCGATCACGAAAGAGTGATCCCGCCCGCGCGGACGGTGGGGTAAACTAATCCGACCCAGCGTTCGCGAGGCCCGCCCGTGTCCGATGCTCCCTCGTATCTGCCGCCGTACGCGCGTTCGTCCCGTGGAACCGACGCGCCGTTGAAGTCCGCCGCCGTCCGGCGCGACGACGATCTCGACGACGACGCCGACGATCTCGATCGCGACGACGAGTCCGCCGACGAGCCGGCCCGTCCGGCGCGCGAAGGGCTGCCGCCGAGCTACCGCATGCGCCACGAAGCGCACTACGTCGAGGCGCTGGTGGCGCCGCCGACGCCCGTCGGGACGCCGGCCGCCGCGCCGCCGCCGCTGCCGATCGAGCCGCCGCCCGCCGCGAGCCCGCGTGCGGTGGACGTCACCGGCGTGATCGACACTCTGCAGGCCTCGCTCGAGGCGATCGACGCGTCGCTGGCGCAGTTGTCGCGACGCGGGCGGCCCCTGCGCGACCGCGTCGCCATCGACCTGGCGCGTGCCGAAGCGGCGCGCGCGCGTTTCGCGGTCGATGCCGCCGCCGTCCTCCAAGCCGACCCGCTGCCGTCGCTCGACGAGGTCGACCTGGCCGCCGTCTGCCGCGCGGTCGACGATGCGTTCGCCCCCGAGTACCGGCTCGCCGGCGGGGCGCCGGCGGTCACCATGCCAGCCACGGCCGCGCCGGTGTTCGGCGACGAGCGGCTGCTGACCACCGCGGTCGGCGGCGTGCTGGCCGCCGTGCGCGCGCTCATCGAGGATCGCGGCGAGACCGCCCGCATCACGATCACCCTGGCGCCGCGGGTGGATACCGCCAACCGCACCGTCGAGATCAGCCAGTCGGCGGTCCGCGTGCCGGTGGCGGCGCACGCCCGCTTCTTCGATCCGACCTGGGCGGCGCATCCTGCCGGGGCCACCGCGGCGCTGCAACTGGCGGCGGCGCGGCGCATCGCCGAAGCGCATGGCGGAGCGCTCGACCTGGCCGCCACCGATAGCGGCGGCTGCCGCTTCTCGCTCAGCCTGCCGGCGGCGGGCTGACCCGCTCGCGCCGCAGACCTCAGCCGAAGAACATCCGGTACATCACCCGGCCGGGCATGAACGCGAGCAGCCCGGCGACGATCAGGCCGCCGAAGTAGAGCCCGCGCATGGCGCCGCGGTGGCCGCGGATGTCGCCGGCCCGGATCGTCGCGAAGGCGCCGTAGATGCCGTGCGCGGTCAGCGGCACGAACAGGTGGATCCAGCCGAGCCTGAGCGGTCCGACCGCCAGACTGGCGTCCATGAACGAGCGGATGAAGAGCGCGGCGATCGCCGTGACGCCCATCAGGCCAAGGTAGACCTTGCCGATCAGCCGGTGGCGTGACGAGCCCTTGGGGCTGGCGAAGAGCAGCCACGTGCCGAGCAGGAACGCCGGAACGACCGTGACGACGTGGAGCTGGACGGCCGGTGACGCCGAGAGCAGCGGGTCGAGGTCCATGGCGGAGGAGACGGCGGGGCGGCGGCCGGCGATGCGGCCCGGCCCTCCAGCGGCGGGGACGGCCGGTCGGCCGGCAGTCGGCCACGGCTCGACGGCGGGCTGCTAGAATTCCGCCCATGTCCACGACGCTCGCCACCGATCAGGCCCACCTCCTCCATCCCCTGCATCACCCGTCCGCCCACGCCGCGACCCGGCTCTGGGTGAAGGGGGAGGGCGCGTGGATCACGGATTCCACCGGCCGCCGTTACCTCGACGGCCTGTCGGGGCTGTGGAACGTGAACATCGGCCACGGCCGGCGCGAACTCGCCGACGCCGCGCAGCGCCAGATGGCGACCCTGGCGTTCCATTCGGCCTACGCCGGCGGCACCAACGAGCCGGCCATCGCGCTGGCCGAGCGGCTGAGCGCCATCGCCTATCCGTCGATCAACACGTTCTTCTTCACCAGCGGCGGCGCCGAATCGACCGAGACGTCGTTCAAGACGGCGCGGTTCTACTGGAAGGCGCTCGGCAAGCCCGAGAAGACCAAGGTGATCTCGCGCCACCGCGCCTATCACGGCCTCACGCTGGCGGCGATGAGCGCCACCGGGCTGCCGGTGTTCTGGCCGATGTTCGAGCCGCGCGTGCCGGGCTTCTCGCACATCGACGCTCCGGATCCGTATCGGTTCGTCAACACCGACCCGTCGGTCAGCCTCGGCGTGGCCATGGCCAACCGGCTCGAAGAGGCGATTCTCCGCGAGGGGCCGGAGACGGTGTCGGCCTTCATCGCCGAGCCCATCCAGGGCGCTGGCGGCGTGATCGTGCCGCCGCCCGACTACTTCCGGCGCATCCGCGAGATCTGCGATCGCTACGAGGTGCTGCTCATCGCCGACGACGTGATCACCGGGTTCGGCCGCACCGGCCGCTGGTTCGGCCTCGAGCACTTCGGCATCGAGCCCGACATCATGCAGTTCGCCAAGGGCATCACCAGCGGCTACATCCCGCTCGGCGGTATCGGCGTGTCGGACAAGGTGCGCGACGTGATGAACGGCGTGCCGGCGGGGAAGCGCTGGATGCACGCCTTCACCTATTCGGCGCACCCGACCTGCTGCGCGGTGGCGCTGGCCAATCTCGACGTCTTCGAGCGCGAGGGCCTGGTGGCGCGGGCGGCGACGTCGGGCGCCCGGCTGCTCGCCGGGCTGCGCGAGCTGGAGACGGCCGACGGCGTCGGCAACGTCCGCGGCCTCGGGCTGATGGCCGCCGTCGAGGTCGTCGCCGACAAGGCGACGAAGCAGCTGCACGCGCCGGAGCTGGGCGTGACCCAGAAGCTCACCGAGGCCATGCTCGAGCGCGGCCTCTACACCCGCGTGGTGCTCGACTGCATCTGCATCGCGCCGCCGCTGGTCACGAGCGACGCCGACATCGACCATCTGGTGTCGGTGGTGCGCGAGTCGATTGCCGCGGTGCTGGCGCAGGTGCGCGCGTCGGCCGGCGCGGGGCGCTGAGCCGGCGGCGCCTCCGCTAGTTGCTGACCGCGACGCGCAGGTCGGCGCGACCGGCGCGGATGGCGGTCCGAGCCGGCCGCGGCGCCGCCTCTTCGGCGTCCGCCGCCATCGCCAGCACCGGCGCCAGGCGCGGCGCCAGCGCGGCGAGCTGACGGGCGGCGTCGTCGCTGAACGGCGTCGTGGCGTAGCCGGTGAGCACGCCGACGACGCGGTCGGCGTCGACCAGCGGCGTCGCCACGCAGTACTGCAGCGCCGCCGACTGGGCCAGCGGCCCGAGGTCGAGGCGGGCGTCCGAGTTGACCACCTGCTGGCGGTTGGCGGCGACCCAGCCGCTGATGCGCTCGCCGACGACGATCGACATGTCGTGGGCGCCGTGGACCGGGGCGCCGCTGGTGGCGCGGGCGACCAGCCGCTGCCCGGTGGCCGACGTCAGGTAGACGATGAACTCCGCGCCCGGCGACTGCGCCCGCAGCTCGGGGACGATCAGCCGCGCCAGGTCGGCGGCGCGCGGGCTGCCGCCGACGACGCGGGCCAGGCTGTCGACCACCGACACCGCCGCCAGCGGATGGGCGTCGCCGGCCGCCGGCATCGGCGCCGGCGCGATGGCCGCGGCGTCGCGAATGCGCGTGACCGCGCGCTGCAGCTC
>CAYUAX010000202.1:0-8647 GCA_964442845.1 uncultured Bifidobacteriaceae bacterium | reverse complement strand
TCAGGCGGCGTGCCGCCCGGTCCGGTGGCCGGCGCGTTGGCGGGGCGCTGGGCGGCGACGCCGAGACTCGACAACAGCAGGACGCACGTCAACGACAGCACGCGGTGGCTCATGCGGCGGGGCTCCTTGAGGCCCGCTAAGCCTACACCTGGGCCGGCTCGGCACCTGTCAAGGAACGTCAACGGGCGGCGTCACTCCCGGAGGGCATCGCCGCCACGCCGGCGGGATTTTCGGCCGGATTTCTCGAAGTCCGCCACCGGACGGCCGTGGCACGTCAGTTGCTATCCGCATTCACATAGGCCGCGAGGCCTCGATGGCCCCGCGGCTTCCGGAGGGACGCCATGGGGCCACTGCGCACGCTGCTCGCAAGCGACCACCGCCAGACGCTGGAGTTCTTCTTCGTCGGCCTGAAGGACGTGGCGGGCGACGCCGTCGATCGCCAGGAGCTGCTCTACAACGCCAGCGTGCTGGCGCACTACGCGCAGGTCTCCACGGCGACCACCACAGAGTTCCCCACGCCGTCGAGCCTCG
Source organism: uncultured Bifidobacteriaceae bacterium (assembly GCA_964442845.1). GTDB lineage: Bacteria > Acidobacteriota > Vicinamibacteria > Vicinamibacterales > UBA2999 > CAWAYR01. Next base: position 8,116 of record CAYUAX010000202.1, on the reverse strand, counting down.
AAACCGTGTTCGACACCTTCGTCGTCGACCCCGGCCAACCCTTCGACGCCAGCCTGCTCGAAACCGCCGGCACGCACTGCCTGATGATGGCCGGCTTCTTCGAAGACCAGGCGCGCAGCCGCCACAACGTGCGCTGGTACGCGGACCTCGGCGCCGGCTTCTTCTTCCGCGCCGCGCATCGCGAACCGCAAGCCGCCAAGGCCCTGCTGCTCGACACGATGGGCCGCCACTTCGAGGCTTGGCGCGGCCGCTACGCGCGGCTCAGCCGCGAGCTGCGCGACACGCCGTTCCTGCTGCAGCTGCCGACACCGACGCGCACGATGTAACGCGAAGCCGAACGGAGGGCCGGACGCCCATCCCAGGTCACCGCGGCAGCGCGAACACCCAGATCGATCCGCCCTCGGGCACCTCGGGGAACTTGCCGGGCTGCAGCCGGTTGAGCCGCGCCTGCATCGCCCGCGCGTCCACGCCCCAGCCCGCCTGCACGGCGATGTACTGGGTGCCGTCGATCGCGAACGACGACGGCTGCCCGGTGATGCCGGAACTGGTCGGGAATTCCCACAGCACCTTGCCGCTGGCGGCGTCGAAGGCGCGGAACTTGCGGTCGGCGGTGCCGCCGCTGAACACCACGCCGCCGCCGGTCGCCAGCATCGGCCCCCAGTTGGCCGACGAGGCGAACGGATGCATCCACACGCGCTGGCCGGTGTCCACGTGCCACGCCTGCACTTCGCCGATGTGATCGGCGCCGTCCGCCAGCACCAGCGTGCTGGTGGCGCCGGTGTAGCTGCTGCCGGCCTTGTAGGTGGCCGGCCGGCCGATCAGCGTGCCGCACAGGTTCTCGTTGGCCGGGATGTAGATCATCCGCGTCTTCGGACTGAAGGCAATCGGCGGCCAGTTCTTGCCGCCCCAGTGCGACGGGCAGAAGTCGGCGGTCTTGCCGGTGCCCGGCTTGCGCGCCGGATCGACGTCGGGCCGGCCGGTCACCGGGTCGAGGCTGCGAAACGCGGTCTGTCGCACGTAGGGCTTGCCCTCCACGAACCGGATCGGTCCGTCGGTGCGCTCGAGGAACCACAGGTAGCCGTTGCGCGCGACGTCGATGAGCCCCTTCACCGTGCGTCCACCGCGCTGGAAGTCCACGAGGATCGGCGGCGACACCTCGTCCCAGTCCCACGAGTCGTTCGGGTGGTATTGGAAGTGGCCCCTGATCCGCCCGGTGGCGACGTCGAGAGCCACGGTGGACGCCGTGTAGAGATTGTCGCCGGGCCGCTGGTCGCCCATCCACGGGCCGCCGTTGCCGGTGCCGAAGAACGCCAGGTTGGTGGCCGCGTCGTAGTTGCCGGTCACCCACACCGGGGCGCCGCCGTTCTTCCATTGCTCGCCCTTCGGCCACGTCTCGCTGCCCGGTTCGCCCGGCGCCGGCACCATGTAGGTGCGCCACAGCGGCTTGCCGCTCTCGGCGTCGTAGGCGGCGACGAAGCCGCGGATGCCGAGCTCGCCGCCCGAGGCGCCGACCATCACGGTCCCGTTGGCCACCAGCGGCGCCAGCGTCATGTAGTAGCCGTCCTTGTTCTCGGCCACCTTCGCCGTCCACACCTGGCTGCCGGTGCGCGCGTCGAGCGCCACCAGCGTGGCGTCGTTGGCGGCGAAGAACACCTTGGTGCCGTACACCGCGATGCCGCGCGTGGTCGGATGCGGCGCGATGATCGACTCCTCCACCTCCTTGATGTAGCGCCACAGCAGGTCGCCGGTGCGGGCGTCGACGGCGACCACGCGGTGCCCCGGCGTCGAGACGAACATCACGCCGTTGACCACCACCGGCGCCGCCTCGTGGCCGCTGCCCACGGCGGTCGAGAACACCCAGGCCGGACGCAGCGACGCGACGTTGGCCGGCGTGATCTGCTCGAGCGGGCTGTAACCCCAGCCGTCGTAGGTGCGGCGAATCATCGGCCACTCGCCGTCGGCCGGCGCGCGCAGGCGCTCGCTGGTCACCGGCGTGTAGGCTTTGAGGATCTCGGGCATCGGCACGACCAGCGGCGGCAGTGGCGGCTGCTGAGTGAGCTGCGCGGCGCCGGCCCCGGCAACGGCGGCGGCGACGAAGAGCACGACGACGCGAAGGTTCGGCATAGCGCGGACGATACTCGAAAATCCTCGCCGCCGACACCGCCCGATCACCGGCCCTGGCCGACGTCGTCGTCGGCCTCGAACTGGCGGATGCGGGCCAGCATCGCCGTGGCGCGAGACAGGCTCTCGCCAACGGCGGCGCGCTGGGCCCAGGCGCGCACCGCCGGCCGTTCGGAGTTCTCGGCCCGGCGCACCAGCCACAGCGACCCGCCGAGCCCGACCAGGCACGTCGCGGCGTAGCCGGCCAGCACCCACCGGCCGCGGGCCAGTACATCGAGGCCGAAGGCCCCGCCGATCATGAGCAGCGCCGGCAGCCACAGCAGCCACCACGCCATGCCGAGCGCCAGCCCGGTCACGCTGTACCACCGCTGCACCTCGGCGAGGCGCCGCTGGATCTCGACCACCGGCGCGGTGTAGTCGAGCCGCGCCAGCAAGGTCAGCGTCTGCGCGCCGGCGAGGATCAGCGCCGCGCCGTAGGCCTGCATCACCATCGCCGCGACCCGCACGTTGACCAGGTCCCAGCACGTGCGCCACGTCCACACCGCCCACACCACCACCAGGATGCCGATCGGGATCTGCAGGCGCTGCCCCCAGCGCAGGGGCGCGAGCGTGCCGCGCAGGATGTCGAGACGGCGCTGCCGCAGGCCGTCGAGCAGCAGCGCGTCCTGCCGCGCCAGCCGGCGATCGAGGCGCTGCCAGGTCTGCTTGAGGTCGTCGAGATCGAAGGCATCGGCCATCACGGGGCTCCCAGGTCGCGCCGCAGGCGGCGCTTGAGGCGATGGATCTTGGTGGCGACGTTGCTCACGGTGAGGCCGAGCACGTCGGCGATCTCGGCGTGCGGGCGGTCGTCGAGGTAGAGCAGCAGCAGCGCGCGATCGAGCGGGTCGCAGGCCTGCACCAGCCGACGCAGCGCGGCCACCCTGACGTCCTCGGCGTCGGCGGCCGGGGGCGCCGGGCGATCGTGGCGGTCGGGGTCGAGCGGCACGGTGCGGCCGCGGCGCGGGGCGGCGCGGCGCACGTACGAGATGGCCACATTGAGGGCGAGCCGGTAGAGCCACGTCCCGAACGGCCGCACGGCGTCGTAGCGCGGGAACGCCCGCCACGCCTGCACCAGCATCTCCTGCACGAGGTCGTCGCGCTCGGCGTCGTCCCAGCAGTAGGCCCGGCCGACCGAATGGAGGATGCCGCGGTGCGCCTCGACGAGCGCGACGAAGCGCTCGCGGCTCGACGGGGGTGGCGGGGCGAAGTCCATCACGTCCAGTGATTCGTCGTCACCGGCAAATCCTTGCACGGCATGCCCCCCGGGCCATCGGCGGGCAGGCTATAGTGACGCCCCTGGAGGGACGGATGAAGCCACTGGCACTGCCTCTGCTCCTGGTCGTTCTCGGGCCCGCGGTCGCGCTCGCACAGGTGGAGAACATGGGTCCCAAGGCGGCGACCTACATCACCGACGAGGACGTGAAGAAGGTCAACGCGCTGCCCGGCGTCGATCGCCAGATCGTCAGCGTGGACATCGGCAAGTTGAACGAGGCCGTCGGCATCGTCCATCGCGGCAGCACCCGCAACGCCAAGCCGCCGGCGCCGGCGGCCCCCGGCGCGGCAGCCGCCGCCGCGCCCGCGCCGTGTGGCGATCAGGTTCCCACCCCGGTGGCCGGCTCGCCCGGCGGCGGCATCGCCCACGACCACCAGACCGAGACCTACGTGATCGTCGGCGGCAGCGGCACGATGATCACGGGCGGGCGCATCGTCAACGGCCGCAAGTCGGCGCCCGACAGCGCGGTGACGACCATCCTGAACGGCCCGTCGTGCAGCGGCGCCATCGCCGGCCCGGGCGTCGTCACGCGCCTGGTCAAGACCGGCGACATCATCATCATCCCGGCCGGGGTGCCCCACGGGTGGAGCGACATCCCCGAGTTCGTCGATTACCTGAGCATCCGGCCGGACCCGGACCGGGTGCTCAAGCCGTACACGCACCCGGCCGTCGCCAAGAAATAGGTGGCGGGCGCGGACATTCGAAGACATGGGCCAGCCCCACGGGAGCCAGCCCATGCTTTGACCTCCCCGCAGCCGTGACGTAATCTGGGCGGACGCCGCGCACAGCCCAGCCTCCCATGCGACTGTCGCCGACCCGCCTCGCGTCCGATCTGCTGATCGGGGTCATCGTCTCGATGGCGCTCGCCCAGGCGGGCGCGGCCATGGAGATCAGCGGCACCGATCGCACGCTGCACGCCCGCGTCACGCGGGTCGGCGCGCACCGGCTCGATGTCGATGGCGGCCACGTCGCCGGCGATGTCGAAGGCGCCGCGCTCAGCGTGGTGGAACAGGCGGCGCCCGATCAGGGCCAGGGGCCGATGGCCCCACCTGGCCCCGTGGTCGCCTCGCCGGCACCACCTGGCACGTTCGTCGTGCTTGCCGCGGTGGCCCTGCCCGCCCCGCCGTCCCGCCTCGACGCCGCGCGACCGCGCGGCCGCGCACCTCCCTCCGCCTAGGTTCCTCGGTTCGTGCACGTGGCACACGGCTCGCCGTGTGAACCCGTGATCGCGCTGCGGTACGCCGCGGCGCCCGTGGTGTCCGACGACTCTGGCTTGATTTCCATGCAACACGCATCGTCCATGTTCGGTTATCCCCGTGAGGACGCCGTCGCCGGCGTCGTCGTCTTCCTCGTCGCGGTGCCGCTGTGCCTCGGCATCGCCATCGCCTGCGGCGTCCCGCCGGTCTCCGGCCTGATCGCCGGCATCTGCGGCGGCCTCGTCGTGCCGTGGATCAGCCGCTCGCCGTTGTCGGTCACCGGCCCGGCGGCCGGTCTGACCTCGATCGTCCTGGTTGAAGTCACCCGACTGGGCGGCATTCCGCCGTTCCTCACCGCGGTGTTCCTCGCCGGCGTGCTGCAGGCCGGTTTCGGCGTGCTGCAGCTCGGCCGCTTCAGCGCCATGGTGCCCTCGGCCGTGATCAAGGGCATGCTCGCGGCGATCGGCATCACGATCGTCTGGAAGCAGCTGCCGGTGGCGTTCGGCGTCACCGGCGGGCTGACCGACATCCCCGCCCAGCTGCACGCCGGGTCGGCGATCATCGCCGCGGTGTCGCTGGCGCTGCTCTACGGGTGGAAGCACACGCCGCTGGCCCGCTACAAGCTGATTCCGCCGGCGCTGGTCACGGTCATCGTCGGCGCGGCGCTCGCCGAGTTCCTGCGCGGATCGACGGGCCTCGCCCTCGGCCCGAGCCAGTACGTCGACGTGCCGCTCGGCGGACTCGCCGGCCTCGCCGCGGCGCTGCCGCGCCCCGACTTCGCCGCCGCGATCCGCCCCGACACCTGGATAGCCGCGGCCACCATCGCCATCGTCGCCAGCATCGAGACGCTGCTCTCGGTGCAGGCCGTCGATCGCCTCGACCCGCTGAAGCGGCGCAGCCCGCCCGACCGCGAGCTGCTGGCCCAGGGCGCCGCCAACACGGTGTCGGGCTTCCTCGGCGGTCTGCCGGTCACCGCGGTGATCGTCCGCAGCGGCGCCAACGTCGCCGCCGGCGGCCGCGAGCGGCTGTCGTCGCTGATCCACGGCGCGCTGCTGCTCGTGGCGGTGATCGTCGCCGGCCCGCTGCTCAACCGCATCCCGCTCGCCGGCCTGGCCGCGGTGCTGATCCAGGTCGGCCTCAACCTGTGCAAGCCGGCGCTGTTCTCGACCCAGGTCAAGCTCGGCATCACTCAACTGCTGCCGTTCGCCATCACCATCATCGCCGTGCTGGCCCTCGACCTGCTCAAGGGCGTCATCGTCGGCATCGTCGTCGGCATCATGTTCGTGCTCTACGAGAACTCGAAGCGGGCGGTGGTGGCCGAGCGCGACGACGCCGGCCGCTGGCGGATGCGCTTCCGCCGCGACGGCACCTTCGTCTCCAAGCCGGGCATCGTCTCGGCGCTCGAAGACGTGGACGACGGCGAGGAAGTGGTCATCGACGGCACCGGCGAGTACATCGATCACGACGTGAAGGAAGTGCTGGCGACGTTCGTCGAGGACGCCAAGCACCGCCGGATCAAGGTGACGCTGGTCGGCATCGACCTGGCGCACGCCCACGCCGGCGGCGGCCACTGACATGGGCCATCACGCCCTGCCCGACGATCCGGTGGAACGCGCGCTGGCTCGGGCCGGCGGCCTGCTCCCCGATCAGGGGCCGATCGGCGTGTTCGTCCATCACAACACCCTCCATGCCTTCCAGCACCTGCCGTTCCACGACGCGGTGCAGGCCGGCGCCGACGCGCTCGGGGCGCGCCCGTACCTGAGCCTGGCCGAGTTCCGCGCGGCGCTCGCCGCCGGGCGGATCGCCGGCGCCGACCTCGACCACGAAATCGCCGCCGCGCTCGGGCCGCGGGCCGCCGAGCCCGTGCTGCCCGGGCTGCGCCGCGACGCGCTCTGGCGGCTGCTGATGGCCGACCCGTGCGGCGGCGAGGACGCCGCCGGCCTCGCCTTCACCATCGAGGCCGGCGAGGCGGTGGAATGCCGGGATCCGACGGCGTGGCAGGCGGCGCTCGCGCGGGTGCGGCGCGGGCCGGGCCCGCCCGCACCCGCACCGGTCGCGCCGCGGCGCCACCGCGATGTGCTGGTGGCGCTCGGCGCCGACGATCCGGACCTGCCCGTGCACGGCGAACTCATCCGTCTCGGCGCCGGGTTCCTCGATCACGGGCAGGCGCACGTCGCCATGCCGCATCGCGAGCGGGGCTTCCTGCATGCGGTCGCCGCGCTCTACACCCGCGGCGCCCTGGCGCCGCGGGCCTGCCGCGGGGTCGAAGACGACCTGCGCCTGGTCCGCGATCAGGATCGCGCGCCGCTCACCATCATCCGGGCGACGCTGGCCGCGCTCGGCGTCCACGGCGACCAGGTTGAGCCGTACCTCTTCCACACCGCGCTGGCGCTGCCTGGCTGGGCCGGGATGTTCGCGCGCCTGGAGCGCCACCCCGAAGATCACCCGGGCGGCCCGCCGGCACGCCTGGTCGAGTTCCTGGCAGTGCGCCTGCTGTTCGAGCATCGTGCCGTCGCGCGGGCCTGCCAGCGGGCCGGCCTGCCGCTGGACTGGCCGGCACTGGCGGCCCTCGCCCCGCCGGCCGAGCCCGAACCGCTCGTCCTGTCCGCCGCGCGCCTCTGGCACGTGGCCCGTGCCGCCGGACTCGGCGCCGACGCGGTCACCCGCCTCGACGACTCCGCGTTGGCCAGCGTGTGGCGGGAGTGCGCGGCGTGTCCGCCGCTGGTGCGGCGGCGGGTGTTCCACGAAGCGTACGAGCGCACCTACCGCCGCGGCGTCCTCGACGCGTTGGCGGCGCGTCGCGCCTTGCCGCACGGACCAGCGCCAGGACGGCCGCGCGCCCAGTACGTGTTCTGCATCGACGAGCGCGAGGAGTCGATCCGCCGCGCGGTCGAGGAGCAGGGGCCCGACCTCGTCACCTACGGTGCCGCCGGGTTCTTCGGCGTCGCCATCGACTACCAGGGCCTCTACGATCGGGAGCCGGCGGCGCACTGCCCGGTCGTGGTGACACCGGGTCACGAGGTGTACGAGCATCCGGTGGCGGCCGAGTCGGGCTGGCACGCGCGGCGCACCCGCTGGCGCGACGCGTGGCTGGCCTTCGAACGCCGCAGCGGCGAGTGGTCGCGCCGGCTCAGCGGCGGCGCGGCGCTGTCGTTCCTGCTGGGGCCGGTCTCGGCGGTGCGCACGTCCACCCGCGTGCTGGCGCCGCGGGCGGTCACCGGCTGGGCCGAACAGTCGAAGTCGCGCTTCGCCCCGCGGCCGGCGACGCGGTTGTCGGCGCTGCGCGAGGGCGACGCGCCGGCGGCGGCCGACCGCGCCAAGCCGGTCGGCTTCTCGCTGGCCGAGTCGATCGATCGGGTGACCGCGACGCTGACCAACATCGGCCTGGTGCGCGGGTTCGCCCCGGTGGTGGTCGTCCTCGGGCACGGCTCCACCAGCCTCAACAACCCGCACGAGTCGGCGCACGACTGCGGCGCCTGCGGCGGCC
>CAYUAX010000201.1:0-8682 GCA_964442845.1 uncultured Bifidobacteriaceae bacterium | reverse complement strand
CTGCGGCCGCACGGCATCCGCGTCACGTGCGTCTGCCCGTCCGAGGTGCAGACCAACTTCGGCGGCCGCACCGGCCGCAACAACCCGAACAAGCTCTACGCGCAGGACATCGCCGCGACGATCATGGCGGCGGTCGAGATGCCGCAGCGGGTGCTGTGGCCGGAGCTGGCGGTCTTCGCGACCAACCCGTGGAAGGAAGCCTGAGCAGCCAGCGAGCGCAGCCGCGCAGGCCGGCCGGGCCCGGCAGGTTATGGTAGTATTGCACCGTTATGGCTCGCGTCACCTTCTCGCTCGGTGATGAGACCGTGGCGGAGATTCGGCGGACGGCGGCGCGTCTGCGCAAGCCGCAAAGTCATGTGGTCCGCGACGCCGTCGCCGAATACGCCGCGCGCAGCGACCGGCTGAGCGACGCCGAGCGGCGCAAGGCTCTTGCCGTGCTCGACCGCCTGCGCGAGGGCAAGCCGACGCGCCCGGCAGCCGACGTCGATGCCGAGCTCGCCGCCATCCGCGCCGCCCGGCGCACCGGCGGCCGCCGCGGGTCGGCCTCGTGATCGTCCATGTCGATACGTCGGCGCTGGTCGATGCGCTGACCGGACCACGCCGTTCGCTCGATCGGCTCGGCGCGCTGATCGAGGACGGTCACCGGCTGCACCTCTCGACGATCGTGTTGTACGAGTGGTGGCGCGGGCCGCGGACCCGCGCCGAACTGGCCGCGCAGGAGGAGTTGTTCCCGGGTGATGACGCGGTGCCCTTCACCGCCGCCGCGGCAGCGCTGGCTGCCCGGCTGTATCGATCGGCGCGGCGGGCACGGGGGCGCGAGGTCGATCTCGCGATCGCCGCGTGCGCCCTCCATCACGGTGCCGCGTTCTGGACGTTGAACGCCGACGACTTCACCGACATCCCCGATCTGCACGTCCTCGAGGGCTGACGGGCCGTCGCTGGCGCGGTCAGGGCCGGGCGGTGCCGCGATAGTCGAAGTCGCCGGCCTGGACGATCACCTGGTCGCCGTCGACGACGACCAGCACCGCCGTCCACGGCGCGTCGGGCCGTCGCCGAGCGACGCCGGTGACGCTCGCCCACCCCGGCATCGTCTGCAGGTGCCCGAGGTCTCGCACTTCGAAGGCGGCGCCTCCCGACGGCGCCAGCCGGACGACACCGGTCGCGGCGGCGGCATCGCGGGTCTGACGAACATCGATCGACACCTCCCCTTGCGCGGAGACGGCCCGCACCGACAGCGGGCGCGCCTCGCGATCGAGCGCCGGTCGGCTCGGCATGAACCGCGCCCGCCGCAGCGGACGCCCGGCGCGCTGTCCCGTGAGCACGCCGTCGCGCAGCGCCGGACGGCCGTTCACCAGGACGTGCCGGATGCCCACCGACGGCCGCATCGGCGCCGCAAAGGTGGCGTGGTCGAGCACCGTCGCCGGATCGAACACGACGACGTCGGCGGCCATTCCCGGCGCCAGCCGCCCGCGATCGACCAGGCCGATCGTCGCCGCCGGCAGCCCGCTCATCTTGCGGACCGCGTCTTCCCAGGTGAGCGCGCCCTGCTCGCGGACGTAGCGCCCCAGCACGCGCGGGAACGTGCCGTAGTAGCGCGGATGCGCCGAGTCGCCAACCACCGCGCCGCAGTCGCACGCCACCGAGGTGGCCGGGAACTGCAGGATCTTCACGAGGTCGGCCTCGCTCCCGAAGCGCGCGATGATGCCGGGACTGCCCTCCTCGAGCAGGCGGACGACGGCCTCGCCGGCGCCGACGCCGCGCGCCCGCATCACGTCGGTCAGGTCCTGCTGCAGTGAGGGCAAGGAGATGCCCTCGGGGCCACCGAAGCGCGCCTGCATGGCCGTCTCGGCCTCGGCGACGATGCGGGCCCGCTGCGCCGGGTCGGCGAAGCGCTTCAGCATCGCGTCGCGGCCGCCGTCCTGCGCCCAGCCGGGCACGGTGAAGGCCACCAGGCTGGTCTGGCCGGCCAGGTACGGATAGACGTCGGCGGCGGCGTCGACGCCGCGGGCCGCAGCCTCGCGCAGGCGTTGCAGCGTCACCTCCACGGTGCCCTGCTCGTGCCCCTGCGCCTTCATGTGGGTGATGACCGGCGTGGTGCCCGTGCGGGCGCCGATCGCCAGCGTCTCGGCCATCGCCGTGTGGGAGCTGAAGCCCGACTCCGGCGTGAGCCGGTCGTGGCTCGTGAACAGCGTCCGCCAGGCACGCGCCGCGTCCACGACCCTCACGACGTCCTCGGTGCGGGCGAAGTACGCCGGCTTGTAGTCGAGCCCGGCCGAGACGCCCCACGCTCCGGCGCTCAGCCCGGCGACGAGCAGCCGTTGCATGCGGGTGATGTCGCCGGCCGACGGCGTCCGATCGGCGAGACCGACCACCTCGCGCCACGCGCTGTTGAAGCCGATGTTGGCGCCGGCGTTCACGGCCAGGCCGCGCCGCGCGAAGTCGGCGAGCTGAGCGTCGAGGTCCAGGGGACCGGCGCCGTCGGCGTTGACGATTTCGGTGGTCACGCCCTGCGTGAGCATGTTGGCCGCGATCGCCAGCCCGTCGGGCGTGGCGTGGCTGTGGATGTTCACGAAGCCCGGCGCCACGTAGAGGCCGGTGGCGTCGATGTCGAGGTCGGCGCTGACGCCGGTCAGATCGCCGACGCGGACGACGATGCCGTCCGCCACCGCCACATCGGCACGCCGGCGCGGGCTTCCCGAGCCGTCGAGCACCGTGCCGTGGCGGATGACGACGTCCACCCGCATCGGGCTCGGCTGCGCCGCCGGGGCGGCACACCAGATCCCCGCCACGAGGACGATGGCCGCGAGGTGGTGCCGGGCATGGTCGGTCATGTGCGTCGGAGTGTAGCGCGGGCGCCGTCGCCGCTTGGAGGAGGTAGCCGCCTGCCGTGTGTGAGCAACGGGCGCCACAGCCGCGCCCGCGGCGCGGCGATTCGGGCGCGATTGCCGAGCTCTCCGGGGTGGCACGCCGCCTGCAGTTCACGCGGCAACACGCACTGGAGGTCCCACGTGAAATACGGCTTGGGCTGGCTCATCGGCATTCCCCTGCCGATCATCGCGCTGTGGTTCATCGCGAATCAGGCGGGGTGTGGCTTCTGACTCGAACGAGGAGATGACGATGGCGATCGATCCGAACACGGCCCCCGACCCCTGGACGAACCACCCGCGCACGCCGGCCGACGATCGGGCACAGCCCGGCGACGTGATTGGCATCGAGCGCGACGGGGAGACGACGGAGCTCGGCGACACCCGCGAGGACGAGGACGAGCGGCGGCGGGACGCCGAGGACGCCGTGCGCGACCGCGACTGAGCGACCGCTCAGGGGTGGAGGGCGGCGAACATCTCGTCGTCCTCCACCGGCGAGAAGTCGTCGTAGTACTGTCCCACCGCCGCGAAGTCGGGCGGCGTGACCACGCAGACCACGGCATCGGCCTCGGTCGCCAGCCGCTCGGCCGCCTCGGGTGGGGCCACCGGGGTGGCCACGATCACCGAGGCCGCGTGCGCCGCGCGCGCCAGACGTACGGCGGCGCGCGCCGTCGAGCCGGTGGCGATGCCGTCGTCCACGACGATCACCACGCGGCCCGACGGATCGAGTGGCGCCCGTGTGCCGAGCGCGACGCGCCGGGCGCGCAAGGTCTCCACCTCGCGGGCGGCGACGGCGTCGATGGCCGCCCGCGGCACGTCGAGCCGGTGCGCGAGGTCGTCGAGGACGACGTGGCCGTGCTCGTCGACCGCGCCGATGGCCAGCTCCGGATGGTGCGGGGCGCCGATCTTGTGGACCAGCGCGACGTCCAGGTCGCCGTCGAGCGCGTCAGCGACGACCCGGCCCAGCGGCACCCCGCCGCGCGGGATGGCGAGCACGAGGGGACGGCGGCCACGGTAGTCGTCGAACCGGGCCGCCAGCTGGCGGGCGGCGTCGGCGCGATCGCGGAACCGCGCCATCACTTACGCCTCGGATCGGCGGCGCCGGGCCGGCCGCGGTGACCCCGCATTGGCCTTCGGCCGGCGGCGTTCGACCATCCGCTTCAGCCGGCGCTCGGCGGCGGCGAACGCATCGTGCACGGCGGTCTGCAGCCGGCGATGCTCCACCGCCGTCTCCGAGCTCTTGTGCGGCGACGGCTCGTCGGGCAGGCGGGTGCGCCGCGAGCTGTCGTGATCGACGACGATGTCGCGGCCCGGGACGGCCAGCTCGATGCGCAGCTGGTAGTGATTGCCGGCGTCGTGGTGGCGATGCGGCACCTCGACGACGACGCGGCACCGCTCGATCCGATCGTAGAGTCCGGCCAGCGCCGCCGCCCGTTCCCTGATGCGCGCCTCCGCCGACACCCGGCGGCGCATGTTCCTGAACACCACGTCGACTGGCGGCATGCCCAGCCCTCCCGTCCTCCGATCTTCACCGAGAGCGGCCCGCATTGCTACAGTCTCGGCCGAGGTCCTCGATGCGCCCGACCCTGTCCGCCGCGCTGCTCAGCCTGCTCGTCGCCTGTTCGTCCGCCCCGCCCGCGCCTGCACCCGCGCCCGCCACGGCGCCGCCAGCCGCGAGCTTTGCGTCCGGCGCGCTCGTCGATCTGTCGCACACCTACGACCGCTCGACGGTGTTCTGGCCGACCGCCGACGCGTTCCGGCTCGACGTCGTCGCCGACGGCGACACGCCCGACGGCTACTACTACGCCGCCAACAACTTCTTCTCTTCGGAGCACGGCGGGACACACCTCGACGCCCCGGTGCACTTCGCGCGCGGTGCCCAGACCGTCGATCAGGTGCCGCTCGAGCGGCTGATGGGCGAGGCCTACGTCGTGGACGTCACCGCCAAGGCGGCGGCCGACGCCGACTATCAGATCACGACCGCCGACCTGCAGGCCGCCGAGGCCGCGCAGGGCGAGATTCCCGCCACGGCGATCCTGCTGCTGCGCACCGGCTTCTCCCAGCGCTGGCCCGATGCCGTCCGCTACCTCGGCACGGCCGGGCGCGGCGCCGACGCGGCCCGCCAACTGCACTTTCCCGGTCTGCATCCCGACGCGGCTCGCTGGCTGGTGGAGCAGCGGCCGGTCAAGGCGATCGGCATCGACACCGCCAGCATCGACTACGGGCAGTCGACCCGGTTCGAAACGCACCGGGCGCTCTACGCCCGGAACATCCCGGCGTTCGAGAACCTCACGGCGCTCGACCGCCTGCCGCTGCGCGGGGCCTCGATCATCGCCTTGCCGATGAAGATCGGCGGCGGCAGCGGCGCGCCGCTGCGGGCCGTGGCGATCCTGCCGCCGTCGTAGGGTGGCTCTTCCGCCTTCGCCGAGGCGGAAGTTCTCCCTACACACCCGGCCGCGGACGCGGCGTCCAGGCGCGGTGGACCGTCGTGTCGGGGTGGTAAGTCTGCCAGTCGAACCAGTAGTCGAGCAGGAACGGCACGCGCGCCAGCCGCCGGCCGGCCAGCGGACCGCGCACGGCCTCGCCGGCGAAGTTCCACTCGGTGCCGGTCAGCAGATCGACCAGCACCGGCAACCCGTCGCCGGGCACCAGCACGAACTCGCGATCCATGCCGTCGACCCGACGGTCGAAGGCCCGCACCGACTTGCCGTCGTCGGCCACGACCACGACGATCGGCACGTCGCCCACCGTGTCGAGCAGCGCCCGCGCCTCGCGCAGCCGCTCGAGCGGATACGCCGTGCTGTGGCCGTGCAGCTCCACGCCCACGATCAGCGTCCGGGCTGCCAGGGGGGAGTCCGGCGGCAGGGTCGTGACCGTGGGCGTGGAACTCATGCGCTCGTCCCAGTCGACGGGCGCGTACTCCTTCTGCTGTTCGATGGCCGGATCGGGCGTGAGCACCCGGCCGCGTGGATGCTCCTGCTTCCAGATCGCGAACGACACCTCGTCGTGCGGCAGCAGCTCGAGCCGGGCGCCCTTCAGCGGGCCGAAGATCGCCTCACCGGTCACCTGCTGCCACCAGCTGCCGGTCTGCTCGTCCTGCATCACGAAGTTCTGATTGTTGATGCCGACCAGCCGGAACCGGAGGGTCCGTCCGTTCACCGCCGCGCGAAACACCAGACCGGTGTGACAGAGCGTTCAATACGTGGCGACGACGGGCTCGTCGGCGACCTCCGTGTTCACGACGTGGTGATACGCGAGCTGGCGGACTGGGAAGGCCACCGCGGCGTCGCCCGCGGCCACGCCCATCACCATCTCCTCGTCGGTGAGGAACGTCGCGTCGGCGGCCGCCGCATAGGCGGGCGTCGCCAGCGGCGCGAACATCCACTCGAAGTGGTTCTGGCGCACGAACCACGCCGGCACGGCCGCCAGGACCAGCAGGACCACCAGCGCGGTCCGCGGCAGCGCCCGGCGCGTCGCGCGCCAGCCGAGCAGGACCAGACCGGCCGCCAGCATGACGCCGAGGCTGGTCAGGAGCGGCCCGCGGCTGCGCAGCGCGTACGACCACGCCATGCCGTCGCCGGTCTGCGGCTTGAAGGGCTGGACGTGCCAGGTGGGGATGCCGACCACGACCCAGATCGCGACGACGACGAGGACCAGCAGGGTCCAGATCGTTCGGGGCCGCAGCGCAGGCATGCGGGATTCTACCCGCATCCCGGCCGCTCCGCCGCTACGGCGCGATCCAGCCGCTGCGCGGCACCAGCCGGCCGCCCTGCATCTCGCAGACGTAGCCGGCGCGCTGCGCGTGATGATCGCTGGCCGAGAAGCTCACCGGCGGCATCACGTCGCCGGCATCCCAGGCGCGGATGCCTTCCATCGCGTCCACGAACCGTTCGCGCGTCAGATCGCGGCCGGCGCGGCGGATGCCTTCCAGCACCAGGCGTCCGAACGTGTAGCCGTACAGGGTGTAGCGATCGACGGCGCGGCCCGGCCGCAGCCGCGCGACCGCCGCGCGGTAGCGGACGACGCCGGCCGCGTCGCTGCGCTCGGGGTCGGGATAGTGACAGAAGCCGAGCGTGCCGTCGGCACTGGCGCCCGGCACGGTGAGCGACGCCTCGTCGGTGAGCGGACCAGTCGACACCATGCGGCCGGTCCAGCCGGCGCGGGCGCGCGCCGCCATCAGCGCCTGCGCCTGTTCCGGATACAACGCCATCACGATCGCGTCGGGCTTCATCGCGACGAGCGTCGCCAGCTCCGTCGAAAGATCGGCCGGCCGCCGCGACGCCACCGCCACTGCGCCGGCGTAGCGGTAGCCGAAGCGCGCGGCCGACGCCTGCAGGCGATCGCGAAACCCCGCGCCGTAGGCGTTGGGATCGTGGGCGATCGCCAGCGTCCGCAGCCCGCGCTCCTCGGCGAGATAGCGGAACATCACCGCCGACTCGCCCTCGAAGGGCGGGAACGAGGTGAAGAGATAGCGCTCGCCCGCTGAGGAGATGAGCGCCGTGTGCGGAAACAGCACCGGCACGCGGCGCGTGCGCGCGTGCGCCACGATGTCGCCGATGGCCGGGCCACTGAAGTTGACCACGGCGAACACGCCGTCGTCGTCGATCATCCGGCGGGCCACGGCGAGGACGTCGGCGGGGTCGCCGCTGGCGCGCCGTCGATCGGTCCAGACCAGGCGGCGGCCGTGCACGCCGCCGTCGGCGTTGGCCTCCTCGAATGCCAGGCGAAAGCCGAGGTTCTCACCGTCGAGCGACAGCGACCCGACCTCGGCCTCCACGCCGATGGCGATGGTCGTCGCGGTGACGCCGTCACTGGGCCCCTGGCCGCGCAGGGCCGCCGCGGCCGCCATCGGCAACACCGCGAGGAGGAACCACAGCCGCTGGGCCGCGACGGAGCGAGGCATCGACGGCGGCAGTCTACCGCGAGGCCGCCTCAGTCCACCCGCGCCCACACCGCGTACGCCGGCGGCGCACTGAGCACGCCGTCGGTGGCCGCCACCTCGGCCCGCAACGCGGCGTCGATCGCGTCGAGCTCGGCCTCGGCCGGCGCCGTGATGCCGTGCGCCGACGCCATCGGCAGCAACACCCGCAGGCTCTCGATCGCAAACGGGAAGATGGGCGACGCCGGATCGCCCGAAGTGTAGGTGTCGATCTCCAGGGACGGATCGTCGAGGCCGGCGGCGACGAACGCCTCGACGAGACCGGCGCCCATGCCGACGTGGGCGCCGGCGGCGCGCAGCGTCTGCTGCCACACCTCGACGATGCGGTGATAGGTCGGCGAATGGGGCCGCGAGTGCCGGCCCGGCTGCAGCCCGCCGGTGTCCGACTCGACGAACGCGACGACGCCGCCGGGGCGCAGCCAGGTGCGCACGCGCGCCAGCACGGCGATGGGATCGCGCTGGTGCATCAGCACGAAGCGGCCGATCACCGCGTCCACTGGCGCGTCGGGGCGCCACTGGTCGAGTTCGCCGCCGACGATGCGCACCTGCGGCAGGTGCGCGGTCCGCGCTCGCGCCGTCGTCACCGCGTCCGGCGCGCGGTCGACGCCGATGACCAGGCCGGTCGAGCCGACCACGTCAGCGGCGAGCCGGCTGACGTCGCCGCCGCCGCAGCCCAGATCGACGACGTGCTGGCCGGCGTCGATGCCGGCGCGCACCAGCAGCCGCCGCGTCACCGCCTCGTAGAGCCGCGACTGCAGCGCCAGCCGATCGAACTCGCGCGGCGCGTGGCCGCACACGTAGGCCGGCGCGCCGGCGGCCTTCGCCGGCCGGCTCACAGCGTCAGCTCCCAGGTCTCGAACACGAGGTCCTTGCCCTGTC
>CAYUAX010000200.1:1769-8716 GCA_964442845.1 uncultured Bifidobacteriaceae bacterium | reverse complement strand
GCGAGGAGGGCCTGCTGGCCCGCCTGAACTTCGCCGAGGGTAGGGTCGAGATCGGCGCTGCCGTCGTCCCGGCGCCGGCGGCCGTCTGGCTGCTCGGCACCGCGCTCATCCCGGTCGCCCGCCGCGCGCTGCGCAGGCAGGCGGCTGCCACCGCCTGACGTCCACGCGGTCCGGCGGGTCCCGGGCAGGCCCGTCGGCAACCGCCGGCGATCAGTGGTTAGCAACGTAGACACCGGCGCCCTCGCGGCGCCGGTGTCGCTTCCAGGTTCCCTTCACGCCGATCGAGTGCCTGGTCCCTCCCGTGGTGAGGCGGGCGATCGGTCCTCCGCAGGCCGTTTCCCAGTTTCCGGTGGTTGTTCCCGGTAGTCATGACCACGCACCCGACCGTTACTGCCTGGATCCTTGCCGCGCTGCTCGCGGCCGGCCCCGCCGTCGCGGCGACGGCGAAGCCGGCAGCCCTGGCTTCGGGCGAAGCACCCGTGTCCGCCACCGCGGCGGACGCGCAAGGCCCGGCTGAAGCTGATCCCCCCTTCGACGTCTGGGAGTACCGCATCGGCGGCAATACGCTGCTGCCGCCGCGCGACCTCGAGGCGGTGGTCTACCCGCTGCTCGGGCCCGGCCGCCGCCTCGCCGACGTCGAGCAAGCCCGGGTCGCCGTCGAGAAGGCCTACCGGGACGCCGGCTTCGCGACCGTCTACGTCGACATTCCCGAGCAGCAGGTGGCCGGCGGCGTCGTGCGCCTTGCGGTCACCGAGGGCCGCGTCGCCAGCCTGCGCATCACCGGGGCCCGCTACTTCAGCAACGGCTGGATCCGCGACCAGGTGCCGGAGGTCGAGCCTGGCCGGGTGCCGCGGCTGGCGGTCTTCCAGCAGCAGCTGCGCCAGGTCGGCACGCGCTCGGCCGATCGCCTGGTCACGCCGGTACTGCGTCCGGGGCAGGCGCCGGGCACGGTGGACGTGGAGCTGAAGGTCCAGGACAAGCTGCCCGTCAACGGGTCCGTCGAGGTCAACAACCGCAACGTTCCCAACACTACCTCCTCGCGGGTCAGCGCCAGCCTGCGTTACGACAACCTCTGGCAGCGCGACCACTCCCTCGGCTTGCAGTACAACGTGGCGCCGGAGGATCCGGACGAAACGTCGGTCCTTGCCGCGAGCTACGTGTTCCGGCCCAAGGGCTCGGGCCTGAGCTTTGCCGTCTACGGCGTCAAGAGCGACAGCGACATCGCCGTGGCCGTGAGCGATCTCAACGTGATCGGCCAGGGCACGATCATCGGCGGGCGCATGGTGGTGCCGCTGCCCTCGGCCGGCGGCTTCATCCAGGGGCTCTCGCTGGGGTTCGACTACAAGGACTTCGACGAGGCCATCCGCTTCGGTGGCGACCCCGACGACCCGGACGACCTCATCACGCCGGTCAGCTACCTCAACTGGTCCGCCACCTGGAACGGCGCCTTCATCGGCGAGCGGCAAACCCAGGGCCTCGAGTTCGGCCTGAACTTCGGCCTGCGCAACGTCGCGAACGACACGCCGGAGTTCGAGGACCGGCGCTTCAAGGGCCGCGCGAACTACGTGTACCTCACCGCCGGCTACGACCTCACCCGGCAACTGCCGTGGGGCACGTCCCTGTACCTCGGGCTCAACGGCCAGGTCACGCCGCAACCGCTGGTGCCCAACGAGCAGTTCAATGCCGGCGGCCTCGACACCGTGCGTGGCTACTTCGAGTCGGAGCTGCTCGGCGACTACGGCCTGCAGGCGCAGGTCGAGTGGCGCAGCCCCAATGTCGGTCCGCGACTCTGGTCAGCGATGGATGGCCTGCAGGGCTACACCTTCGTCGACTGGGCGACGCTGCGGATCCTCGATGCGCAGGCCTCCCAGGTCGACGCCTACACCGTCTACAGCGCGGGCCTCGGCCTGCGGGCCCGCCTGGCACCGCTGACCGCGTCCCTGGACTGGGCCTGGCCGTTCAAGGCCGGTACCGCCACCGACGCCGGTGACGACCGGCTCCTCGCCCTGCTGCGGCTGGATTTCTGATGACGCCCGTCGAACGCTGCGCGCTGGTAATCGCCACGGCGCTGTACGTCGCCGCCCCGGCGGTGCCCGCGGCCGACCTGCCGGTCCCCTGCGGCGGCGGGACCTGCGCCGGCATCCCGGCCTTCGTCACCGACGGGGCCGCCACGGCGGTCGTCAACGCGCCGGGCACGCGCCTCGACGTGAACCAGACCAGCGACCGCGCCGTGCTGAACTGGGCCGAGTTCAACGTCGCGGCCGGCAACACCGTCAACTTCAACCAGCCGGGCACCAGCTCGCTTGCGGTCAACCGCATCTTCCAGGGCGATCCCAGCCGGATCTTCGGCACGGTTAGCGCCAACGGCCAGATCTACCTCATCAACCAGAACGGCATCCTCTTTGGCCGCGGTTCCCAGGTGAACGTCGGTGGCCTGATCGCGTCGAGCCTGGACCTCGACCCCGACGCGCTCACCGGTGGCATCCTCAATCCCGCGCTGCTCACCCAGGGCAAGGCCGCCTTCACCGGCGACGGTCGTACCGTCGTGCTCGACCAGAACGGCGAGGTGGTAACCGACGCCAACGGCGACCCCATCACCGTGAAGGTGGCGGTGGAAGAGGGCGCGAAGCTCACGTCGGACCCCAAGGGGGGAGGTCGCATCGCGCTCTTCGGCCAGCAGGTCGAGAACGCCGGTACCATCGAGTCACCGTCGGGACAGGTGATCCTCGCCGCCGGCCAGAAGGTGTACCTGCAGGCCAGCGAAGCCCCCGAGTTGCGCGGCCTGCTGGTGGAGGTCGATACCGGCGGTACGGCCTGGAACCGGGCTACTGGCGTCATCGATAGCAAGCTCGGCAACGTCACGCTGGTGGGCCTGGCCGTCAACCAGGACGGCCGGGCCTCGGCGTCCACGTCGGTGCAATCCAACGGCTCCGTGCGCCTGCTCGCCCGCGACACCGTCACCGTGACGCGGCCGACCAATACGACCTTCGCGCTGCTGACGGAAAAGGCCGGCGCCGTGGCGCTCGGCAGCGGCAGCGTCACCGAGGTGCTGCCGGACCAGGCGACGCTGGCGACCACCGCCGTCGACGACCAGGCCCAGCGCCCGTCGCGGGTCGAGGTGGTGGGTCGCCAGGTCGAGTTCGCGTCGGGCAGCCTCGTGCGCGTGCCGGGTGGCGAGGTCAGCGTCCAGGCCCTGCCGAATCCCAGCGTCACCCGGCCCAGCGGCGACGCGCCGCTGCCGGTGGACCCGGCCGCGCGCATCCGGGTGGAGTCCGGTGCCCGGATCGACGTGTCGGGTTCGGTGGCGGAGGTCGACATCACCCGCAACGTCGTCCGCGTGGAGCTGCGCGCCAACGAACTCAGGGACTCGCCGCTGCAGCGGGACGGTGACCTGCGGGGCCAGGCCGTGTTCGTCGACGTCCGCGAGGGGACGCCGCTCGCCGACATCTCCGGTGCCGTCGCCACGATCACCCGCGACGTCAACGAGCGCACCGGCAAGGGCGGCACCATCAGCCTCGTGTCCCGGGGCGATGTCGTCGTGGCGGACGGCGCCACGCTCGATGTCTCCGGCGGCGCCATCGACTACCGCGGCGGCGTCATCGCGACCAGCAAGCTACTTGCACCCGACGGGCGGCTGGTCGACATCGGCCGCGCCGAGCCCGACCGCCTCTACACCGAGGTGCTCAACCCGACGGAGCAGAAGGTCTACGCGAAATGGGGCGTGGTCGAGGAACGCCTGCGCGCCGGCTTCGGCCGCTACGAGGCCGGCTATCGCGAGGGCCTCGACGCCGGCACCGTGCAGGTCGCCGCGCCGACGCTGGTGCTCGACGGCACGCTGCAGGGAGGTGTCGCGACCGGACCGCGCCAGCGCACCGTCGACACGCGCGCCCTGGGCGGCCGGCTCGTCGTCGGCCTCGCCGATGGCCAGGGCCTGCCGCTGCCGGACTTCCGCGCCCCGTCGGTGCTGTTCACCGACGACCGCGAACCCGTGACCGTGCCGCCGGGTGGTGACGTGCCCGCAACCATCGACCGCCTCGTACTGTCGACGGACTACCTGCGCACCGGCGGCTTCACGCGCACCGAGGTTTACAGCAACGGAACCGTCGGTTTCGCCGGCCTGGCACCCCTCGACCTTCGGCCTGACAGCGTTTTCCGCCTGACCGGCTCGGCCGTCGAGCTGGGCCGGTCGGTCCGCGCCCCGGGCGGCAGCATCGCGGCCACCGCCGTCACCGTGAACCCGGCCGTACTGCCGGCAGGCACGGGGCGGCCCGGCGTGCGCGTCGGCGCGGGCGTCACCCTCGACACCAGCGGGACCTGGGTCAACGACACCCCGACCGTGGCCGGCCGCAACCCCGCCGACCCGGTCACCCTCGACGGTGGCGACATCGCGCTCACCGTCGATGCCATCGGTGGCGAACTGCGGCTCGGTGATGGTGCGGCCCTGCGCGCGGACGGCGGGGCCTGGCTCGACGCCGGCGGACGACTTCAGAGTGGCGGTGGCGGCGACATCGCGCTGCTGGCACGTGGCCCCGACGTGGCCCTGGCCACGCTGGGCCGGCTCGACCTGTCGGCCTGGGGCCTGGGCCTTTCCGGCGGGACGCTGTCGCTGGCGGCCAATCGCGTCCGCGTGGCCGCGGGTAGCGTTGCGCCAGGTTCGCCGCAGATCGCCGACCCGCTCGCGGCCGACACGCCGTACGTACTCGACCCGGCGTTCTTCGACCAGGGCAGCTTCCGCGAGTATCGCGTCATCGCCACGGGGCCGCGCGCCGCGGACGGTGGCGAGCCCCTCGAGCTTGCCGACGGGGCGAGCCTCCGGCCCCGGCAGCAGCGCTGGCGCCCGGCCACGGGCGTTGCCCGCGCACCAACAGGGGCCGCACCGGACTCGGTGTTCGCCGCCTTCCTCCCGCCTGCCGACGTGCGCGAGGCCGCGAGCCTTGCGTTTGGCTACGCGCCCCATGCCCTCGTCGGCCGCGAGACCGCCGGTGACCTGCTGCTCGCCGCCGGTGCTGCCATCGACCTCGATGCCGGTGGCCGCGCCGATTTCGTCGCCCCCACCCGCATCCGGCTCGACGGCGCCATCAGCGCGCCGGGCGGGTCGGTGTCGGCCCGGCTCACGGGGCCGGGCGCCCTCGACGCGGGCTTCGACCCGGCCGTCGGCATCTTCGTCGGCAGCACCGCGCG
Organism: uncultured Bifidobacteriaceae bacterium; assembly: GCA_964442845.1. Lineage (GTDB taxonomy): Bacteria > Acidobacteriota > Vicinamibacteria > Vicinamibacterales > UBA2999 > CAWAYR01. The sequence continues at coordinate 3,535 of CAYUAX010000200.1, read as the reverse complement.
GCTCGACCTGCGCGGTGCCTTCGTGCCGACGGCGAACGACGCGGGGCTCCGGGTGGGCACCGTCCGCGACGGCGGCCAGGTGCTCCTGACTGCCGAGCGCGGCCGCGTGGAGCTCGCGGCCGGTGGGCTGGTCGACGTGTCCGGTGCCGCGGCGACGGTGGACCTGCCATCCGCCGGCGGCCAGTCGACGGGGCCGGCGGTGACGCCGACGCTGGTGGGCAGCCGCGGCGGCAGCGTCGAGCTGCTGGCCCCCGAGGGCCTCGTCGTCGACGCGACGCTGCGCGGTGCCGGCGGTACGTCCGGCAACGAGGGTGGCCGACTCGCCCTCGGCGTGAGTCGCCAGCGCGGTTTCGAGTCCGACTCCGAGCTGCTGCCGACCTATCCGGCGGGTCCGCGGGAGATCGTCGTCGGCCCAGGCGTCGCGGGCGGCAACGGCATCGGCGTGCTCGATCCCGCGCGGCTCGCCGGCAGCGGCTTCGACAGCCTCACACTGCAGGCGGACGACGCCATCCGCTTCGCCGCGCCGCTGGACCTCGCGGTGCGCAACCGTCTCGTCCTGCAGGCACCGGACCTCGTGGCACCCGCCACCGGTGCGGTCAACCTCGCGGCCAACTACGTTGCCATCGGCCCGCAGCTCCGCGGCAGCCGCGCGGCCGGACCCGCCAGCGGCGGTGCCGCGAGCCTCACCGTCGATGCCGGGCTCATCGATCTCTTCGGCGGCACGGCCCTCCGCGGCTTCGGTACGACGACGCTCGCGGCCCGCAGCGACCTGCGCGCCACCGGGCTGCCGAACTCCGCCGGCACGGCCCTGATCGGGTCGCTGGCGGCGGCCGGGTCGCTGAGCTTGCGCGCGGCCCAGGTGTTCCCGACCACCTTCAGCGACTTCCGCGTCGACGTGGTGCCGGCCGCGGGCAGCGGCGTGCTGCGGATCGAGTCCAGCGGCGCGGCTCCGGTGCCGGTACTGTCCGCCGGTGGCCGCCTGCGGCTGGCCGCCGACACCATCGAGCAGGCCGGCGTGCTGCGCGCGCCGCTCGGCGAGATCGCGCTCGACGCGGCCGGTTCACTCACGCTCGCCCCCGGCAGCGTCACGTCGACCTCGGGCGCCGGGCAGGTGCTGCCGTTCGGCCGGGTCATCGCCGGCACCAACTGGGCCTACGAGGCCATTCCCGGCCTGCCGGCCACCGTGCCAGCGCCGCGCGCCAAGCGCATTGCCCTGGACGGCACCGAGGTGACGGTGGCAGCGGGCGCCACCATCGACGTCAGCGGCGGCGGCGACCTGTATGCCTACGAGTTCCTGCCGGGTCCCGGCGGCTCCACCGATGCCCTCGCGGTGGGTCAGAACCCGAACCTGTTCGCCATCCTGCCGGGTGCGTCCGCGCCGTTTGGAACCTTCGACACGCAGGAGTACCAGGGCTCGCCGCTGCAGCCGGGCGACAGCGTGCGGCTCGATGCCGTGCCCGGGCTGCTGGCTGCCGGCGAGTACGCGCTGCTGCCGGCGCGCTACGCGCTGCTGCCGGGCGCGGTGCTGCTCGAGGTGCGCCCGGAGGTCCGCGACCTCGTGCCGGGCGAGGTGCGCCGGCTGCTGGACGGCGCGCAGGTCGTCGCCGGCGTCCGCACCGTCGTCGGCACCGGCCTCGCCGACAGCCGCACCACCGGCTTCGCCGTGCGGCCCGGCAGCTATGGCCGCGAGCTCGCCGAGTACCGCGACAGCTTCGGCAACGACTTCTTCCCGGCCCGGGCCGCGGCCGCCGACGTCGTGGCCCCGC
>CAYUAX010000200.1:0-1759 GCA_964442845.1 uncultured Bifidobacteriaceae bacterium | reverse complement strand
GACCTCGACGGTGAGTTGCGGCTCGATCCCGACCGCGGCGACCCGGCGAAGCCGGGCGATGACGGCCGCCCGGGTCGCGTCGACCTCAGTGCCGAACGGCTCCGCGTCGTGGCGACGGCCGGCAATGCCGCGGCCGGCGTCGTCGAGGTCGAGGCCGCCACGATCGGCCGGATCGGCAGCGGCAGCGTGCTCCTCGGCGGGACGCGGACCGTCACGACGGACGCCGTGGAGGTGACGCCGACGGCGCGGAGCGTCGAGGTCGCCGACGGTGTCGATGTCGCGGCCAGCGAACTCGTGCTGGTCGGCCGCGAGCAGGTGACGGTGGGCGCCGGGGCCACCATCCGTGCCGACGGTGTCGCCACCGGCACGGCGGGTGGCTTGCTCCGGATCACCGGCGGTACCGGTGGGGCCGTGGTGCGGGTCGCCCGCGACGGCCAGGTCGAGCTCGAGCGCACCGCCGGCGCGACGGCCGCCGGTGACCTGCTCATCGGCGCGGGCGCGCGGCTTGCCGCACCGGGCGCGGTGCTGGCCGACGAGGCCGGCACCGCGCGGTCCCTTGGCGGCTACGACGTCGGCACCGGGTCCCTGGCCCTCGGCTCCGGGCGGATCGTCCTCGGGGCCGACGCGGCCGACGTAACCGACGGACTCGCGCTGGACGCGGCCAGGCTCGCGGGCTTCGCCACGGTTGGCGAGCTGCGGCTGCGCGCCGGCAACACGCTGGCGGTGGCCGGTGACGTGAGCCTCGGCGCCGGCGCCAGCCGCCCGGAACGGCTCGTCATTGATGCGCCGCTTGCCAGCGGGGAGGGCGGCAGCGCTGTCCTGCGGGCCGCGACGGTGGTGGTGCGCAACACGGCTCCCACCGTGGCGCCGGCGCCCGGGAGCGGCACCGGCGAATTCACCCTTACCGCCGGCCGCGTCGAGTTTGCCGGCGGCAACGTCGCCGTCGGTGGCTTCGAGGTGTTCCGCGTCACCGCCGACCAGGCCGTTACCGGCGCCGGCGAGACGACCCTGCGTGCCGCCGCCGATGTCGACGTGACGACGCCGCTGCTGGCCGGAGCGGCGGGCTCGGAGCTGAACATCCTCGCCGCCGGTCGCGCCGTGAACCTCACGCGCCCGGCCAGCGCCGGTGCAGCGGTGGCAGCGGGAATCGGCGCGGCGCTGGCGATTGACGCCGGCAGCATCCGGGCCGACACGAGCCTCGTGTACCCGGCGGGCCGCGTGCGGCTGGCCGCTGACGACGGCGTGACGATGGCTACCGGTGCCGTGGTCGACGTGTCGGGCCGGCGCCTTGCGCTTGCCGGCGTGCCGGTGGACGTGGCGGGCGGCGCGGTCGACGTCGTGGCCCGGGCCGGAGACGCGATCCTGGCCGCCGGGTCGCGCGTCGACGTCGGTACCGGCAGCGGAGCGGCGGGCGCCGGCAGCCTGCGGGTACTCGCCGGCGGCACCGCCGGCTTCCGCGGTGACCTGGCCGGCAGCGGCGGCAGCGCCGCCACGAGCGGCGACTTCGCTGTCACCGCCGCCACGATCGACAGCCTCGACGCGCTGGCGGCCGGCCTCGTGGCCGGCGGGTTCCGCCGCGCCATCGGCATCGAGACGATGGCGGGCGACCTGGTCCTCGGCGCCGGCGCAAGCCTCGTCGCCAACGAGGTCACCGTGGCCGCCAGCGGCGGGGCCCTCGGCATCGCCGGCCGCGTCGATGCCTCCGGTGCCGACCGCGGGCGCCGGGTCACGCTGGCGGCCCGGGACGATCTCACGCTGG
>CAYUAX010000199.1:0-8736 GCA_964442845.1 uncultured Bifidobacteriaceae bacterium | reverse complement strand
GAGGCGGCCACGAACGCCGTCACCAGGTTGATGCCGAGCCACGGCAGGCGCTTGCGCAGGGCCTCGAAGGCCGGGGTCTCGACCCGCTCGTCGCCGGAGACGCCGGCCAGGCGATAGAGATCCTCGGTGGCCTCGTCCTTGAGGACGTCGATGACGTCGTCGACGGTGATGACGCCGGCCAGCTTGTTCTCCTCGTCCACCACCGGGATGGCCAGCAGGTTGTACGAGGCGACCAGGCGGGCCGCCTCCTCCTGGTCGGTGTCCACCCGGACGCTGAAGACGTCGGGCGTCATGATCCGCTTGAGCGGGGTCTCGGCGTTGACCAGCAGTAGCCGCCGCAGCGAGGTGACGCCGACCAGGTGCCGGCGGGCGTCGACGACGTAGAGGTAGAACACCATCTCGACGTTGATGGCGTTCTGCAGCGCCGAGATCGCCTCGCCCACCGTGAGGTCTTCGCTGAGCGCGAAGACGTTCGGGTTCATGATGCGGCCGGCGGTGCGCTCGGCGTAGTCGAGCAGGCTCTCGACCTGGCCCGATTCGCGCCGGCGCATCAGCTCGAGCACCTCGTGCGACAGCTCCTCGGGCAGGTGATCGACCAGCGCGGCGGCGTCGTCGGAGGGGATCTCCTGGACCAGCTTGGCGATCTCCTCGGCCGAGCGGCCGGCGAGCAGGGCCGCCCCACGCTCGGGCCCCAGTTCGCTGGCGCTCTCCATGGCCAGCTTCGGCTGGCGTTCGACCAGCACCGTGAACGCGGACTGCCGCTCGCTGTCGAGGAGTTCGCCGAAGATCTGGCCGAGGTCGGCCGGATGCTGCTTCTGCAGCAGGTTCAGCAGATTGGCGGTGGCGCCCATCCGCAGCAGGCGGCGCACGGAGTCGAGAACGACGTCGATTCTGCGTTGCGGCGCCATGAGGAATGAGCGAAACCCACGGAAACATCACAGCGTAGCACGCGCATTTTCGCGCCGGCAACGCGAAATCAGCGCCGGCGGCGCGGCCGCGGCGTGGGACGGCGCTCGCTCTTGGACGGCGGCAGCCCCAAGTCGTCGAGGGTGCGGCGATCCTCGCGCCAGTCGGCCTTCACCTTCACGTGCAGCCCGAGGAAGACGCGGGTGGCGAAGAAGCGCTCCAGCTCGGCGCGGGCGGCCGTGCCGATCGCCTTGATCATCGCACCGCCGCGGCCGAGCAGGATCGGCTTCTGCGAAGCGCGCTCGACCAGGATGGTGCAGTGGAGGCGCAGGAGACCGCCCTCGGCCTCGGGTTCCTCGAACGCCTCGACGACGACGGCGGTGCTGAACGGCAGCTCGGCGTGGGTCAGCCGCAGCACCTGCTCGCGGACCAGCTCGGCGACGAAGAACCGCTCGGGCTGGTCGGTGAGGAAGTCGTCGTCGTAGAGCGGCGGTCCCTCGGGCAGGTGCTTCCACACCTGCGCTTCCAGCACGTCCACCTGATCGCCGGTCGCCGCCGAGACCGGCACCACGTCGGCGGCGATGCCGCGCGCCCCGATGGCCGCCAGCCGCGGCAGCAAGGCGGCCTTGTCCACGCGGTCGATCTTGTTCAGGGCGACGACGATCGGCACCCGGACTCCCGCCAGGCGCTCCCAGACGTAGCGGTCGCCGGCGCCCTCGGGCTCGGTGGCGTCCACCACCAGGGTGACGACGTCCACTTCGTTCAACGCCGCCATCGCCACGTCGACCATCCGCACGTTGAGGCGGTGCAGCGGGCGATGAATCCCCGGGGTGTCGACGAACAGGATCTGGCCGTCGGGCCGCCGCCGGGCGCCGACGATGCGCGTGCGGGTGGTCTGCGGCTTGTCCGAGACGATCGCCAGCTTGGTGCCGACCAGGCGGTTGAGCAACGTCGATTTGCCGGCGTTGGGCCGGCCGACCAGCGCGACGAATCCCGACTTCACGGAGCCGGGCTCTCGCTCTCGGTCGCCACGCGCGGCCGCACCCGCACCCGGGTCACGCGGCGGCGTTCGGCGTCGAGCACCTCGACGGCCAGACCGTCGATCTCGAGGCGCTCGCCCTTGGTGGGCACCCGGCCGAGAGCCGCCAGCAGGTAGCCGCCGACCGAGTCGAAGCCGGCGCGCTCGACCGTCAGGCCGAACTGCTGTTCGAGCACCGAGACGTCGGCGCGGCCGCTGACCACGTAGGCGCCGTCGCCCTCGTCGACGACCGGTTCGGCCTCGACGTCGTACTCGTCGCGGATCTCGCCGACGATCTCCTCGATCAGGTCCTCGAGCGTGACCAGGCCGGCGGTGCCGCCGTACTCGTCGACGACGATGGCGCTCTGCACGCGCTCGCGCTGGAACTCCTGCAGCAGCGCCGGCACCTTCTTGGTCTCGGGCACGAAGTGCGCCGGCCGCAGCAGGTCGCGGATGGTCGGCGCGGCGTCGGCCGGGTGCCGCACCAGGTCCTTGACGAAGGCGAAGCCGAGGATGTTGTCGAGCGTGCCGTCGAAGACCGGCACCCGCGAGTACTGCTGATCGCGGAACAGCTGGCGCAGCGCGTCGAGCGAGGCGCTGACGTCGATGGCGACGATGTCGGGGCGCGGCGTCATCACCTCGCGCACCAGCGTGTCGCGGAAGTCGACGATCGACCGCAGCAGCGCCCGGTCGGCGGCGTCGCCTTCGGCGGGCGGAACCGCGGGCGAAGCGTCGGCGGCGCTGCCGCCGCCGTTGGCCGCGGCGTCGGGATCGGCGGCCGGCGGGGGCGGCGCCGGCGCCCGGCCGACCCGAAGCAACGCCAGGGTGACCGGCCGCAGCACCCGGTCGACGGTGTGGAACGCCGGCAGGACGGTGCCGAGCACCGCCTCCGGATCGCGGCGGATCAGCACCAGCGGAATCAGGTGCTCGCACACCAGCGCGAACACCGCCATCGCCGCGATCAGCGTCGGCAGCCCGTGCCCGGCCTGCATGGCGATGACCCGCGCCAGCAGCGCGCCGGCGACGACGTAGATGATCGCCAGGACGATGCGGGCCGGGATGAACAGCCGCATCGGGTCGTCGAGATAGCGGCCGAGCAGGTCGTCGCGATCGCTGCGTTCCGCCGAGAGCCGCAGCGACAGCCGCATCATCACGCTGAAGGCGGCCGAGACGGTGCCGATCAGCACCGCCGCGCAGGCGAGCAGGAACAGGGCGAGCGGCGTCATGTCCGCCTTCGCGGGCGCGTCGCCGGCGCGACTCGCTCGATCAGCCCCTCGCGCAGGGCGCCCTTCCGGCGCAGCCGGCGTTCGATGCGGGCCATCGCCCCGCCATCGGTCTCGTGGTCGAAGCCGAGCAGGTGCAGCAGGCCGTGCAGCGCCAGCACGCGCAGCTCGGTGCCCAGCGCGTGGCCGGCCTCGCGCGCATGGCGTGTGGCGACGCCGGTCGCGATCACGATGTCGCCGAGCAGGGGCGGCTCCGCCGCGAACGCCAGGACGTCGGTGGCGCGGTCGACCCCGCGGAAGCTGCGGTTCAGCGACCGCATGCGGCGGTCGCTGACCAGCGCCACCGTGACCTCGCCGCGCGCGGTCCGCGGCGCCACCCGGGCCAGCCACGCCCCGAGGCCAGCCGCCGGACGGCGCGAGCCGTCGGGGGCGATCACAGCGACGACGAGGCGCCCCGCGGCGCGCGGGCCGGCAGCCATGATGCGTCTCAGCCCACCGGCGACGGGGCGGGACGCGTCGCCGGCGCTTCGGCGGCGTCGTAGGCCTTGACGATCGCCTGCACCAGGCGGTGCCGGACGACGTCGCGCTCGTCGAAGCGCACGAATGCGATGCCCTCGACGCCCGAGACGACGCGCATCGCGTCCACCAGCCCCGAGGTGCGGCCGCTCGGCAGGTCGATCTGGGTGATGTCGCCGGTGACGACCGCCTTCGAGCCGAAGCCCAGCCGGGTCAGGAACATCTTCATCTGCTCGGTCGTGGTGTTCTGCGCTTCGTCGAGGATGACGAAGGCGTCGTTCAGCGTCCGTCCGCGCATGAAGGCGATCGGCGCCACTTCGATCGTCCCGCGTTCGAGCAGACGCTGGGCCCGTTCGACGTCGAGCATGTCGTAGAGCGCGTCGTAGAGCGGCCGCAGATACGGGTTGACCTTCTCCTGCAGGTCGCCCGGCAGGAAGCCGAGCTTCTCGCCCGCTTCCACCGCCGGCCGCGCCAGGATGATCCGCGCCACCTTCTTGGCCAGCAGGTAGCTCACCGCCTGGGCCATCGCCAGATAGGTCTTGCCGGTGCCGGCCGGGCCGATGCCGAACACGATGTCGTGCTGCTCGATGGCGTCGAGGTAGAGCCGCTGGTTCGCCGACTTGGCGGTGATGCGCTTCTTGCCGGCGTGCCGCAGTTGCCCGCCCTTGAGGAAGTGCTCGTGCAGATCGACCGCGTCGTTGTCCGACAGCAGTTGGGCGGCCGTGCGAATGTCCGTATCCGACAGCGAGTGGCCGTCGTCGAGGAGGCCGGTCACCTGACCCACCCAGCGTTCGGCCCGCGCGGTGTCCCGGGGGTGGCCGTCGACGAGCAGCTCGTGGCCCTGCGTACGGATCTTCACGTTGAGAAGGGCTTCGACGTGGCGCAAGTTCTCGTCGTAGGGCCCGAAGAGCGCGCCGACGCTCGACTGCGGCACGGCGATGCGACGGGTGGCGATCGTGCTGATGCGGCTATCCCCTTCTAGATCAGCGACTTAACTTTCCGGCTCGATGGTAGCAGCGGGGGTCGGGGCGGTCAAGGACCGGCCCACGCGGCGATCAGCCCTCGATCCGCAGCTTCAGCTCGCGCAGCTGCGCCGGGTCGACCGTCGATGGCGCGTCGCACATGAGGTCCACGGCCTGCGTCGTCTTGGGGAACGGAATCACCTCGCGGATCGACGACTCGCCGGCCAGCATGGCCACCAGGCGGTCGAGGCCCAGCGCCAGGCCGCCGTGCGGCGGCGTGCCGTACTCGAGGGCTTCGAGGAAGAACCCGAAGCGCAGCTTCGCCTGTTCGTCACTGAGCCCGAGCAGCCGGAAGACCGTGGCCTGGGTCTCGCGGTCGTGGATCCGGATGCTGCCGCCGCCCAGTTCCCAGCCGTTCAGCACCACGTCGTAGGCCCGGGCGCGCACGCTGCCCGGGTCGGTGGCCAGCCTGGCCACGTCCTCTTCGCGGGGCGAGGTGAAGGGATGGTGCAGCGAGTCCCAGCGGCCTTCGTCGGCGTTCCATTCGAACAACGGGAAGTCGGTGACCCAGAGGAACTCCCACGCCCCCTGCGGCACGAGGTCGCGCTTCTTCGCCACCGCCAGGCGGAGCTGGCCGAGCATCTTCGACACCGTGTCGGGCGCGCCCGAGGCCAGCACCACCAGATCGCCGCTGCCGGCCCCCATCGCATCGAGCACCGCCCGCGTGCCGTCCTCGCCCATCGCCTTCGCGGACGCCTGCACGCCCTCGGCGGTGCGGCGCGCCCACACCAGGCCGGCGCCGCCGGCCTGCTTGGCCATCTCGCCGAGCTCGTCGAGTTCGCGGCGCGACGACGCCGCCGCCCCGGGGATGACGAAGCCACGCACCGTGCCGCCGTGCTCGACCGCCTCGCGGAAGATCCCGAACGGCGACTGGGCGAACAGCGGCCCGACGTCCTGGATCTTCAGGTCGAAGCGCAGGTCGGGCTTGTCCGAGCCGTAGACGGCGATCGCCTCGGCGTACGGCATCCGCCGGAACGGCCGCGGAATGGTCACGTCGATCTCGCGGAACGCCGCCGCCAGCGCTCCTTCGACAATTTCATAGACGAGCTCAGGGGTGGCGAACGAGATCTCCAGGTCGACCTGGGTGAACTCGAGCTGCCGATCGGCGCGCAGCGCCTCGTCCCGGAAGCAGCGGGCGATCTGCACGTAGCGATCGGCCCCGGCGATCATCAGGATCTGCTTGAAGAGCTGCGGCGACTGCGGCAGCGCGTAGAACTCACCGGGGTGGACGCGGCTCGGCACCAGGAAGTCCCGCGCCCCTTCGGGCGTCGACTTGGTGAGAATCGGCGTCTCGACGTCGAGGAACCCCTGCTGGTCGAAGTAGGTGCGCAGCGCCATCGTGATGCGATGGCGCAGGATCAGGTTCTGCTGCAGCGCCGGGCGGCGCAGATCGAGATAGCGGTAGCGCAGCCGCGTCTCCTCCGACACGTTCTGGTCGTCGCCGCCGATGACGAACGGCGGCGTCTTGGCCTCGTTCAACAGCGTGACCGCGCTGGCCCGGACTTCGATCTCGCCGGTCGGGATTTTCGGGTTGACGGTGTCGGCGGCGCGCTGCTCGACCCGGCCGCGGATGCCGACGACGAACTCGGCGCGCAGCTTCTTGGCCTGCTCGAGCAGCGCCGGGTCGTCCTGGATCACCACCTGCGTCACGCCGTGGCGGTCGCGGACGTCGAGGAACAGGATCGCGCCGAGATCGCGCGCCTTCTGCACCCAGCCGAGCAGCACCACGTCGGCGCCGACGTGCGTCGCGCGCAGCCCGCCGCAGGTGTGGGTGCGGGCCAGGGATCCGAGTTGTTCAGCCACGGGACGTCCTCATTCCGGAAACGATGTGGGCGGCGGCCGCGTCGCGCGGCACCGTCGCCTGCTGTCCGCTCGCCAGCGTCTTGATCGTCACGGTGCCGGCGGCCCGTTCGGCCTCGCCCATCACCGCCACGAACGGCACGCCGCGCTCGGACGCGTACTTGAACTGCTTGCCCAGCTTGTCGACGTCGGGATATAGCTCCACCGCCAGGCGGACGCCGTCGGCGCCGGTGCGCAGCGCCGCGGCGAGAGCCAGGGTCTCGGCGACCGCGCCGGCGTCGAAGTTGGCGACCAGCACGTCGGCCGGCGGCCGCTCGACGGCGGCCGGGAACATGCCGCGCTCCCCCATTACGACCAGGATACGTTCGAGGCCGAGCGAGATTCCGCACGCAGGCACGCGCTGGCCGAGGAACATCCCGACCAGGTCGTCGTAACGTCCGCCGCCGCCGAGGCTGCCGGCCAGATCGGCCACGGCGATCTCGAAGATGGCGCCGGTGTAGTAACCCAGCCCGCGGGCGAGGGTCGGGTCGATCTCGATGTGGGAGCCGGCCGAGGTCACTGCGCAGAGATCGACGATCTGCTGCAACTCAGCGGCACCGGCCGCACCGTCGGCGGAACCCGCCACACCCTCGAGAAGGTCGAGGCGCGCGGCGTTGCCCTGCACCGCAGGCAGGTCGTCGAAGACCAGCTGAAGGAGGCCGCGGGCCGCGCCCTCCTCGATACCGCGAGTGGTCATCTCGGTGACGACGACGTCGCGGCCGACTTTGTCGGCCTTGTCGAGCGCGATGAGCGCGGTCGCGTGCAGGTTGGCGGCGACACCGAAGTGGTTCAGCAGGCCGGTGAGCATCCGCCGATGGTTCAGGCGAATCCGGAAGTCGCCGAACCCAAGCCTCGTCAACACATCGGCGGCGGCGGCCAGCAACTCCGCTTCCACCGTCATCGCCGTCGAGCCGGTGGCGTCGACGTCGCACTGGTAGAACTCGCGGAAGCGGCCCTTCTGCGGCCGATCGGCGCGCCAGACCGGCTGCACCTGGAAGCGCTTGAAGTACTTCGGCAGCGCGGCGCGGTGGTGGGCCACGACCCGGGCCAGCGGCACGGTCAGGTCGTAGCGCAGGGCCAGGTCGGCATCCCCGGTGCGGCCGTCCTCGCCGCGCTTCAGGATCTTGAAGATCAGGCGGTCGCCCTCCTCGCCGTACTTGCCGGTGAGGGTCTCGATGTTCTCGACCGCGGGCGTCTCGAGCGGCTCGAAGCCGTAGGCCTGGAACACGTCGGCGACGACGCCGATCACGTACTGCCGGCGGCGGACGTCGGCCGGCAGGAAATCGCGCATGCCGCGCGCCGGTGTGGTGGAGACGGAGGGCATCAGGGCTTCGCCGGCATCGGCGCCGACGCGCCGGTCCCGGCCATGTAGTCGAGGCGATAGGCGACGTAGTTGTCGGCGTACCAGCGGATTTCGGCCACCTCGGCATCGGTCAGCGGGCGCTTCACCGTGGCTGGGCGGCCCATCACCAGCGAGCGCGGCGGAATCCGCGTGCCTTCGGTGACCAGCGACCCGGCGGCGACGATCGAGTCCGCGCCGATGTGGGCGCCGTTCAGCAGCATCGCCCCCATGCCGATCAGCACGCGGTCTTCGATGGTGCAGCCGTGCAGCACCGCCGAATGGCCCACCGTCACCTCGTCGCCGATCGTCGTCGGATGGGTGTCGCGCATCACGTGGACCATGGTCAGGTCCTGGACGTTGCTGCGCCGGCCGATGCGGATGCGATGCACGTCGCCGCGGATCACCACGTTCATCCACACCGACGACTCGGCGCCGATGTGGACGTCGCCGATCACCTGGGCGGACTGGTCCACGAACGCCGAAGCGTCCACCGTCGGTGTCGTGCCTTTGTAGCTGCGCAGCATCGTGTTCCGTGTCGCAGGCTCTTGGCGAGCCCCAGTCCCCAGCCCCTAGCCCCCAGCCCCTAGATCTTCGGCAGCGTCACCCCGCGCTGCCCCTGGTACTTGCCGGCCTTGTCCTTGTAGGACACCTCGCACGGCTCGTCGCTCTGGAAGAACAGCACCTGGGCGATGCCCTCGTTGGCGTAGATCTTGGCGGGCAGCGGCGTGGTGTTGGAGATCTCGATGGTGACGTGGCCCTCCCACTCGGGCTCGAACGGCGTCACGTTGACGATGATGCCGCAGCGCGCGTAGGTCGACTTGCCGAGGCACACCGTGAGCACGTCGCGCGGGATGCGGAAGTACTCGATGG
>CAYUAX010000198.1:0-8787 GCA_964442845.1 uncultured Bifidobacteriaceae bacterium | reverse complement strand
AGCCGGTGCTGGCCAACGGCCGTTGCGACGTGGTGCGCGGCCAGGCGATGCGCAGCAAAGCCGGGCTGTACTACGAGAGCTATCCGGAATTCGTCGAGGCGGTGCGGGTGCTCGAGGGCTCGGCGGCGACCGCCGCCGCGCTCGGCCGCAACGGCCGGCGGTTCTTCCAGACGCACTACGCGTGGCCGATCGTCGAGAAGAAGTACCTCGACATGTTCGCGTGCTGGCCCGGCTGCCCGCCGGACCGGTCCGCACCGACGCGGCCCGGACTGATCGTGCCGGAGCCGAGCGGCGCTCGCCCGCGGCGCCGGCACCACTTGCCGCCAGGCCTTCAGTGGCGGTGCCGGGCGAGCGGTCGACCAGGCCGCCGCGCGGCGAAGAGCACGGCCGCCCGGAGCAGCAAACGCGCGGCGACCGTTCCGAGCGGAGCGGTCGCCCCGATCGAGGTGATCGGAGCGACCGCGGCCATCGTGGCGATCGTGGTGACCGGCGTGGCCGTCCCGACGGCCGCGAACGTCACGACCGCGATCGGGAGCGCGGACGTCGCGGCGCGACGCCGCCGCAGAAGCCGTCTGACGCCGCGCCGGCCGCCGACAACGGAGCGACGCCGCCGGGCCGGCCGAGCCAGCCGGGTCAGCCGGGCCAACCGCGTGGCCGCGGCCGATCGCGCCGCGGCCGCGGGCCGCGGCGGCCGGCCGGAGCGCAGGAGAAGTAGGGCCCGTGGCGGTTCCACAGGTGCACCAGGTACTGGCGACGCTCGGCTACGGCGACGCCATCGGCCACGAGGTGCTGGGGATCCAGCGGGTGCTGCGCGCCGCCGGCTACACCTCTGAGATCTTCGTCGAAACCGCCGACCGCCGCCTCGAGCACCTGACGCTCGACTATCGCGATCTGCCGGAGGCGAGCCATCCCGACCACCTGCTGATCCACCACTTCTCGATCGGGTCGCGGGCGTCACGGGTCGCCTTCGCGCTGCCCGACCGGATGGCGCTCGTCTACCACAACATCACGCCTCCCGAGTTCTTCGTCGACGTGCACCCGCTGCTGGTCCAGCTCTGCTACCTGGGCCGCCGCGAACTGGGGGCGTACGCCTCGCGGGTCGAACTGGCGCTCGGCGATTCGGAGTTCAACCGCGCCGAACTTGAGACGCTGGGCTTCAGCGACACGGCGGTGCTGCCGGTCGTGCCCGACTTCTCGCATCTGGCCGGACCGGCCAACTACATGCAGGCCGGCGCCTTCGACGACGACTGGGTCAATGTGCTGTTCGTCGGCCGGATGATTCCCAACAAGCGCATCGAAGACGTGGTGCGCGCCTTCCACGCCTACAAGCGCTGGTTCAACCCGCGGTCGCGGCTGCTGCTGGTCGGCTCGCACGGCGGCTTCGAGCGCTACCTGGCGATGCTGCACGACTTCATCGCCCGGATCGGCGCCGCCGACGTCCACGTCCTCGGCCACGTCGCCAACGAGGAGCTGACCGCTTACTACGAGGTGGCCGACGTGTTCCTGTGCGCCAGCGAGCACGAGGGCTTCTGCGTGCCGCTGATGGAGGCGTTCCACATGGGCGTGCCGGTGGTCGCCCATGCGGCCACGGCGGTGCCGGCGACGATGGACGGCGGCGGCGTCCTCTACCATCGCAAGGATCCGGTCGAGATCGCCGGGCTGGTCGATGCGGTGGTCGGCGACGCCGCGTTGCGCCAGCGGGTCGTCCGCAGCCAGGATGCCGCGCTCGATCGCCTGCTGGCGCGGGACTTCGGCGGTCTGCTGCTCGGCTACGTCGAACGCGCCCTGCACGGGCCGCGTCGGTCCACCGCGCCGGTGGCCTTCGATTTCTGGGATCAGGTGCGGCAGGCCGAGCAGCTCGAAGAGCTGCGCCTGTACCGCCCGGCCATCTATCAGGCGTTGCCCAAAGACCAGGGACCAGGAACCGCGGATCGGGGACCGGGACGATGATCGTCAACCAGTGGGTGCCGGCGGCGCATCGCGGTGACGCCATCGGCGACTCGGCCCGCCGGGTCCGCGGGCTGCTGCGCGCCATGGGCCACCAGTCCGACCTGTTCGCGCTGACCATCGACGACGAGCTGCGCGGCGACGTCCGGCCGTTCACCGACGCCGACGCCAGCGCCGGCGACCTGACGATCTTCCACTACGCCCTGCCCTCGGCGATGACCGAGGCGTTCGCCCGGCTGCCGCGCGGCCGCGTCCTGCAGTACCACAACGTGACGCCGGCCCACTTCTTCGCGCCGTACCACGCCGGCATCTTCCGCCTGGCGATGCTCGGCCGGCAGGAACTGGCCACGCTGGCCGGGCGCACCGACATGGCCCTGGGCGACTCGGCCTACAACGCCGCCGAGCTCGACGCCCTCGGCTTCACCAACACCGGCGTCTTCCCCATCGCCATCGACGTGTCGCGGATCGTCGATGCGCCGCGCCGGCCCGCCCTCGAGCGCGTCCTTGGCGACGGGCCCCTCAACTTCCTGTTCGTCGGCCGCATCGTCCCCAACAAGAAGATCGAGGACCACATCCGCCTCGCCGAGGTCTACAAGCGCTACGTCGACGTCAACTACCGGTTCCTGTTCGTCGGCCGCACCGACGGCGTGCCGCGCTACTACGACATGATCCGGGCGCTGATCGCCGAGTACCAGATGCCCGCCGATCGCTTCGTCTTCACCGGCCCGGTGCCCGACGACGACCTCGCCACCTACTACCGGATGGCGCACGTCTACATCTCGCTGTCGGAGCATGAGGGCTTCTGTGTGCCGCTGCTCGAGGCGATGGCCGCCGACGTGCCGGTGCTGGCCTATGGCGCCACCGCGGTGCCCGACACCCTGGGCGGCGCCGGCGTCCAGTTCACCCCCAAGGACCTCGAGGTCGCCGCCGAGCTGCTCGGCGCGCTGGCCTACGACGACGGCCTGCGCGCCCGCGTCATCGCCGGACAGCGCCGCCGCCTCGCCGATTTCGGCGACGCGCGGATTCGCCTCGCTCTCGAGGCGCTGGTCGCCGGTACCGTCCCTTCTTCCCCCGCCCTGGCGGGCCATCACGGAGTTCGATCGTGAGGATCGCATTCGTCGTTCAACGCTATGGCGCCGAGATTCTCGGCGGATCCGAATACCATTGCCGGCTGATCGCCGAGCGCCTCGCCGCGCGCCACGACGTCGAGGTGCTGACCACGTGCGCCCGCGACTACGTCACCTGGAAGAACGAGTACCCGGAAGGCAACGACCGCATCAAGGGCGTGACGGTGCGGCGCTTCGCCGTGGCGGCGCCGCGCGACATCAACGCCTTCAACCAGTACTCCGACTGGATCTTCAACCACCCGCATTCCCGCGACGACGAGCTGAAGTGGCTCGAGATGCAGGGGCCGTGGTCACCTGGGCTGAAGGACTACCTGACCAAGCACCACCGCAGCTACGACGCGCTGATCTTTTTCACCTATCTCTACGCGCCTACCGTGCTCGGCCTGCGCGTCGATCCCGGGCGCAGCATCCTGGTGCCGACGGCGCACGACGAGCCGGCCATCCACCTCGGCATCTACAAGGAGATGTTCCGGCTGCCGGCGGCGATGGCCTACAACACCGAGGTCGAGCGCGAGTTCCTCAAGACGCGGTTCGATATCGCCGCAGTGGCCGAAGAGGTGGTCGGCTGCGGCGTCGACTTGATGCCCGGCGGCGAAGCGGCACCAGCGGCCGGCCGCGACGAGCGGGAACGCGGCCTGCCGTCGGCGATCGCCACGGCGATGGCCCTCGACGAGCCCGGCACCCCGGGCGACGACGACCCGGGAGAGCCGGCGGCGCATCTCACCCATCGCGGCGCCCGCTTCCAGCGCCGGCACCGGCTGCACGGCCAGTTCCTGCTCTACGGCGGCCGCATCGATCCCGGCAAAGGTTGCGAGGAGCTGCTCGAGTATTTCACCAGCTACAAGGAGCAGTCCGGCGACGCCGACCTGGTGCTGATGGGCGTCAAGCTGATGCAGCTGCCCGAGGTGCCGTGGGTGCGCTTCGCCGGTCTGCTGTCGGAACGCGAGCGCCTCGAGGCCCTCGAGGCGGCGACCATCGTCGTCGTACCGTCGCCGTTCGAGAGCCTGTCGCTGCTCGCCCTGGAGGCGATGGCGGTGGGCACGCCGGTGCTGGTCAACGGCCACAGCGACGTGCTGGTCGAACATTGCCGGCGCAGCCAGGCCGGGCTCTGGTACAACGACCGCGACGAGTTCGTCGAGGCGGCCAAGCTGCTGCTCGCCGACGACCGCCTGCGCCGCACCCTGGGGCGCAACGGCAAGGACTACGTCAAACGCGAGTACCGGTGGGACGTGATCATGGCCAAGTACGACCGTCTGATCGCTGCCGTGCGCCAGCGCTGAGCGCGGCGGCTCAGTCGGCGTCCGAGCCGATCGGCTCGAGCGCGTCGCCGTCGGCGGCCGGCGCTTCCGGGGCGCTGGCGGCCTTCTTGCGCCGCGGCCGGATGTCGTAGCGCTTGATCATCTCGTTGAGCGTCGTCGGCTTGATGTGCAGCAGCTCGGCGGCGCGCTTCTGGACGCCGCCGGCGGCTTCGAGGGCCGATTCGATCCACTGCCGCTCGTAGGCGGCGGTGACGTCCTTGAGCGAGATGCCCTCGGGCGGCAGCACGACGTTGGGCGCGATGGTCCGCGGCGCCCGCCGGACGTTCTCCGGGATGAGGTCGGTGCCGAGCGTGCGGCCGGGGCTGAGCACGACGGCGCGCTCGATGACGTTCTCCAGCTCGCGGACGTTGCCCGGCCAGTCGTAGTCCATCAGCACGTCGACCGCTTCGGGCAGGATCTCGAGCGGCGCCCGGCCGTTCTCCTCGGCGTACTTCTCGACGAAGTGCTGGGCGAGCAGCGGGATGTCTTCCTTGCGCTCGCGCAGCGGCGGCAGCAGGATGCTGATGACGTGCAGCCGGTAGAAGAGGTCCTCGCGGAAGCGGCCGTCCTCCATCTCCTTGCGCAGGTCGACGTTGGTCGCGGCGATGATGCGGACGTCGACCTTGATGGTCTCCATGCCGCCCAGGCGCATGAACTCGCGCTCCTGCATCACGCGCAGCAGCTTGGCCTGGGTCTCCACCGACACGTTGCCGATCTCGTCGAAGAAGATGCTGCCTTTGTCGGCGAGGTCGAACATGCCCTTCTTCGGATAGATCGCCCCGGTGAAGGCGCCCTTGACGTGGCCGAACAGGGTCGACTCCAGCAGGTCGGGCGGAAGGTTGCCCGAGTTCACCGCGACGAAGCTCCGGTCGGAGCGCGACGAGTTGCTGTGGATGGCGCGGGCGACCAGCTCCTTGCCGGTGCCGCTCTCGCCGGTGATCAGGATGGTCGAGCGGCTCGGCGCCGCCTGGATGATCAGGTCGAAGACCTGCTTCATGCGCGGGCTGCGGCCGATGATGCCCGAGAACTTGTGGTAGCGGGCCTGCAGGTTCTGCCGCAGGTTGACGTTCTCGGCGACCAGGCGGCGGCGCTCGACGGCGTTGTTGAGGACGACCAGCACCTCGTCGTTCTTGAACGGCTTGGTGATGTAGTCGAAGGCGCCCTTCTTCATGGCGCTCACCGCCGTCTCCATCGACGCGAACGCGGTCACCATGATCACCGGCAGGTCGTCGTCGACGGCGCGCACGGCGTCGAGCACCTGCAGGCCGTCCATCTCCGGCATCATCATGTCGGTGATGACGGCGTCGAACGGCATGGTGCGGACCAGGTCGAGGCCGTCGCGGCCCGAGGCGGCGAGCCGCACGGTGTAGCCCTCGCGGGTCAGCAGCGTCTCGAGGATCTCGCGCATGATTTCCTCGTCGTCGATGACGAGGATCGATCCCTGGCGGCGCATCGGCGTGTCCGGGTCTACTGACCCGCCCCCTCGTGGCGTACGGCCCGCGGCGCGGCGGGCCCGGCCAGCGCGAAGCCGAGCGTGAAGGTGGTGCCCTGGCCGACGGCGCTTTGGCAGACGATCGTGCCGCCGTGTTCCTGGACGATACCGTAGGAAATCGACAGGCCGAGGCCGGTGCCGCGGCCGGTGCCCTTGGTGGTGAAGAAGGGATCGTAGATGCGGGCGAGGTGCTCCGGCGACACGCCGGTGCCGGTGTCGCGCACCTCGGCAATCGCCCGGCCGTCTTCGACGCGGGTGGCGATGGTGAGCCAGCCGCCGCTCGGCATGGCATCGCGGGCGTTGAGGAACAGGTTGAGGAACACCTGCTGCAGCTTGAACTCGAAGCCGACCACCGGCACGGGGTCGGCGGCCAGTTCGCGCCGCACCTTGACGCGGCCCTTGTCGAACTGGTGCTCGAGCAGGGCGAGGACGTCGATGGCGACGGCGTTGAGGTCGACCACGGTTCGCTCGGCGTCGTCAGCCGGGGCCGGCCGCGACAGGTTGAGCAGGCCGTTGACGATGCGGGCGGCGCGGAAGGTCTGCTTCTCGATCTTCTCGAGCACGCCGGTGCGCGGGTCGGCGGGATCGGCCTGTTCGAGCAGCATCTGCGTGTAGCTCGAGATGCCGGTCAGCGGCGTGTTCACCTCGTGGGCGACGCCAGCGGCGAGAAGGCCGAGCGACGCCATCCGTTCCGACACCCGCAGCTGCTCCTCGAGATGGGCGCGGGCCGTCACGTCCTCGAACATGACGATGGTGCCGGCCCATTCGCGGCCGGGCATCGGCAACAGCGGCACGGTGGTGACGTTGACCAGCAGGGTGGCGTCGGTGCGGCCGCCGCGCGGCCGCATCGGCACCCGGTACTCGGTGCCGCCGTTGGCCGACGACTGGCGGGCGGCGTCGATGGCCGAGACCACCGGCGGGTCGAACAGCGCGTCGAGGGCGCGGCCCACCGCCTCGCCGCGGCGCAGGCCGTAGATACGCTCCAGGGCGTGGTTCCAGCGCATCACCGCGCCGTCGCCGCCGACCACCAGCAGGCCGTCGTCGAGCGATTCGAGGATGTGCTCGTTGAAGACCCGCAGGCGATCGAACTCCGCGGCCTTCACGTGCAGCTCGCGGTAGAGCCTGGCGTTCTCGATCGCCGTCGCCACCTGGCCGGCGAGGGCGGTGACCAGGCCGAGGTCGTCGCTGGTCAGCGGCTCGCCGTTGTCGCGGCGGCCCAGACCGAGCACGGCGATGGCGCTGCCCTTGGTGACGCACGGCACGAAGTAATAGACGCCGGCGTCGCGCCAGAACTCGACGTCCTCGGCGGGCAGCCGGGCGGCCGCCATCGGGTCGTCGAGGCGGACGACGTGGCCCTGGGCGAGGCGCTCGGCCAACGCCGAGCCGCGGGCGATGGTCGGCGGCGACTGGTCGAAGCCGGCGTGGCGCACGGCGTCGAAGGCGCCGTAGCCGGTCGCCGACATCAGGCACAGGCGATCGACCAGCAGGGTGTCCTTGACGCGGGCGAGCAGGCGCTCGGCCAGGCGGTCGAGATCGAGGTCGGTGTTGAGCTCGCGCGCGAAGCCGACCAGGGCCCGGCGGTAGTCGTAGCGGTCGCGGTAGAGCACCCGCTCGATGGCGCTCTGCACGCCGTCCTTCACCGGGCGGGCCAGCAGCAGCACCACCACGGTGGCCAGCGCGGCGATGACCCAACGGTGATCGTCTTCGGTGGACACGAAATAGACGCCGGTGGTGCCGACGATCACCGAGTAGATGGCGACGATGGCGCTGACCGCGGCGGTGTAGATCAGCAGCCGCTTGAGGATGCCCTCGACGTCCATCAACCGGTAGCGGACGATCGCCGAGGCGAACGCCAGCGGCACGATGCCGAGCGGGATGGCGGTGAGCTCCATCGTCAGCGACGGACTGGCGCCGAGCGAGAACGGCACGGCGTAGGCCACGATGAACGGCCCGGCGCCGATCGCCGTGCCCCAGACGATCCAGCGCAACTGGCGCAGCGCTGTCGTCGAGCGTACGCGGCGCAGCGCCAGCGCGAAGAGGGCCAGGCCGCCGAGCATGTAGGCCGCCACGTAGAGCGGCTCGAAGCGGTCGAGCCAGGCGATGGTGCCGATCATGCGCGCCGGGTCTTCGGAGGCGCGCCCGAGCACGGCGGCACGCAGCCCGCCGAGCAGTGCCGGCGGCGCGTAGAGCAGCGGCCAGAAGCCATTGGCGAGGCGGGCGAGCGCACCGGCGCGCGGCCGCTCGGGGAACACCAGGCCGAAGTGGACGAACAGCGGCGGCAGCAGCAGAGTGGCGATCTGGTCGGCCCAGTAGAACACCCAGTCGACGCGGTCGAGCCGGCCCGAGAACGAGAACGTGAACACGCCGAAGAAGGCGACGGCGAGCCAGAAGAAGTGCAGCGTCGCTTCGTCGTCGGGCCGCCGCGTGCGCACCGTGGCGCCCACCAGCAGCGAGAAGATGCCGACCGCGGCCAGCACGTAGTACAGGCTGCCGACGCCGCGCGGGATCGGGGCCAGCGTGACCTGCGTGACCCGGCGGTCGCCGAGCGTCAGCAGCGTGTAGGTGTGCCGGGTGCCGCGCGTGGCTGCCTGCTGCAGGGCATGGACGTCCTCGCGCGCCTCGATCGGCTCGCCGTCCACCGCGAGCAGCACGTCGCCGGCTCTGACGCCGGCCCGCGCCGCCGGCGACGCCGGGTCGACGTCCGCCGCCACCACACCGGTCGTCCGCTGCACCCAGAGCACGCCGTCTTCGACGTCTTCGCTGGTGGCCCGCTGGACGATATTGGCCAGCCCGAGCAGCAACAACGCCGTCGCGACGCCCACGGGGAGCGTGGTACGCAGGCGGTCGCGCCATTCCGGCGCGGCGGTCTCACGGGCGGTTGGGGCGGTCACCGGGAACACCGAGGTTAGCGTAGCTGCAAAGC
>CAYUAX010000197.1:0-8790 GCA_964442845.1 uncultured Bifidobacteriaceae bacterium | reverse complement strand
ACGTCGTCATCGACGATCAGTGCTGCCTCGACGCCAAGGGCAGCGACAACCGGGGCATCGTCATCGGCAGCGGCGTGTTCGTCGGCCGCAACACCATCCTCAGCTGCAAGAACGGCGACATCGTCCTCGAGGACCGCGCCAACCTCGGCTTCAACTGCGAGATCTTCTCGGCGGCCACCGTGCGCGTCGGCCCCGACGTGCTGATGGCCGCCTACACCTACCTCGTCGGCGGCGATCACCTCTACGACCGCACCGACGTGCCGGTGCTGCAGCAAGGACGCACGGCCCGCGGCATCGACATCGGCGCCGGGGCGTGGCTCGGCGCCCACGTCGTCGTGACCGACGGCTCGACCGTGGGCCGCGACGCCATCGTCGGCGCCGGGGCGGTGGTGGTCGGCGCGATTCCGGAGTTCGCGATCGCCGTCGGCACTCCGGCCAAAGTCGTCCGTGATCGCCGTGGCGATGCGACGCCGGCGGAGAGAGGGAACTAGCCGCTAGCCGCCAGCCGCTAGCCGCTGTTCGAGCATCCCCATGTGTGGCATCGCCGGCATCGTCGATCGTGATCACGACGCGCCCGTTGCGGCGGCGGAGCTCACCGGCATGGTCCGGGCGCTCACGCACCGCGGCCCCGACGGCGAGGGCGTCGTGCACCTGCCCGGCGTCGCCCTCGGCATGCGGCGGCTGGCCATCGTCGACGTCGCCACCGGCCAGCAGCCGATCGCCAACGAGACCGGCACCGTCCACATCGTCGCCAACGGCGAGATCTACAACTTCAAGGAGCTGCAGGCCGACCTGCTCGCCCGCGGCCACGTCTTCCGCAGCCTGGCGTCGGATATCGAGGTGCTGGTCCACGGCTACGAAGAGTGGGGCGACGCGCTGCCGACGCGGATTCGCGGCATGGTGGCGTTCGCCATCTGGGACAGCCGCACGCGCACGCTCTTCGCCGCCCGCGATCGTGCCGGCGAGAAGCCGCTCTACTGGACGCTGACCTCGCGCGGCCTGCTGTTCGCCTCCGAGGTCAAGGCGCTGCTGACGCGGCCGGAGGTCGACCGCACCCTCGACGCCGAGGCGCTGGATCAGTTCCTGACCTATGAATACGTGCTGACGCCGCGCACGCTGCTGCGCGGCGTGCAGGCGCTGCCGGCCGGGTCGTGCCTGACCTACCGCGCCGGCACGCCGACGGTGACGCGCTACTGGGACCCCTCGACGATCGCCGTGCGGCCGTGGACCGCCGCCGATGCCGCCGCGGCGCTGCGCGAGGCCTTGACCACGGCGGTGGCCAGCCAGCTGATGTCCGAGGTGCCGCTCGGGGCGTTCCTGTCGGGCGGCATCGACTCGAGCAGCATCGTCGCCCTGATGAGCCGCGTCAGCGACCAGCCGGTGAAGACCTTCACGATGGGCTTCGAGGACGGCTCGTACAACGAGATGCCGTACGCGCGCGAGGTCGCGACGCTGTTCGGCACGGACCACACCGAGCGCCTGGTGACGCCGGACCTCGAGGCGCTGTTCGAGCAGCTGGTGCCGCATCTCGACACGCCGTTCGCCGATGTCTCGTTGTTCCCGACCTTCCTGGTGTCGCAGGTCGCCCGCGAACGCGTCACCGTCGCGCTGTCGGGCGACGGCGGCGACGAGCTGTTCGGCGGCTACGACGCCTACGAGGCGCAGGCCCTGGCATCGCGCTTCCAGGCGGTGGCCGCGCCGCTGGTGCCGGCGCTCGCCGCGGTCGGCGCCGCGCTGCCGCCGACCGGGCAGAAGAAGGGCCTGGTCAACAAGTTCAAGCGCTTCATCGGCGGCGTCGCGACGGCGCCGGCCGACCTGGAGCACTACCGCTGGATGGTGCACCTCAGCGGACGCGCCAAGCGCCGGCTCTACGCCCCGGCGTTCGCCGCCGTACTCGCCGGCAGCGACGTCTACGCGCCGGTGCGCGAGGTGCTGGCGCGCGGCAGCGGCGACGACGTCGTCAACCGGCAGCTGTTCACCGACCTGCTCATCTACCTCGCCGACGACATCCTGGTGAAGGTCGATCGGATGAGCATGGCGACGTCCCTCGAGACCCGCGCGCCGTTCCTCGACGTCGACGTGATGGAGCTGGCGTTCTCGATGCCCGGCGCGCTGAAGATCCGCGGCGGCGTCCGCAAGGCCGTGCTCAAGCAGGCGATGCAGGGGGTCGTGCCCGATCGCATCCTGCACCGGCGCAAGGAAGGCTTCAGCATCCCGATGAAGAACTGGCTGCGCCGGGAGCTGGCGCCGCTGATGCGCGACCTGCTGGCCCCGGCGCGCGTCGCCCGGCGCGGCCTGTTCGTGCCCGACGAAGTCACCCGCCTGGTCGACGCCCACGTCGCCGGCCGCGAGAACCACGCCCACACGCTGTTCCCGCTGATGGTCTTCGAGCGCTGGGCCGACGCCCACCTGCGCTGAACGGTCACAAGCCGCTGTGGCGGCTGACGGCCTCGATCCAGTCGGGCCGCCGGCCGGCCAGATACCAGCCGGCGCCGCACAGCGCGGCGGTGGCGCCGAACGCCGCCGCGATCACGAACGACTGGTACTCGCGAAAGCCCGACAGCCCGGCGGCGAGCAACGCCACCGTCGCCACGCCGTACGCGATCGTCAGGCCGCGAAACTCGGCGCGCCGCCGGGCCGCGGTCCGGGCCCGGTCGAACGTCCGCGTGTCGGGCGCGGGATCGCCGGCGGCCGGCGCGGCCGCGGCCTGCCCGAGCAGGCGCTTGAAGCGGACCGCCATGGCCGCGAACTCGGTGTCGCGTTCGAGCCAGGCGTCGACCAGGGCGCGGGAATCGGCGCTGGCGTCGCCGGCGAAGTAGGCGGGCAGCAGGTCGTAGACGACGTCGCGGGTCACGGTCATGAGGACTCTCCGGATCGGGACGGCGCCGGCCGTCCGAGCAGGGCGGCGCGGGCGCGGAAGATGCGCGACTTCACCGCCGCCAGGGTGATGCCGAGGTGCCCGGCCACCTCGCCGTATGACAGGCCGCGGACGGCGTGGAGCAGCAGCGCGCGGCGGTCGCCCGGCGCCACCCCGGTCAGCCGGCGCCGCACGGCGGCCAGCCGCAGCGCGTGACCGGCGCGCTCGTCCGCCGGCGGCGAGTCGTCGGGCAGGCGGTCGTCGAGGTCACGGAGCCGGGCGCGGCGCCGCCATTCGTCGCGATGCAGGTTGCGGGTGATGGCCAGCAGGTAGCCGCGCACGCTGGCCGTGGCGATGCGGTCGCGCGCCGTCCAGGCGCGGATGAAGGTCTCGGCGGCGAGGTCGTCGGCGCGGGCCGGGTCACCGGTGAGGAAGAGCGCGAAGCGCCGGACGTCGGCGTGGTGACGCGTGTAGAGGCCTTCGAGGTCGTCCATACCGCTCAGAGGACCAGACGGCCGGCGGCCCGAAAAGTTACGCGGTGGGGTAGACCGCGGCCAGCGCGTCCCGCTCGGACTGCACACGGGCCGGCGTCCAGCCCAGGCCCGCCGTCAGGTGCGTCAGCGCGCGGTCCACAGCCGCCGGATCGGGCCGGCCGGCCGTGCCGGCCTCGGTGCGGCGCAGCAGCACGTCGGTCAGCGTCTGCGCCGCCTCGTGACGGACGGCGTGCATCACCTCGGCGCCGGTGATGGGGCAGGCATCTGACAGCGGCGACGCCAGGGCCGGGTCCGCGGCGGCGAGGGCGGCCACGTCGTGCCACTGGCTCCCGTAGGTGGCGGCGAGCCGCGCGCGCAGCGGCGCGTCGGTATGAGGCACGGCGGTGTCCCGGGCCTCGGCGTCCAACGCCACCAGCGACGCGAAGCCCGCGCTGGCCACCCGCGACGCCTCGGTCAAGCCGGATCGCGGCGGCTGCCCGAGCCGGGCGACGACGGCGTCGACCGCGGCGCACGCCGTGTGGCGCGCGGTGGTGTAGCGCACGCTGACGATCGACACCAGGCCGGGCCGGCCCGCGGCGGCGTGGTCGACCACCTGGCTCTCCTTGACCAGCCGCACCGGCGTCCCGCCGCCGTCGTCCATCGGCAGCAGCCCGCGGTGCACGAGGCGGACCCGCGCCGGGGTCAACGCCGCGCGGGGAAAGGCGATGGCCGCGTCGGCGAGCAGCGCGGCGACGTGGCTGGCGGTGCCGTGCGGGGCGGCGGCGTCGCCCTCGTGCGGATCGTGGCTGGTGCCCAGGATCGAGACGTCGCGCCATGGGACCACGAACAGGAAGCGGCCGTCGACCACGCCGCCGCAGGCGTGCGTGCCGGTGACGCGGTCGACGACGAGATTCATGGCTCGCGACAGGCGGGCCGGCGGGCCGCCGCCGACGAGCCGCGCGGCCAGCGCCGGAGCCCACGGTCCGGCGGCGTTCAGCACGGCGGCGGCGCGGATGTCGAAGCGCTCGCGGCCGAGCCGATCCGCGACCGTCAATCCGCCGATGACGCCGTTCGTGCTCACCAGGTCGATCGCCTCGACGTAGTTGGCGGCCGCCGCCCCGCCGGCCACCGCCGACTGCACCGCCGACAGCGTGACGCGTTCGGCCTGGCGCATCTGGTAGTCGAACCACACCGCGCCGCCGGTGACCCCGGCGGGATCGATCAACGGATTCAACGTCAGGCACTCGTCGCGCGACACGACACGTCCGCCCGGCAGGTGCAGGGCCGCGTCGGTGATGCCGTCGTTGCGATCGGCGCCGACCAGGTCGGTGATCGCCAGGGCGACCCGCAGCGCCGCCGCGCTCCGGGTCGGCTGGCGGTAGGTCGGCACGCAGAACGGCAGCGGCTGCACCAGGTGCGGCGCCATCCGCGCCAGCGCCCGGCGTTCGCGGATGAAGCGGCGCATCTGCGCGAGGCTCAGGCTCTGCAGCGAGCGCAGGCCGCCGTGCAGGGTCTTCAGGCTGTTGAAGGAGGTGGCGCCGCCGAAGTCGCCGCGGTCGACGAGGGCGACGCGCAGCCCGCGTGCCGTGGCGTCCCAGGCGGCCAGGGCGCCGTAGATGCCGGCGCCGATGACGACCACGTCGAACGTGTCGTCGGCCAACCGGCGCAAGTCGCGCACCATCCGTCCGGCATTGTACGTGTACGATAGCGGGCTGTGACCACCGACGCGGTCCGCCGCTACTGGAACGAGCGCATCCACGATCTCGAGATGACCACGCACCCCGTGGGCAGCCGCGAGTTCTTCGCCGATCTCGACGCCTATCGCTTCGACAAGCTGCGCTACCTGCCCGAGCTGGTGGACTTCAACGGCTTCGCCGGCCGGCGGCTGCTCGAGGTGGGCTGCGGCATCGGCACCGACCTGGCGCGGTTCGCGCGCGGCGGCGCCGTCGTCACCGGCGTGGACCTGTCGCAGACGGCAATCGATCTGGCGGCGAAGAACTTCGCCGGCCTCGGCCTGGCCGGCGACCTGCGCGTCGGCGACGGCGAGGCCCTGCCGTTCGCCGACCGCTCGTTCGACGTGGTCTACGGCCACGGCGTCCTGCAGTACGCCGTGCGGCCCGAGCGGATCATCGCCGAAGCGCGCCGTGTGCTGGTGCCCGGCGGCGTCGGGATCTTCATGGTCTACAACCGCGTGTCGTGGCTGAACGGCCTGTCGAAGGTGATGAAGGTGGCGCTCGAGCACGAGGACGCGCCGGTGCTGCGCAAGTACACCATCGGCGAGTTCCGCGCCCTGCTGGCGCCGTTCGCCGAGGTGCGGATCGTGCCGGAACGGTTTCCGGTGAAGTCGAAGCTGCACGGCGGCTGGAAGGGCGCCGCGTTCAACACCTTCTTCGTCGGGGCGTTCAACGCCGTGCCGCGCCCGCTGGTGCGGCGGTTCGGCTGGCACCTGATGGCGTTCTGCCGCGCGTAGCGACGCCGGCCGCGCCGGTCAGTGCCGCTGCCGCCGCACTTCGTAGATCGACAGCGCGCCGTTGTGGAAGACCTGCGGCAGCAGGTCGGGGGCGCGGGCGAACCGCGCTTCGACACCCGGATGGGCGCGCCGTTCGGGATCGCCGACGACCAGGTAGTCGATGCCGACACGCGCCGCGATGGCGTAGGTGGTCTCTGCCTCCGCCACGTCGAACATCCACTGCACCGCCTTCGAGCCTTCTTCGTACTTCAGCAGCGGCACCATCGAGATCGGCAGGCCGACGCCGAGGCGCCGCTCGGCGAAGGCCGGGATATAGGCCCACATGTCGGTGCCGCGCGCCGCCGCGTCGACCTGCACCACGGCTTCGGCCGGCGTATGCGTCCGGATCCACTGCAGGCCGTCCCACTCGTCGGGCGACAGGATCTGCACCCAGCGGAATCCCGGTCCCATGTCGCGCAGCGTGATGTCCTGGGTGTTGTAGAGGTCGATGGCGACCATCGGCAGCGCCGGCAGGATCACGACGGCCGCGGCGCCGACGGCGGCGGCGCGGCGCAGACCGTTCAGGCCGGCGACGCCGAGCAGCGCGAGCCCGGCCATCGGGAGCAGGGCCATGAACGCCAGATGCCCGAAGCGCCAGCCGACGTAGACGTCCTGGTGGTCGCGGATGTCCACGAAGAAGAAGAACCACAACCCGACCAGGAAGATGGCCGCCATCGTCCAGGCGTCGCGCAGGCCGCGCCGCACCGCGACGGCCACGCCGGCCGCGCCGAGCAGCAGCATCGGCCCCATACTGACGAACGTCGAGAGCCAGAAGCGCCGCGCCGCCACCTCGTTGAGGCCGAGTCGGACGATGCCGAGGTTGGTGTTGCCCGGCCGATCCACGTACTCGAGGGCGGTGACGATGGCCGCGCCGATCACCAGGGGCAGCGCGGCGTACGGCGCGTTGAAGCACGCCGCCGTCCAGCCGCGGCGGCGCAGCGTGTCGGCGAATTCGGAGGCGGCGGCGACGGCGGTGAACATCAGCCCGGCGAACGAGCTGACCAGCGTGCACAAGGCCAGCAGCCCGCCGGCGACGAAGAACACCGCCGGGTCGCGCTCCCGGGTGCGCCGGGCGACGGCGAGCACGCCGGTCAGGCCGAGGATGTAGCCGAGGGCGTGGTGCGGCTGGTAGAGCAGCACGCGGTGCAGCCCGTCGATCGGCATGCCGTTGTAGAGCCAGCGGGTCACCGCGTCGACGTTGAAGAGGCGCACCAGGTCGAGCGGCGCGCCGATGCGCCAGTGCTCCCACAACAGCGCCGTCCCCTCGTAGCTCGACGCCAGGAAGGCGCACAGGACGCCGCCCAGCGCCGCCCACGGCCGCGGCACGACCAGCCGCGCGACGCCGTAGAGCGCGGCGACGAAGGCGGCATCGACGAGCAGCGAGCGGGTCAGCAGCAGCGCGTCGAGGCTGACGCGGTCGCCCCAGGCGCGGTATTCGACCGCGCTCAGCAGGTGGGGCATCCAGTAGTAGTGCAGGGCGTCGCCGACGTAGAACGGGTTCTGCGGCAGGAACGCGCCTTTGGCCAGTTCAGCCACCACCGCGCGCCGCCAGACGTAGTCGGCGGTGAAGTAGGCCCGGTAGACGTGGCCCTCGGGGGTCTCGATGCCGACGAGCGAGAACGGCCGCGCGACGATCAGCGGCACCAGCAGCAGCGCCAGCAGCAGGTAGCGGCCGTCCGCGGCGTCGGGCTCGTGGAACCGCCAGCGTTCGCGCATCCGCCGCGCCGGCCACAGCCCCAGGGTGGCCAGTCCGGCCGCGACGGGAATCACCCAGGGGCCGCGGCCGCCGGCGGCCCAGACCCCCATCAGCATGAGGCTGCTGAGGCCCAGGCCCACGGCGGGGCCGAGGGTGAGCGCCGGCAGCCAGCGCCGGCCGGCCGGGGCCAGACGGGTCACGGCCCACACCCCGGGGCCATCACGATCGCCTGCACCGCCACGCCCAGCACGGCGTTGCCTGGTCCGCTGACCAGGAGCAGGGACAGCCCGTAGGCGGCGGCGACGACCGCGGCCAGCCCCATCGCCGCGGGGCTCACCGCGCCTCCGTGAGACTCGAGAGCGAGCGGGCCGGTTGGCCCACCACCTGCTGTTCCACGACGAGGATGGAACGCGATTCGAAGCGCAGGCCCTGGCGGCGCCACTCACGCAGTTGCTGGCGGACCTCGGCCAGGGCGCGGCGCTGGTCCTCGGTGAGGTCGGGGCTGTCGAGCTTGTCGACGACCGAGACTTCGAGGTCGGCGATGCCGCGTCCTTCGGTGAGGGCGAGGAAGCCGCGTCCGTCCGACAGGGGTATCACCGACACCCCGTCCAAGGCACGAAACGCGTCGGGCCGCACCAGAATCAGCGCTCGCTTGCCGGGCAACTGGACCAACTCCGCCACGCGCGGCGCCCCCCGCCCGGCCGAGCGGCGCTGCGACTTCTCGAACAGCGAGACGATGGCCCAGCCGGGGTCGGGGTCGATGGCCTTCAGCCAGTCGACGACATCGGCCGGCAGCGACACCGTGAGGAGCTGGGTGGGACGGCCGAACTTCAACGGGCGACCGCGTTTACCTGTCACCGCCCAATTCCTCCATGGAATCGACGCCTGACCCAATTAATACTTAATTAAACAGGCGGCGATACAGGAAATTGCGGCGCGCTACCGGCGGACGACGCGGTGCTCAGAGCGTCGAGGATTGCGTGGCGGCGGCGGCTGGGGGCCGCGCCACGGGCGCGTCGGACGACGGCCGGCGCTTCTCCATCGAGGCACGGACCAGGAACTTCGCGTACGGCACCACCTGCTTGATCGCCGCGACGTTCATCTGGCACGGGCTGAGGCAGCTCGGGCACTTCTCGTCGCGGATGTGCTTGCGGTGCTGCTGCGACGCCTCGCGGAAGTAGATGGCCTCGGGGTCTTCCCTCGTGACGTTGCCGACGACGTCGCTGTTCTCGCAGAAGAACATGTCGCCGTTCGG
>CAYUAX010000196.1:0-8870 GCA_964442845.1 uncultured Bifidobacteriaceae bacterium | reverse complement strand
TCGGCGGCATCATGGAGCACATCGAGGAGGCCGGCATCCACTCGGGCGACAGCTCGTGCGTGGTGCCGCCGACCGGCCTGTCGGAGCGCCACCTGGCGACGCTGCGCGACTACACGCGACGCATCGCCAAGGCGCTGAAGGTGGTCGGGCTGATGAACGTGCAGTACGCCTTGAAGGACGACGAGATCTTCGTCCTCGAGGTGAACCCGCGCGCCTCGCGCACCATTCCGTACCTGGCCAAGGCCACCGGCGTGCCGCTGGCGCAGGTGGCGGCCCGGCTGATGACCGGCAAGACGCTGGCCGACCTGGGCCTCACCGAGGACCTGGTGCCGGCCGGCGTGTTCGTGAAGAGCCCGGTGTTCCCGTTCATCCGCTTCCCGGGCGTGGATTCGATCCTCGGCCCCGAGATGAAGTCCACCGGCGAGGTGATGGGCGGCGCCAGCGACTTCGGCCACGCCTTCGTGAAGGCCATGCTCGGCGCCGGGCAGCGGCTGCCCGAGCGCGGCACCGTGTGCCTCAGCGTGAACAACGACGACAAACCCGAGGTGCTGCCGGTGGCCAAGGCGCTGGCCGAGGCCGGCTTCTCGCTGGTCGGCACGCGCGGCACGGCGGTGTACCTGCGCGCCCACGGCGTGGAGTGCGGGGTGGTCTTCAAGGTGAACGAAGGCCGGCCCAACCTGGCCGACGAGATCGTCAACCGGCGCATCCACATGGTGGTCAACACGCCGCTCGGCCTCGAGTCGTTCTTCGACGACAAGGCGGTGCGGCGGGCGGCGATGATGGCCGGCATCCCGTGCATCACGACGATGACCGGCGCCGCGGCGGCCGCGGAAGCGGTGCGCGCGCTGAAAGCCCGCGAGCTGGACGTGCGGTCGCTGCAGGAGTACTACCTGGCGGCCGCGCCGGTATCGTCCTCATGACGGGTGGCGCCGGCTGCGCGGCGGAGAACCGCCGACCGGTGCGATAAGTGCGTACCGACGAGGCCTGACCCCTCGTTGGCGGGGAAGCCGACGCGAGCCCGCGATTTGCACGCTCGACGCCGTGCGCTTCCTCCCGACGGTTGCGGCGGCGGCGATTGGCGCTGGCACGTGGGCCGGCGTCTGGTGGCCCGAGCTTGGGGTGTCCGCCGCACTGGCCGGCGCGGTGCTGGCCGGCGCGGTGTGGCTCGCCAGGCGGCATCCCGCCAGGCTCGTGGTGCTCGCCTGTCTGGCCTGTGCCGCGTTGGCCGCCGCGCGCGGTGCCGATGCCTTCCACGCCGCGGCCCGTCCCCCGCTCGTGGTCGCGCTCGAGCGCGAGGGGCTGCTCGACGACGACCGCCGGCCGCGCCCGCCCGTGCAGCTCGCCGGACGCCTGGCCGCCGACGCCGTCGTCGACGGCCCATCGGTGCTGCTCCGTCTGCACGTGCAGGAGCTGGGTGTCGGTGCGTGTGCGTGTCCGCGTCCGGCGCCAGGCCCGGTGCTGGTGGCCGTCGCCGGTGAGGCCGCCGCGGCGCGGGCCGCCGAGTGGCGGGCGGGACGCCTCGTGTCGCTGCCGGCCACGGTGCGTCGGCCGGCGAGCGCGCGCAATTTCGGCGCGCCCGATTCCGCGCACGAACTGGTGCGTCGCCGGCTCGCGCTCACCGCCTCGGCGAAGAGTGCCTTGCAGGTGGAGTTGCTGGCGCGCGGCACCTGGCTGGAGGAATCGGCGGCGGCTGGGCGTGCCCGGGCGCGACGGGCCATTGCCGCCGCCGCGGGGCCCGACCGGGAGGCCGCGGCGATTGGCACCGCGGTGCTGGTCGGGGACCGGGCCGGGCTCGAACCCGACCTCACGGCGCGGCTGCAGCGGGCCGGCACGTTCCACGTCATCGCCATCTCCGGCGGGAACATCGCGCTGCTGAGCGCGCTCGTCCTCGTCGTCGGCTGGCGCGTGGTCGGCGGCGGGCGGCTGGCCTTCGTCCTCACCGCCGCCGTGCTCGTGGCGTACGCGTTCGTGGTCGGCGGCGGCGCCTCGGTGCTGCGCGCCACCGGCATGGCCGTCGTGGGGCTGGCCGCGCGCACGCTCGATCAACGAGGCGCGGCGGCCAATGCGCTGGCGCTCACCGCCGCGGCCCTGCTCGTCGCCGATCCGCTGCTGGCCGTGGACACCGGCTTCTGGCTCACGGTGCTCGCGACGGGCGGACTGGTCGTCGGTCTCGGTGAGGCGGAGCCAGTACGGCCGCCGTGGTCCCGCCTGGCGCGCGCGCTCGTCCTGACCTCGGTGTGCGCGGAGCTGGCGCTGCTGCCGGTGGTGGCGGCGGTGTTCCAGCAGGTGACGGTGGCCGGGGTCGTGCTGAGTGCCGTGGCGATTCCGGGGATGGCGGTGGCGCAGATGGCGGCGATGGCGGCGGTGGCCGCCGACCTCGTGGCGCCGTGGGCGCTGGCGCCGGCCGGCCTCGCGCTCCGCGCCGGCACCTGGGTGGTCGTGGAGTCGGCGCGCCTCGCCGACGTCGTGCCGATCCTCAGCTGGCGCGTGCCGACGCCGTCGATGGCCGCGGTGGCGCTCTACTACGCCGCGCTCGGTCTGTGGCTGTGGGCGCGCGTGCCGGGCCAGGGCCCGACGCGGGTCCGCGTCCGTCCCGTGGCGTGCGGCGTGTTCGTCGCGGCGCTCGGCTGGATCGCCGTGGCCCCGGCCAGCCTGCTGGCCTGGCCGGCGCCGGCGACGCTCGACGCCGTGATGCTCGACGTCGGCCAGGGCGACGCGCTGCTGCTGCGCTTTCCAGGTGGCGCCACCATGCTGGTCGACGCCGGCGGACGTCCCGCCGGCTCGCGCTTCGACGTCGGCGGGCGCGTGGTCGGCCCGGCGCTCCGCGCCCACGGCGTGCGCCGGCTCGACTACCTCGTCGTGACCCATGCCGATGCCGACCACATCGGCGGTGCCGCGACGGTGGTGGAGGAGTTCGCGCCACGCGAGGTGTGGACCGGCGTGCCGGTGGCCGATGACGCCGCCACGGCGGCGCTGCGCACGGCCGCGGTCGCGGCCGGCGCGGCGTGGCGCGTGGTGCAGCGGGGCGATCGCGTGGACTTCGGCGCGGCCGAGGTCGCGGTATTGCATCCGCCGCCGCCCGACTGGGAGCGGCCGCGCGTGCGCAACGACGACTCGGTCGTGCTCGCCGTCACGCTGGGCGCGGTGCGGCTGCTGCTCACGGGCGACATCGGTGCGGCCGTCGAAGGGGAGGTCGCCGCGGCGCTGGGGCGCGAAACCGGCGCTGCCCTGGTCGGCGTCACCGTGCTGAAGACCGCGCACCACGGCAGCGGCGGCGGCACCTCGCTCGACTGGCTCGCCGCGACGCGGCCGATAATCGCCCTGGTCAGCGTCGGTCGAGACAGCCCGTTCGGCCACCCGGCACCGGCGACGCTGGCGCGGCTCGCGGCGGCGCGGGCCGCGGTGTGGCGCACCGATCGCGACGGGGCGATCCAGGTGCGTACCGACGGGCGGCGCCTGGACGTGACGGCGATCAGCGGGCGGACGCGCCGCTGGCCGCCTCGCTCTTGACCCGGTCCCACAGGGCGTTCTGGGCCTCGATCGAAAGGGCGGCCAGCGTGGTGCCGTCGGTGCGGGCGAGCGCCTCCATCCGCATGAAGCGCTGCTGGAACTTGCGCGTCGCGCCGCGCAGCGCCGCCTCGGGCTCCACGCCCAGCTTGCGGGCGTAGTTGGCGATGGCGAAGAGCAGGTCACCAACCTCGTCTTCGAGCCCGGCCGGGTCGGCGGCGGCCGCAGCGCCGCGCACCTCGCGCACCTCTTCGTCGATCTTGTCGAGCACGTCGCCGGGCGAGGTCCAGTCGAAGCCGACCGCGGCGGCTCGCGCCGTAAGTTCGTAGGCGCGGAGCAGCGCCGGCATCGACGCCGGCACGCCGCGCAGCGCCGACTCGTCGGAGCGGCCCTTGCGGGCGCGTTCGTCCGCCTTGAGATCCTCCCAGCGGCGGCGCACGTCGGCGGTCGTGATGTCGGTGCCGGCCAGCGGCTGGCCGTCGGCCGTGAACACGTGCGGGTGCCGGCGCACCAGCTTGGCGGCGATGCCGGCGACGGCGTCGGCGATCGAGAAGTGGCCGGCCTCTTCGGCGATCTGCGCCAGGAACACCGCTTCGTACAGGAAGTCGCCGAGCTCTTCGCGCAGGCCGTCGAGGTCGTTCTGGTCGAGCGCGTCGAGCAGTTCGTAGGTCTCTTCGAGCACGAACGGCCGCAGCGACTGCAACGTCTGTTCGCGGTCCCACGGACAGCCGTCCGGCGCGCGCAGCACGCGCATGATCCGCACCAGATCGTCGAAGGCGGCCCCGGCGGCGTCGGTCATGGCCGCCATGCTACCATTCGAGATTCGCCGTGACCGACTCGTCCCCGTCCGCTGCGGGCGCCCGCATCAGCTTCGTCGCGTTCCTGTACTCGCTGGCCAGCAGCGCCGCCGTGCACTTCGGCGACGTCGCCGACCCGACCAGCGGCGAGAAGCGGCCGCCCAACCTGGAGCAGGCCGGCCACGTGATCGACGTGCTGTCGCTGCTCGAGGAGAAGACCCGCGGCAATCTCACCGCCGACGAACGCCAGTTCCTCGAGCAGCTCCTCTACGAGCTGCGGCTGCGCTTCGTCGCCGTGAAGGGCGCTGGCGGCGCCTGAGCGCCATCGTGGCCGAGCCTTGCTAGCGATGCGGCCCGCGCGCGTCACGTTCCTCGGCACCGGCACGTCGCACGGCGTGCCGATGATCGGCTGCACCTGCGCCGTATGCCGGTCGGCCGATCCGCACGACCGGCGGCTGCGGCCGTCGATCTACCTGGCGCTCGACGGCGGCCCGGCGCTGCTCGTCGACACCGCCACCGACCTGCGGCAGCAGGCGCTCACGCACGCGCTCACGCGGCTCGACGCGGTGATCTACACGCACAGCCACGCCGACCACGTGATGGGGCTCGATGAACTGCGCCGCTTCAACGTGCTGATGCAGGGGCCGCTGCCGCTCTACGCCGACGCGGCCACCGCCGCCGAGCTGCAGCGCGTGTTCCGCTACGCCTTCGCGCCGCCGGCGCAGCTGGGCGGCGGCGTGCCGCAGCTCGATCTGCGCGAGATCGGCGGGCCGTTCACCGTGGCCGGCGTGCGCGTGGTGCCGGTGCCGCTGCTGCACGGGCGCCTGCCGATTCTCGGCTTCCGCTTCGGCCGCTTCGCCTACCTGACCGACTGCAGCGCGATTCCAGAGGCGTCGTTCGCGCTGCTGCACGGCCTCGACGTGCTGGTGATCGACGCCCTGCGCCACCGCCCGCACCCGACGCACTTCACGCTGGCCGAGGCGTCGGCGGCGGCGGCGCGCATCGGCGCCGGCCGCACCTACTTCACGCACATCTGCCACGACCTGCCGCACGCCGCCACCAACGCGACGCTGCCGCCGGGGATGGCGCTGGCCCACGACGGGCTGGTGGTGGACGTCGAGGTGGACACCGAGATGGACGCCGGGTCCGCCCTCGGCGGGGGAGCGGCGTGATGGACGTCGTCTACTTCCCCGACGACCCGCGGCCGCCGCGCTGGATGAGCCCGGTGCTGGCGCTGGGCAACTTCGACGGCCTGCACCGCGGCCACCAGAAGATCGTCGAACGCATCCGCCGCGGCGCCGGCGAGCGCGGCGCCACGTCGGTGGTGCTCACCTTCGACCCGCACCCGCCGCGGGTGGTGCGGCCCGACAAGGCGCCGCCGCTGCTGATGACCATGCCGCAGAAGCTGCGGGCGCTGGAGCGCGCCGGCGTGCAAGGCACCGCCGTGGTCCGCTTCACGCCCGAGCTGTCGCAGTGGTCGCCCGAGCAGTTCGTCCGCACGGTGCTGGTGGACTGGCTGCGGGTGGCCGAGGTGTGGGTCGGCGCCGACTTCCTGTTCGGCCGCGAGCGCGCCGGCAACTTCTCGGTGCTGCGCACGCTGGGCCAGCAGTACGGCTTCCGTACCGAGAAGATCGACCCGGTGCGCTACAAGGAGTTCGTCGTCTCGAGCACCCGGATCCGTCGCCTGATCGGCGAGGGCCGGGTGGACGAGGCCGGGGCGCTGCTCGGCCACCACTACGCGATCGACGGGGTGGTGGTGGAGGGCGTCCGGCGCGGCCGGGAATTGGGGTTCCCCACGGCCAACCTTTCGACCCAGAATGAACTGGTGCCACCCCCCGGCGTCTACGCCACGGCCATCGACATCGCCGGCACCCGTTGGCCGTCGGTGACCAACGTCGGCGTGCGGCCGACGTTCGAAGCGGCCGGGGCCGTGACCGTCGAAACCCACGTCCTCGGGCTCGCCGCCGACGTCTACGGCGCGGCGGTGTCGCTCAGCTTCGTCCAGCGGCTGCGCGACGAGCGCCGGTTCCCCGACGTGGACGCGCTCAAGGAACAGATCGAGGCCGACATCCGCCGGGCCCGGCGGCTCTTCGACAACATCTCGGTGTGACGATGACGAGCACGTCCTTCGAATTCACGATGCAGATCGCCGGCGGGCGGGCCATGCTGGGCGCGGTGCGCGACCTGGCCTCGCACGTCGCCACGTACGCCGGCGGCAAGTCGGTGGCCGCCACCGTCGCCGACGAAGTGGTGACCGCGGCCGAGGCGGCCATCGCCGCCACCCGCGACGACGGCTCGCCGATCGACTTCCGCTTCGCCCGCACGCCCGGCGGCCTCGACGTCTTCATCAGCTGCCCGCACGCGCCGACGCTGGCCGCCACGCACCTGTCGCGCGGCCCCGGCCTGTCGGTGGACTGGCGCCCCGAGGGCGCGCGGCTGGTCTGCCACATCCGCCAGGCGATGGCCTGAGCCCGGGGGCGTCGATGCGTCTGTACAACACCCTGAGCCGGCAGAAGGAGGAGTTCGCGCCGGCGCCCGGCCAGCCGGTGCGCCTCTACGCCTGCGGCCTCACCGTGTACGCCCGCGGCCACATCGGCAACTTCCGCACCTTCATCGGCCTCGACGTGCTGCGCCGCGCGCTGAAGTACGTGGCCGGCTTCCCGGTGCGGCAGGTGGTGAACTTCACCGACGTCGACGACAAGACGATCGCCGGCGCCGAGCGCGAAGGCGTGCCGCTGGCCGAGTACACCGAGCGCTACATCAAGGCGTTCCACGACGACTGCGCCGCGCTCGGCCTCGAGCCCTCCGAGGAGAACCCGCGCGCCACCGATCCGGCCAACATCCAGGCGATGGCCGACATGATCGCCGCGCTCGAGCGGAAGGGCCACACCTACCGCAGCGACGGATCGATCTACTTCAAGATCGCGACCATGCCGAACTACGGGCGGCTGGCCCGGCTCGACCACGAGGGCATCCAGGCCGGGGCGCGCGTCGACTCCGACGAGTACGAGAAGGAGGACGCCCGCGATTTCGTGCTGTGGAAGGCCACCAAGCCCGGCGAGCCCACCTGGGACGCCGGCGTCGGCCCGGGCCGCCCCGGCTGGCACATCGAGTGCTCGGCGATGGCGCTGCGGCTGCTCGGCGCGCCGCCGATCGACATCCACGCCGGCGGCATCGACCTGGTGTTTCCGCACCACGAGAACGAGATCGCGCAGAGCGAGTGCGCCACCGGCCAGCCGTTCGCCCGCGTCTGGGTCCACTTCGAGCACCTGCTGGTCGAGAACCAGAAGATGTCGAAGTCGCTGGGCAACGTCTTCACGATCTCCGACGTGACGGCGAAGGGGCTGCGCGCCTCCACGCTGCGCTACCTGCTGCTGTCGGCGCACTACCGCACGCGCCTCAACTTCACCTGGGCGGGCATGGCCCAGGCCGAAGAGGCGCTGCGCCGCCTCACCGACTTCCTGGGCCGGCTCGACCTGGTGGGGCAGGGCCCGGCCGGCACGCCGTCCGCCGACATCGCCGCCCGGGTGGCGCAGGGCCAGGACGCGTTCGACGCGGCGATGCGCGACGACCTCAACACCGCCGGCGCGCTGGGCGCGATGTTCGACCTGCTGCGGGCGATGAACTCGGCCATCGACGCCGGCACGCTCGGCGCCGCCGACGTGCCGGTGGTGCAGGCCGCCTTCCGCCACTTCGACGACGTGATCGGCGTGGTGGGCCTGCGCGCTCGCGAAGACGCCGCCTCGGGCGTGTCCGAGGCGGAGATCGAACGGCGGATGGCCGAGCGGCTGGAGGCGCGGCGCCGCCGCGATTTCGCCACCTCGGACCGGATCCGCGAAGAACTGGCGGCGCTGGGCGTGCTCGTCGAAGACGGGCCGCAGGGCACCCGCTGGAAACGCAAGTAGCCGCAGGAGCCTCGATGGACGCCCCGCACCTCAAGACCGCGCTGCCCGGCCCCAAGGCCAAGGCGCTGATCGAACGCGACGGGCACGTGGTGTCGCCGTCCTACACGCGCGACTACCCGTTCGTGATCGCCCGCGGCGAGGGCGCCACCGTGGAGGACGTGGACGGCAACGTGTTCCTCGACTGCGCCGCCGGCATCGCCGTGAACTCCACCGGCCACGCCCACCCGACGGTGGTGGCGGCGATCGTCGATCAGGCGCAGAAGTTCCTGCACATGTCGGGCACCGACTTCTACTACGAGCCGCAGGTGCGGCTGGGCGAGGAGCTGGCGGCCACGGCACCGATGGCCGCGCCGGTGCGCACCTTCTTCGCCAACTCGGGCACCGAGGCCAACGAGGCGGCGATCAAGCTGGCGCGGTACCACACCAAGCGCTTCGGCATCCTCGGCTTCCTGGGCAGCTTCCACGGCCGCACGCTGGGCTCGCTGTCGCTCACCTCGAGCCGGGCCATCCAGCGGCGCGGCTTCGGGCCGATGGCGCCGGGCACGTTCCACGCGCCCTACGCCACCTGCTATCGCTGCCCGGTGGGCCTCACGCCCGACCGCTGCGGCGCCGAGTGCCTCGACTTCCTCGAAGAGCAGGTGCTCGTGCACCTCATCTCGCC
>CAYUAX010000195.1:0-9022 GCA_964442845.1 uncultured Bifidobacteriaceae bacterium | reverse complement strand
GCGTCGTACCGGGCGCTGTTCGTCGCCTCGGGCGCCGCGGGCGACATGCTGTTTCCCGCCCGCCAGCCGTGATCGACACCGCGCTCATCCTGGCCGCCGGCCTCGGCACGCGGCTGGCGCCGCTCTCCGCCTGTCGCGCCAAGGCGGCGCTGCCGGTGGCCGGCGAGGCGCTGATCCGCCGGCAGATCCGCTGGCTCGCCGCCGCCGGCGTCACCCGCGTGGTGGTGAACCTGCACCACCGCCCGGCCTCGATCGCCGCCGTGCTCGGGCACGGGGACGACCTCGGCGTCGCCGTCGCCTACTCCTGGGAACGGACCGTCCTCGGCTCCGCCGGCGGGCCGGCGCGGGCGCTGGACCTGCTCGACCGGCCGCGGTTCTATGTCGTCAACGGCGACACCCTCACCGACCTCGACCTCCACGCCCTGGCCGCCGCGCATGCCGCGGCGGCGCCGCTGGTGACGATGGCCGCCGCGCCGGCCGTGCCCGCCGGCTACAACGCGCTGCTCGCCGACGAGTCGGGCCGGTGGCGCGGGGTGCGGCGCGCCGGGACGACCGCCGGCGCAGCGCTGGCGGCCCGCCACTTCGTCGGCGTGCAGGTGGTCGAGCGCGCGGCGTTCGCCGGTGTCGCCGCCGATCGCCCCAGCGAGATCCTCCACGACGTGTATCCGCGGCTCGTCGCCGCCGACGCCGGGGGGGTGCGCGTCTGGACCAGCGCCGCCGCGTTACGCGACGTGCAGACGCCAGCCGACTACCTCGACACCGTGCGGGCGGTGGCCGACGCCGAGGCGCGGCACCGTGGTGGCCGCGACGGCCCGCCTCGTCGACACGATCTGCTGGGACGGCGTCGTCGTCGACGCCGGCGCCGAGCTGATCGGCTGCGTCGTCACCGACGGCGTGCACGTGCCTGCCGGCACGCGGCTGAGCCACGCGTGCCTGCTGCCGGCGGCGGCCTGGCCGGCCGGCCCGCACGACACCGCGATCGGCGCGCTGGTGGCGGTGCCCCTGGCGCGGCCGGGCGGCGCGCCCGGGTAGAATCCGCCGGTGAGCAGCAGCGACCTCGATCAGCGCGTCGGCGACTACCTCCACCGCCACGGCCTGGCGCCGCGGGTGAAGCGTGTGGTCGCCCTGACCGGCGACGCGTCGGATCGCCGCTACGTGCGCGTGCTCCTCGACGGCCAGCCGTCGGTGGTGCTGGCCGTCCACGCCGGCCCGATCGTCTACGACACGCTGCCCTTCGTGCGGGTGGCCGATCTGTTCGCCCGCGTGCCGCTGCCGATCCCGCAGCTGCTCCACCACGACGACGGGCTCGGCATCATCGGCCTGCAGGATCTCGGCGACGTCACGCTCCAGGCCCACCTCGGCGGCGCCTCGGCCACCGACCGGGCGCTGCGCTACCGCCAGGCGGTCGGCATGATCGCCCGGCTCCAGCAGCGCGGCGCGGCGCTGGCCTCGCCCGACTACCCGCCCTACGGGATCGCGTTCGACGTCGAGAAGCTCACCTGGGAGCTGGAGTTCTTCGTCCGCCACTTCCTGCTCGCCTACCGCGGCGCGCTGCCCGACGAACCGGTGCGCGTCGCCCTGCGCGAGGAATGGGCCCGCATCGTCGAGGAGCTGGCCGCCGAGCCCCGGGTGCTGTGTCACCGCGATTACCACAGCCGCAACCTGATGTGGCACGACGACGCCCTGTACGTCATCGACTTCCAGGACGCGCGGCTCGGCCCCGATACCTACGACCTGGTGTCGCTGCTGCGCGATTCCTACGTCGATCTGCCCGAGGCGGCGGTCGACGACCTGATCGACTACTTCACCGCGCTCACCGGCGGCACCGCGGCCGTCCCTGGAGACCGCAGTTTCCGCCGCCGCTTCGACCTGATGGCGCTGCAGCGCAACCTCAAGGCGCTGGGCACCTTCGGCTACCAGACGACGACGCGCGCCAATCCCGTCTACATGCAGTACGTCCCGCGAACCCTCGCCTACGTCCGGCGCACGCTGACCACCGACGGCCGGTTCGGCCGGCTGGCCGAGCTGCTCGGCGGGCTGGTGGACGAACTGCGCTGACGCGCGGCGCCGGCGCGCGGACGCTGTAGAATCGCGCTGCCGTGCCGGGTACGCCGTTCGCGATCTCCACCTACCTGTTCCACCCGCAGCGGCTCGATCGCGAGCACCTGGTGGACGTCGCCGCCCACGATTTCGACGCCATCGAGCTCTTCGCGCTGCGCTCGCACTTCGACTACTGGGACCCGCGCGCCGTCGAGCAGCTGGCCGAATGGCTCGACGACACCCGGCTGCAGTTGTCGGCGGTGCACGCGCCGATCGCGCTGGCGGCCACCGACGACGGGCTGCGGGACGTGTGCTCGATCGCCTCGACTCGGCCGGAGGTGCGGGCGCAGGCGGTGGACGAGATCCGTCAGACGCTCGAACTCGCCGCGGTGCTGCCCTTCCGCCAGCTCGTGGTGCACG
This sequence comes from uncultured Bifidobacteriaceae bacterium, assembly GCA_964442845.1. Classification (GTDB taxonomy): domain Bacteria; phylum Acidobacteriota; class Vicinamibacteria; order Vicinamibacterales; family UBA2999; genus CAWAYR01. The sequence goes on along the minus strand of CAYUAX010000195.1, from coordinate 6,562 downwards.
TCGGCGTGCCCGACGCCCACGCCGCCGCCGGCGACAACGACACCGGCGCGGCCCGCCACAGCCTGGAGCGGATCCTGCCGATGGCCGAGGCGCGCGGCATCGGCGTGGCGCTGGAAGTGATGACCAACCGGCTGTCCACACCCGACGCGCTGGTCGAGCTGATCGAGGACGTGCTCGAGTCGCCGGCGGCCGGGATCTGCCTCGACGTCGGCCACGCCCGCCTGCTCGGCGACCCGGTGGACGCCATCGAAGTCGCCTCGGGGCACATCGTCGCCGCACACGTCCACGACACGCGCGGCTCGCGCGACGAGCACCTGGTGCCCTACGACGGCTCCATCGACTGGACGCGCGCCTTGCTCGGCTTCCAGAAGGTGGGGTACACCGGTCCGTGGACCTTCGAGCTGGCGCCCGGGCCGCCGGCGGCGACCCTGACGCGCGCGGCGCAGGCCCGCCGCCGCTTCGAGCAGCGCCTCGGCCTCAACGACGAGCTGATGAGCCAATGACGACGCCACACGTCCCGATCAACCACCTCGGCGCCCACGTCGGCGAGGCCGTGACCCTCAAGGGCTGGCTGCACAACCGCCGCTCGAGCGGCAAGATCCACTTCCTCCAGCTGCGCGACGGCACCGGCTTCGTGCAGGTGGTCATGGGCAAGAACGACGTCAGCGAGGAGACCTTCAAGGCGGCCGACCACCTGTCGCAGGAGACGTCGCTGGTCGTCACCGGCACGGTGCGCGCCGACACCCGCGCCAAGGGCGGCGTCGAGGTGATCGCCACCGGACTGGAGGTGGTCGGGGCCTCGCACGACTTTCCGATCACGCCGAAGGAACACGGCGTGGACTACCTGCTGGACCGCCGGCACTTGTGGATCCGCAGCGAGCGCCAGACGGCGATCCTGCGCGTCCGCCACGAGGTGATCAACGCCGTCCGCGACTTCTTCAACGGCGAGGGCTTCATCCTGGCCGACACGCCGATCTTCACCCCGGCGGCGTGCGAGGGCACCAGCACGCTCTTCCCGGTGCAGTACTTCGAGGATCACACGGCGTTCCTCACCCAGAGCGGGCAGCTCTACAACGAGGCCAACGCCATGGCCCTCGGCAAGGTCTACGCCTTCGGCCCGACCTTCCGCGCCGAGAAGAGCAAGACGCGCCGCCACCTCACCGAGTTCTGGATGGTCGAGCCCGAGATGGCGTACGCCGACCTGAACGACGTGATCGGCCTGGCCGAGCGGCTCGTGTCGAGCGTCGTCGCGCGGGTGCTCGACAAGCGGGCCACCGAGCTGACGCTGCTCGAACGTGACACCGCGAAGCTCGAGGCGGTGCAGGCGCCGTTCCCGCGCATGACCTACGACGAGGCGGCGAAGCTGCTGATCGACAAGGGCCAGCCGTTCCAGTACGGCACCGATCTGGGCGGCACCGACGAAACCGTATTGTCGCAGCAGTTCGACAAGCCGGTCTGCGTCACCCACTACCCCGCCGCGGTCAAGGCCTTCTACATGAAGCCGGCACCCGACCAGCCCGACAAGGCGCTGTGCGTGGACGTCCTCGCCCCCGAGGGCTACGGCGAGATCATCGGCGGCGGCCAGCGCCTCGACGACCTCGACCTGCTGCTGCAGCGCATCAAGGAGCACGAGCTGCCGCAGGAGGCGTTCGAGTGGTATCTCGACCTGCGCCGCTACGGCACGGTGCCGCACGGCGGGTTCGGCATGGGCATCGAGCGGGTGGTCACCTGGATCTGCGGCCTCGAGCACCTGCGCGAGACCATCCCGTACCCGCGGATGCTCTACCGGCTGTATCCGTAACCGGCGATGGCGTGGCTGCGGCGGGCGGTGTCGGTCGAGGTGCCGGCGCCGCCGTCCGAGCTTGCGCGCACGCTGCTGGCCGCGCTCGGGCGCGATGGCCGGCCGCGGCTCCACGGTCAGGCTGGCCCCTTCGGCTTCGCGTTGCACAGCGAGTGGCGGCCGTCGCTGCTGCGTCAGCACTACCCGGTCGAGGCATCGGGAACGTTCTCGCCCAGTGCCGGCGGCACCCGGGTCGACGCGACCATCTCGGTGGGGTTCGCCGTGCAGTTCATGCTGGCCGGCGCGGCCGGGGTGGCGGGGGTGGCGCTGTGGGGTGGACTGGTCGGCCGCTGGCCGGCCGCCACCGCCGCACTGGTCACGGTCGTCGCCGCGGGCCACGTCTACAGTGTCCTGGCCAACCTGCGCGACGCCGAACGGAGCCTCCGCCAGGCCCTGGAGGCGCGGCCGTTGGCGCCCGACACCGAGCCGTCGTAGCCGGTGTACAGTGGGCAGATGTGTCCGCGCTCAGCGCGCCGCCGTGAGGACCCAGCCGCCAGCCGCTAGCCGCTAGCCGCTATGAAGATTGGATTTCTCTCCCTGGGCTGCCCGAAGAACCTCGTCGATTCCGAGGTGATGCTGGGCATGGCCGAGCAGGCCGGCCACGAGATCACCACCGACGCCGACGGCGCCGACGTGGTCATCGTCAACACCTGCGCGTTCATCGACCGGGCCAAGCAGGAGTCGGTGGACACCATCCTCGAGATGGCCGAGCGCAAGAAGGCCACCGGCGCCCGCCTGGTCGTCACCGGCTGCCTGGCCGAACGCTACCGGGCGGAGCTCCAGAAGGAAATCCCCGAGATCGACGCGGTGCTCGGCACCGGCGACGTACCGAGCATTCTCACGGCGCTGCAGCCAGGAGCCGCGGGCAACGTCGGTGCGGCGCCGATGACCTTTTATCGTCGCGACCCTGGGCAGCGTGACAGCGGGACAGCCGGTGAGCGTTCTTCGCAAGCGCCAGCCCCCAGCCCCCAGTCCCCAGCCCCCGTGTTCGGCCTCGATCTCCCCACCTACCTCTACGACGCCGACACCCCGCGCCGCCTCGCCACCCCCGGCCACTACGCCTATCTGAAGATCGCCGAGGGCTGCGACTACAAGTGCGCGTTCTGCGTGATCCCGAAGATGCGCGGCCACTACCGGAGCCGCACCGTCGCCTCGGTGGTGCAGGAGGCACGGCAGCTGGCCGCCCGCGGCGTTCGGGAGCTGCTGCTGGTGTCGCAGGACACGACCTTCTACGGCATCGATCGACAGGAGCGCGACGCCCTGCCGCAGCTGATCCGCGCGCTGGACGACGTCGACGGCCTCGAGTGGGTGCGGCTGCTCTACCTCTATCCCACCACCATCACCGACGCCACCATCGCCGCCATCGCCGCCAGCCGCAAGGTGGTGCGCTACATCGACCTGCCGCTGCAGCACGCCGCCGACAGCGTCCTCAAGCGCATGAAGCGGCCCGGGACCCGGGCGTCCTACGAGCGGCTGCTCGGCCGGATCCGCGCCGCGATGCCCGACGTGGTGCTGCGCACCACCTTCATCGTCGGCTTCCCCGGCGAACGGCCGGAGGACGTCGAGGAGCTGCTGGCCTTTCTCGACGCGGTGCGCTTCGACCACGTCGGGGTCTTCACCTACAGCCACGAGGAGGACACCTCCGCCTTCGCCCTGGCCGACGACGTCCCGGCCGCCGAGAAAGCCCGCCGCCAGCGTCTGGTGATGGCCCGCCAGAAGCGCATCGTGGCTGCCCGCCAGAAGTCCCGCATCGGTCACCGGGCCCGCCTGCTGGTGGACGGGCCGTCCGCCGACCACGACTGGGTGATGACCGGCCGCCTGGCCGGGCAGGCCCCGGAAATCGACCCCCAGGTGTTCCTGACCGAGTGCGGCCCCGACGAGGTGACCGCCGGCCAGTTCCTGGACGTCGAAATCGTCGGCGCTCGTGGCTACGACCTGGTTGCCAGACCGGTGGGCGCGGACGCGCGGTGACGCCGCGGGCACGCCCGTAGGCGTGCCTGCGCCCAGAAGCGGGCTACGACCTCGTCGCCCGGCCCGTGGACTGAGGCGGACCGCCCGAATCCTGTGCTAAACTCAAGGGTCCGGTGTGCTTATCTGGGAAAACCAGAGTGGGCTGAAGCCCACTCTTTTTTGTTTCAGGCCGGAACGGAACGACCGACGGTGACGCCACTCGAACGGGTTCGGGAGCTGGCGGCGGCAGTGGCCGCCGCGCACGGCCTGACGCTGTTCGACGTGACCTACGGCCGCGAAAGCGGACGGAACGTGCTGCGGGTGGTGCTGGATCGGCCCGGCCCCTCGGCGACCGCCGAGGAGAGCGTGAGCCTGGACCAGTGCGCGCAGGTGAGTGAGGAGCTGAGCGCGGTGCTCGACGTCGAAGACGCGGTGCCCGACAGCTATACGTTGGAGGTGTCGTCGCCGGGGCTGGATCGACCGCTCCGGACGCGCGACGACTACGAGCGGTTCGCCGGTCGGATGGCCAAGGTGGTGACGGCCGAGGCGGTGAACCGGCAGACGGCGTTCGCGGGCCGGCTGCGCGGCGTGGACGGGGATGACGTGCTGTTCGAGGCAATCGGCGGCACCCTGCACCGTCTGCCGTTGCGGCTGATCAAGCGGGCCCGGCTCGATGTGGAGTTCTGAGGGTTATGGCGACGAATCCGACGATGCAGATGATCGAGGCGCTGGCCAAGGAAAAGGGCATCGAGCCCGGTGTGGTCGTCGCCGCGATGGAAGAGGCGTTTCTCACTGCCTCCCGCAAGCACTACAAGGCCGGCGAGGATCTGCGCGCCAAGCTCAACCCCGAGACCGGGCTCATCGATCTCGTCGCCGTCAAGACCATCGTCGCCGAGGTGACCGAGCCGGCGACGCAGATCTCGCTGGCCGAGGCGCTGGAGATGTACGGCGCCGACTCGGGCGTCGAGGTCGGCGACCAGATCGAGTTCCCGAAGAGCACCGAGATGCTCGGCCGCATCGCCGCGCAGACCGCCAAGCAGGTGATCTTCCAGAAGGTGCGCGAAGCCGAACGCGAGAACGTGTTCCTGGAGTTCGACCAGCGCGTCGGCGAGGTGGTGACCGGCGTCGTCAAGCGCTTCGAGCAGGGCGACATGATCGTCGAGATCGGCCGCATCGAGGCCGTCCTGCCCCGCAAGGAGCAGTCGCGCGCCGAGAGCTACAACCAGGGCGACCGGGTGCGCGCCGTGATCCGCGGCGTGAGCAAGAGCGCCAAGGGCCCGCAGGTGGTGCTGTCGCGCACCGACGCGGCGTTGCTCATCAAGCTGTTCGAGCAGGAAGTGCCGGAGATCTACGACGGCACCGTGATGATTCGCGGCGCGGTGCGCGAGGCCGGCGACCGCGCCAAGGTGGCGGTCGAATCGCGCGAGCGCGACATCGACCCGGTGGGTGCCTGCGTGGGCATGAAGGGCACGCGGGTACAGGCCATCATCCGCGAGTTGCGGGGCGAGAAGATCGACATCGTCGAATGGGCGTACGACCCGGTGCAGTTCGTGACCAACGCCCTCAGCCCTGCCAAGGTTCAGCGCGTGTCGATCACCTCTGAACCCGATCGGGTCATGGAGGTGCTGGTCGAGGACAGCCAGTTGTCGCTGGCCATCGGCAAGAAGGGCCAGAACGTGCGTCTGGCCGCCAAGCTCACCGGCTGGAAGATCGACATCAAGAGCGAGGAAGAGAAGCGGCGCGAGGTCGAGGCCGAGCTCGGCGCGCTGGAGGCGCCGGCCGACGACGCGTCGGCAGCGGCCGAGGCGTCCGCCGACACGGCCGCGGACGACCCGCTCACCGACGGCGCCGACGCGCCGGAGGCGGCGCCAGCCGATGGCGCCGACGAGACGAAATAGCGACGGGGGACGGCGGATAGGCAGCCGGGTCGGGTGACCCGGCGTCCTGGCGCGGGAGCCGCGCCATTCAGGGGTGACTGTTGGCAACTGTTCGGATCTTCAAAGTCGCGGAGCTGCTCGGCACCACCAGCCAGGAGGTGCTGCAGCTGCTCAAGCAGAACCACGGCATCGAGCTGAAGAGCGCGTCGAGCACCGTGGAGGAGATCGTAGCGCGCCAGTTCGTCGAGCGACTGGCGCGGCAGCGCGGCATCGAACTGCCCAAGGGCGACATGTTCTCGGACGCCGCCGTGAAGTCGGCCAAGGCCAAGACCGCGGCGCCCAAGAAGGGCCAGCCCGCGCCCGAGCCGCCCAAGCCGGCGGCGCCGGCGCTGCCGCCGCCTCGGCTCATCCGCACCGCCAAGCCAGCCGCGACGGCCGTGCCGGGGGCCGAGCCGTCGGTCGTGCATCACGAGGAGACCGCCGCGGTCGTGGTCCCGTCGCCGCCGCACGAAGAGGTCGTCGCACCGCCGCCTCCCCCACCAGCGCCGGCACCCGCGCCCGCACCGGTCGCCGCGGCGCCACCCGTGATCGAGCCTCCAGTCGAGCCCGAGCCGCCTGCCGCCGCCGAGCCCGAGCCGGAGCCCGAACCCATGGCGCCGGCCGCCCCGGCCGCCTCAGGCGGCCGCGTGCTGCCGCCGAGCATCCGCCTCCGCATCGAGGAACCAGGCCAAGCAGTACCGCAGGCCCGGCCATTGGCCCCGGCCAAGCGGCCACCGACCCAGCCGCCGCCGCGCATCGTCGCGCCGCCGCCACCCCGTCCGCCGACCCCGGCAGGCGGTCGCCCCCCCGTGCCCGGCGCGCGGCCGCCGTATCCGGGCGGGCCGCGGCCGTACGG
>CAYUAX010000194.1:0-9049 GCA_964442845.1 uncultured Bifidobacteriaceae bacterium | reverse complement strand
CGAACTTCCAGGCCGGCCCCGGCCACAACTGGGCCAACGCCATCCCGATGGCGACGCCGATCGCCCACAAGGGCGTCAACGCCGGCGCCAAGGCCCAGGCGATGACCCTGCTCGAGTTCATGCTGCGCCCCGAGCTGGTCAGCCAGGCCAAGGACTACTTCGTCAACGTCCAGACGAAGAACCGCAAGTACACACCGCTGCTGCGGCCCGGCGACAAGCCGGCGATCCACCTGAACAAGGGCATCATGGACCGCTACCGCGCCGACATGCGCAAGTACTACTTCGATCCGACGAAGCACAAGACGTATCTCGACCAGATGAAGGCCGAGTTCGGCTACAGCTATCCGACGGTCCGCGGCGGCACCACGCAGAACTGACGCGTCACGGGGCGGGGGGCGCGGTTGACCGCCCCCTGCCGCTACAATCGTCGGTGAATGGCTCGCGCCACCGGCCTCGCCTCGCGCTTCGGCGCGTTCGTGGCGGAGCAGCATCCCACCCTGGTCCATGTCGTCCTCGACGTCTTCGACGCGACGGGCGGCGGCAGGCTGAAGGCACGCGATCGCGCCGGCCTCGACCAGCTCCGCGGCGTGTTCCGACGCGAGCTGGCGAGCCGGCTCTATCACGCCGTGACCGCGCCGGACGGCCTCGACGAGACCACGCCAGGCACGTCGGCGATCCGCCGCCTCGAACAGGCCCGCGCCCAGATCCTCGAGAGCTGCGACGGCTGGCTGGCTCGCGAGGCGATCGCCGCGTCGCTGACGGCCGACGAGCGCAAGGCCATCCTGCGCGGGATGTGCCTGACGCGGGCCGTCGACAGTCGCCTGAAGCAGTTCTTCGCCGGCGGCGAGGTGCGCTGGGGGATGAAGGCCTTCCAGGGCAAGGGCTTCCGATCGCTGGGGCAGGAGGCGATCTTCGCCGCCGGGATCCGCCTGCGGCGCGGTCCGGAACACCGCGGCGCCGACGGCGGCTGGCACGGCGACGTCGTGGCGCCGGTGATCCGCGATCTCGGGGTGGCGCTGGCGATGCGCGGCGACGACGACGCGGTGGCCCAGGTGCTGCGGGCGCAGATGGGCAAGGCCGGCCCGCCGATGCACGGCAAGGACCTGCACGTCGGCGACTTCGAGTGGGGCGTGCTGCCGGCGGCGGCGCCGCTGGCGATCGGGTCGCTGACCATCGCCGGCATGGCGATGGCGTTCTGGCGCGACGGCGCGGGCCGCGTCGCGCTGGCCTTCATCGGCGAGGGCGGCAGCTCGCTCGGTGAATGGCACGAGGCGATCAACCTGTGCGCCGCCCGCCGGCTGCCGGCGGTGTTCTGCGTCGAGAACAACCAGACCGCGTTGTCCACTCCGCTGGCCGATACCTCGGCCGTCCGGGTGTTCGCCGACAAGGCCATCGGCTACGGACTTCCCGGCATCACCGTCGACGGCACCGACGCCGACGCCGTCGCCGCCGCCTTCACGTGGGCGGCCGACCGCGCCCGCACCGGCGCCGGCCCGGCGCTGATCGAACTGGTGTCGATGCGGATGTGCGGCCACGCGCACCACGACGACATGCTCTACCTGGGCAAGGAGCCGGCGCCGTCGTGGGACTACCCGCCGCTCCACGACGGCGGCTACGCCGACGCGGAGCGCTACGCGTTCTGGAGCGCCCGCGATCCGATCGCCCGTTATGCCGCGCGCCTCGAGGCCGACAAGGTCATCAACGCCAGCGAACTCGGCCGGCTGCAGCGCTGGGCCGAGACGCTGGTCGAGGCCCAGGCGGCGCGCGTGATCGCCGAGCCGTGGCCCGAGCCGCACGACGCCGGGGTCGGCGTGTTCAAGGGCGAGGCGCCGCGAACGCGGGTCGAGGTGCTCGAGCCGGCCCGCCGCGCGTCCGGCACCACCGTGCCGCCGCTGCCGCCGCTCGAGCCGCTGGCGCCGAGCGACAAGCAGGGTGCGACGCTGCTCGAGGCGGTCATGCTCGGCGTCGGCGACGCGCTGCGGGCGGACCCGCGGGTCTTCGTCTACGGCCAGGACGTCGGCGGCGTCTACGGCAACGCGTTCCTGCTCCTCGAGCCGCTGCTCGCCGAGTTCGGCGACCGCATTCTGAACTCACCGCTGGCCGAGGGCGCGATCCTCGGCGTCTGCGTCGGCGCGGCGCTGGCCGGCCAGCGGCCCATCGGCGAGATGCAGTTCAACGACTTCGTCGCGACCGGCTTCAATCAGCTCGTCAACAACGCCGCCAAGATCCGCTACCGCTGGGGCGGCGAGGTGCCGATGGTGGTGCGCATGCCGTGGGGCGGCCTGCGCTACGCCGGCCCCTACCATAGCCAGAACACCGAGCCGTGGTTCTACCGCACGCCCGGCTTGAAGATCGTCGTGCCGTCCACGCCCGACGACGCGCGGGCGCTCATGGCGGCGGCCGTCGCCGATCCCGATCCGGTGCTCTACTACGAGCACATCGCGCTGTACCGGGATCCGCGGATCAAGCAGCGGCTCGACGACGCTGCGCCCCCGCCGTCGCGCTGTCCGATCGGCAAGGCGGCGCTTCGCCGGGCCGGGGCCGACCTGGCGATGATCTCGTACGGCGCCTACGTGCACGAGTGTCTGCGCGTGGCGGAGGCGTTGGCGGCCGACGGCATCCAGGCATCCGTGCTCGACTTGCGGACGCTGGTCCCGCTCGACCGCGCCGCCGTGCTCGCCGTGGCCAGGCACTGCGGCCGCCTGCTCGTCGTCCACGAGGACTCGCGCACCGGCGGCATCGGCGAGAGCGTGGCGGCGATCGTCCAGGAAGAGGCGTTCGAATGGCTCGACGCGCCGATACGGGTGCTCGGCGCGCTCGACACGCCGGTGCCGTACGCGCCGCCACTCGAAGAGCACTACCTGGTCAGCGCCGCCGAGGTCGAGCGCGCGGCGCGGCTGCTCGCCGCCTACTGAACGACGACGCGCACCTCGTTGGACGCCGGGCTCGGTCCGACCTCGTTGTGGGCGGTGACGCGCACGTAGTAGGTGCCCGGCGGCACGTTCGGGATGGCGACGGCGGTCGCGGCGCCGACGCGAATGGCTCCGGCGCGTTGCCCGGAGGCGAACCCGTACTCCACCTCGAAGTCGGTGGTGTCGCCCGGGTTGGCCCAGGTCAGCGTCACGGTTGCACCGGCGACACCCGCAACGAGCGCTCCGGGCGCGAACGGCGATCGTACGAGTACCGCGCCGGCGAAGCAGGGACTCCCGGTCGCCCCGGCGAACGGCAGCAACTGCACCGCGGCCCGCCTGGTGCCGTCGGGGTCGGCGACGGCGATGTCGAGGCGCTGGCAGACGCCGTCGTGGCGGTTCTCGGCGTGCAGCGCATACGCGCCGGTCATCCAGCGGCCGGGCAGGAGGCGGTGTTCGACGCTGTGTCCGCGCATGGTCAGAGGCAGGTCGAGCCGGCTCCGCCACCGCTCGACGAGCGTGAGGGCGTCGTAGGCGACCAGGAACTCGTCGTCTCCGTCGGCGGCGAGCACGAGACCGCGCGAGGTATCGAGCGCGTAGGAGGACCGAACCGTCGGTCCATGCACCAGCCGCACTCCGGTCCGGCCATCGACGACATCGATGTGGCCGAGGCCGAAGGGCCCGGTGATGCCCCACAGCCAGCGACCGTCATCGGACACCTGCAGGTCCTGCAGCCAGTCCGATCGTTCCAGGCGACGTCGCAACGCGCCGGTGGTGGCGTCGATCACGTCGGTGCTGTGGCGCAGCGGGAACGAGTCCACCAGGTTGACGAACAGCTCATCCGTCGCGGCGGCGTGGGCGATGCCGAGGATGAGCTGGCGGGTCGAGAACAACAGCCGCGGGGTCGGGTCCCGTGCGTCGATGACCCAGACGCGCAGGTCGGATGTCGTCGAGACCGTGCGGACGAAAATCCGCGGCTGGCGGCGATCCGCGACGACGCTGATGGCGTGGCCGTCGGCCATCGGGACCGCCACGATCCGGCGGGTGCGGCGGTCGAGCACCGCCAGGCCGCCGTCGGCGGGCCAGACGACGAATCGACCGCCGGCCAGCGCCACCAGCCCCTCGCGGAAGTAGTTCGAGATCGTCAGCGGGGTCACGCTCCGCACCGCGCCGAAGCCGCTGACCGTGGCGTCGACTTCGAGGATGCGCGCCGCGCCGTTGACGGTGGAGAAGAGCTCGATGCGTTCCTGGGCGAGGGGCGACGTCGCCGAGGCGGCGAGCAGCACCGCCGCGAGCGTCGTCACACGAAGTTGAACTGTCACGGCAACCTCCGGCTGCGCGCCGGGCTTGCAAATGGCGCACCGCTGCAGCGTGCCGGCAGAGCCGTTCAATGGCGTGGGACGGACCACGAATCGTGGTCGGGCGGCCACAGCCGGGTGTGGCTCGGTGTGGCTCTGGAGCCACGCTCCCGCCACCCCGCTCGTCAGGCGCCGCTTACGATTTCGTGCGCTTGCCGGTGAACGGCGCCGTGCCCTGGCCGTAGTCCATCTCGCCCTTGATCTCGTCGCCGCTCACCGTCGCCGTCGAGATGATGGTGATCGGCCCGCTCGGCCCGGCGTAGTCGAACTGGAACTTTACCTGCCCGCCGGAGACGGTGCCGGCGCTGATCGGCGTCTCGCCCATGTCGCTGCTGATCGAGCCCTTCAGGGCGCTGCCATCGACGGCGAGCGTCAGCGTCGCCTGAGTGGTGCCCTGCGGGCTGTCGACGCTGAGCGCCCAGCGGCCGGCTACCGGGCTCTGCGCGAAGAGGTGGATCGGGATGGCGGCGATGAGTCCGGCGGCGGCGGCGACGAAGGCGCGGCGGGTGAACATGGCCGGTGAGGGTAACACGGCCACCTCGGCCGTGGTGTCACCCGCGCAGCCGCACCTGGACGTCGCCGTCGACGACCTGCACGTCGTGCCGTTCGACGCCGACCCGCGGGTCCTGGACGAGCCGGCCGGTGTGGATGTCGTAGCTCCAGCCGTGCCACGGACAGGTGACGACGTCCGCGGTGTCGATGCGGCCCTCGCACAGCGGCCCGGCGTGATGCAGGCACAGGTTGTCGAGGGCGTGGAAGCCGTCGGCGAGGCGGAACAGCGCGACGTGACGGCCGTCCACCGTCACGAAGTGGCCGCCAGGCGCGAACGACGCCGCGCGCCCGACCGACACGAACCGGGCGGCGCCGGTCATGCTACTTGCGGGCCGTCGGCGTGAGGGTGGTCTCGCGTCGTTCGCCGCCGCGCATGTAGATCACCGTGACCGGCTGATTGATCTTGAGGGCTTCGAGCGCGTAGGTGTAGTCGTAGATGTTGGCGATGGTCTGCTCGCCGAGCTGAATCACCACGTCGCCCTTCTGCAGCCCGGCCTGTTCGGCGGGGCCGCCGCCGATCACGCCGCCCAGCAGCAGCCCTTTCACGTCGGTGGCGTAGTCGGGAATCGTCCCGGTGAAGATTCGCACGCCAGCGCGGCCGCCGCCCTGCTGCACCTGATCGACCTTGGCGAAGGCCAGCGTCTCGGGCTGCTGGCCGACGCGCGTCGCCAGGGCCACGGCGAAGTCGACCACGCGGTCGAGATCCTCGTAGTTGATCTTGTCGGCGGTGTCGCTCGGCTTGTGGTAGTCGAGGTGGGTGCCGGTGAAGAAGGCGAGGCTGGGCACGCCCGCGGCGTTGAAGCTGGCGACGTCGGTCGGCTGGTAGGGATCGTCCTGGAGCACCAGGTCGAAACCGGCGGCGACGTTGGCGCGCTCGATCAGCGCCCGCCAGCCCGGGCTGGTGCCGACCGCCTGCACGGTGAGCTTGTTGTCCTGCATCCGCCCCACCATGTCGAAGTTGAAGTAGGCGGCGAGCTGGTCGGCGGCGACCGGCGGCGTGGTGACGAAGGCGTTGGAGCCGATGAGGCCGATCTCTTCGGCCGACCAGAAGGCCAGCAGCACGTGGCGCGACCGCTGGGTCCTGGCCAGCGCCCGGCCGGCGGCGAGCACCGCCGCGGTGCCCGAGGCGTTGTCGTCGGCGCCGAAGTGAATCTTCCCGGCGTCCTCCTTGGCGGCCAGCGAGTTGCCGTGGCTGCCGGTGCCCAGGTGGTCGTAGTGCGCGCCGAGGGCCACCCACGGCTTCGGCAGGGCGATCCGCGCGGTGGCCGGCAGGTAGCCGGCGACGTTGAAGCCCTCCTGCTTCTCGCGGACCACGGCGGTCTTCACCGTGACCGTGACGCCCGGCAGGGCGAAGCCGGCGGTGTGTGGATTGCCGGAATCGAACGACTGCTGGATCTCCTCGAGGGAGCGGTCCGTCACGCCCGCGAAGAGCGCGCGCGCCGCGTCGCTCGAGACACTGGCGGCGACGATGCCCGACCCGGCCAGCGCCGTGTCGAAGCTCATCGGGATCGTCTCGCCGGCGTTCGGCGACCGCGGCCCGGTGACGACCAGCAGCGCCCGGGCGCCGCGTTGCCGCGCCTGCATCGCCTTGTAGCGCAGGTCGGCATAGCGGGACAGGATCTGCCGGGTCTTCTGGTCGGCGTCCTCCGGGAAATAGCGCAGCACGACGACGACCTTGTCCTTGACGTCGAGCGTCGCGTAGCTGTCGTAGCCGAAGTTCTGCGACTCCGGGACCACCAGCCCGTAGCCGGCGAACACCGCGCTGCCGCTGACTTCGGCGTTGTCGGAGAACGACAGCGCCTGCACCTGGCGGGTGGTGTCGAACTGCGCGACGCCGCGGGCGTCGCCGTCGGGCGGCGCCGTCACCTGCAGGGTGGTGCCGCCGTCCTTGACGCCGGCGGTGAAACTGAACGGCAGCCGGAAATCCTTCTGTCCCGGCAGCGGCTGCGCGCCCATCTTCTTCAGCTCGGCGACCAGATGGTCGGCGGCGAGCCGGGCGCCGTCCGAGCCGGCCTGACGGCCGCCGAAACGCTCCGACGCCAGGATCTGCACGTCGGCCCGGGTTCGCGACGACGTGGCGGCGCTCTGCGCGAAGCCGCTGGCGCCGCTGCCGATCGCGACCAGGGTGATCAGGACGAAGCTGCGGGGCATGGTCATGGTGTCCTCAGCGCTGGCGAGGCGGCGCGTTGCGGATGGCCTCCAGCGCCTTCTGGTGGTTCCACTGCGCCAGGAAGATCTGTCCGGCGCCGCCGCCGCTTCGCGACGACGTGAAGGCGACCTGCGTGCCGTCGGGCGACGGCACGGGCAGGCCGTCGAAGCCGTCCGAGAAGGTCACGCGCACCGGCTCTTTGGTGCCGGCGGCATCGACCATGAAGATCTCGAAGTTCTCGAAGCCGAGCTTGTTCGACGCGAAGAGGATGTACTCACCCGAGACGTGCATGTAGGGCGCCCAGCTCATCGCCTTGAAGTCGGTGATCTGGCGCTTGTCGCTGCCGTCGGGGTTCATCGTCCAGACGTTGGCGATGAGCCCCTGCTCGTCGAAGCTGCGCCACAGGATCTTCCGGCCGTCCGGCGTGAAGAACGGCCCGCCGTCGTAGCCGGGCGTCGTCGTCAGCCGCCGTTGCCCGGTGCCATCGGCCTTCATGATGTAGATCTCGCCGAACCAGCTGGCGTCGGTCTCGAGCTGCTTCTGCTCGGCGTCGCTCAACGGGTGGTCGTAGCCGCTGCGCGTCGAGCTGAAGACGATCCACTGCCCGTCGGGTGAATAGCCCGCCTCGGCGTCGTACCCCCGCACGTTGGTCAGCCGCGTCAACGCCCTGGTCTTCTCGGCGTAGGCGTAGATCTCCATCTCCGGGTCGTAGTCCCAGGCGTAGCGGCGTTCCTTACCCGAGGCGCGGAACGCCAGTTCCTCGTCCTGGTACTGCTTCGACTTCGGGTCGTGGTGAGTGGACGCGAACAGGATCTGATCGCTGCCGGGCCGGAAGAACCCGCAGGTGGTCTTGCCGAGCCCCGGCGAGATCCGTGTCGTGTCACCGGACGTCAGGTCCATCACGTACATCTGGTAGAACGGGTTGCCCGGCTCGCGCTCGCTCTGCAGCACGAGGCGCTTGCCGTCGGGCGACCAGTAGCCTTCGCCGGCGCGTCGCCCCTCGACGGTGAGCCGGCGCACGCGCGAGAGGAAGTCCCGCTCCTGGTAGGGTGCCGGCGCCTGGGCGGAGAGGGCAGTGGCGGCGGCCGCCAGGGTCAGGCCGAGCAGGCAGGGCTTGGTCACCCCGGCATTCTATCCACCACATCCCGCCGGTCCACGCTGCCCGTGGCGTTGTCGTACCGGCCCGGCGGGCCGGCGCTCGATGGGCGCGGACGCATCCGGCTCGGCGGCCGGGGTACGCGAGGCGTCGAAGATGCCGTCGCGATACAGCCCCCACCGCCAGCGACGGTATGCGAGGGTGGTGCGCAGCACCGCCAGCCGCAAACGACCGGGCGGCAGAGCTGATCGAGCTCGACTCCGCTCCAGCTCGGATGTCCATGCTGCGGCGCCAGCGACCTCCCGTGCGCCCATCTTGAGACCCGATCTCAATTAGATCTTGACCGACCGATTCGGTCGCCTATAGACTGGCGCAGTTTCTGAGACCGAGTCTCACTTTCGAAATGGCCAAGCTCTTCCGTTCCGTCCTGTTCTGGCTGCACCTCGTCACCGGCGTCGTGGCAGGGGTGGTCATCCTCGTGATGTGTGTGACCGGCGTGGTGCTGACCTACGAGAAGCAGATGCTCGAGTGGTCGGACCGCCGGTCCGGGTCGGTGCCGCTCCCGGCCGACGCACGGCCGCTGCCGCCAGAGACGCTGCTGGCGTCGGCGGCCGTTGCCGAGGCGGGGGCGGCACCCACCGGGATCACCCTCCGCGCCGACCGCCGCGCCCCGGTGACGGTCACCTTCGAAGGGGGGCGCTCACGGCTCCTCGACCCCTACACGGGGGCCGACCTGGGCGAGCCGTCGCCGCGGTTGCGGGCGTTCTTCCGCAGCATGACGAGCTGGCACCGCTGGCTGGCGATGGAGGGGACCGGCCGCGGCACTGGCAAGGCGATCACCGGCGCCGCGAATCTCGGGTTCCTGTTCATCGTGCTGAGCGGGATGTATCTGTGGCTGCCGCGGATCTGGTCGTGGATCCAGTTCAAGCAGGTGTTGTGGTTCCGCGGTGGGTTGCCGGCCAAGGCGCGCGACTTCAACTGGCAC
>CAYUAX010000193.1:0-9063 GCA_964442845.1 uncultured Bifidobacteriaceae bacterium | reverse complement strand
CGCGCAAGGCCGAAGAAGCGCGCCGCGCCGAAGAGGCCCGCAAGGCCGAGGAAGCGCGTCTCGCCGAAGAGCGCGAGCTGTCGGTCCGGCCGTTCGTCGCCGGCTACTTCGGCAAGCAGCGCCGCCAGTACGACGAGAACGACCCGGCCGGGCTCGGCACGGCGTTCCTGCCCGGGTTCTGCGATCCCCTCGTCGGCGCCAAGGGCGGCCTCGAGCTGCCGCTGGGCGCCAGTCGCTGGGTGGTGGCGCCGGCGGTCGGCGTGGCGGTCAACCTGGACGAAACCGAACGCACCAGCCTGTTCGTGGACGCGGAGTTGAACTACCGCTTCGACAACGGCGCCTACCTCGGCACCGGCGTCGGCCTGTGGGACCTCACCCACAGCGACTCGCTCACGCCGACCGGCCTGCTCCACGTCGGCGTGCCGCTGTGGCGTGGCGCCGACGCCGGCGCGCTGTTCTTCGTCGCCGAGGGCCGCATCCTGTTCGACCGGGTGAGCGACATCGACAGCAACTACCAGGTGTGGGGCGGGCTCCGCTACCGGTTCCGGTGACGGCCCGCGACGAGGAGGACTCGCGACATGGCGAAGATGCTCGGACTGCTGCTCGTCGTCGTCGGGCTGGTGCTCGCCGGCATCACCGTGGTGCGGATGGACCGGGACGACGTGGCGACGCGCACGGCACAGACGCCGCCCCCGGCCGAGACGCCGGGCGCGTTGACGGCGGTGGCCCTGCCGCTGACCGCCGCCGTCTGCTTCGCGTCTGGCATCGTCTTACTCGTCGTGGGGATGGGCCGCTGGTCGCACCCACGGCGCGAGCCGGCGCCGGGCGATGCGATCGTCGATCCGGAAGCGCACCATAAGATGGATCATGTCTGACAGCGCGGCGCCCGGATGACGTCGCGGGGAGGCGAATCATGCGTGGCAGCAGATGCGGCCGGTTCGGCCCGATGGTGATGGCGGGGCTCCTGGCGCTGCAACCGGCGGTGACGGCGGCGCAGTTCGCGGCGGCGCCGGCGGCGCAGTCGATGGACGTCCCGGCCCTGGAGCGGCGTGTCGCCGACGCGCGCAGCCGGATCGCCAGCGCCCGTGCCACGGCTGCGGCCGACGCCGCCGAGCTGTCGCGGCTCGAGACCGAGTTGGACGCGCTCGACGACGAGGTCGCGTACCTGCGGGTCAAGGCCCGCCGCGGCGAGTCGGTGAGCGACAAGGAACGTCGCGAGCTGTCGGATCGGCTGACGCGGCTCGAAACGCAGATCGCCGGGCGGGCCAGCGATACCGGCGACCCGATGCAGATCCCGGTCGGCACCGAACTCGACCTGCGGCTGCAGACCCCGCTGTCGTCGAAGGACGCGCAGGTCGAGCAGCGGGTGGATGCGACGACCGCGGTGGCGCTGACGCGCGGCGGCCAGGTGGTGGTGCCGGCGGGGTCGGCGGTCCGCGGCTTCGTCGTCGCCGTCGATCGCGCCAGCCGCACCGATCGCCGCGGCAGCCTCGTGGTGCGGTTCACGCATCTCACCGTCGGCGCGCGCACGCACGACGTGACCCTGGCGATCACCCAGGCCCTCGAGAGCGAGGGCATCCGCGGTGAGGCCGAGCGCATCGGCGTCGGCGCCGGCGTCGGCGCGGTGCTGGGCGGCCTGCTCGGCGGCCTCAAAGGCGTCCTGGCCGGGATTCTGATCGGCGGTGGCGGCGCGGTGGTGGCCACCGAAGGCAAGGACGTCGAGCTGCCGGTCGGCACCATCCTGCGGGTGAGGTTCGACGCGCCACTCGACCTGGGGCAGTGACGACGCGCCGTTGACCGCACCGCGAAAAGGCCGCGCGTGGGCGCGGCCTTTTCGTGTACGCGCGCGAGGGGCGGTCAGCGCCGCCCGTTGCTCTTCTTCGCCCGCATGCCCCCGGCGGCGGCGCCCCGTGACGTCGAAGCCGCGGCGACTTCGTCGCCGTCCTCGTCGGCCTCCTCCTCGTCGTCGGGGTGGGCGAGGGACGCCGCCTCCTGGTTGATGCCGCCTTCGGCCAGTCCCGACAGCGTCTCGTCGGCGGCCTTCTCTTCGTCCAGCGTCTCCTGGAGCAGATCGGCCGCCTCGTCGTGGCCCATGGCGCGGGCCCAGGCCACCAGCGTGCCGTAGGCGGCCATCTCGTAATGCTCGGCGCGCTGCCCGGCGGCGATGATGCACGCGTCCATCGTCGTCTCGTCGAAGTCCTCCTCGAGGATCGTCTTGCCTTCCTCGATGATGCCGGCCATGCCCTCGCAGTGCTTGCCGCGCACCTTCTCGTCGAGGGTCGCGAACACCTGCTCGAGGCGGCTGACGTGCTCGCGGGTCTCTTCGAGGTGGGATTCGAGCGCCTGCCGCAGTTCATCCGAACTGGCGGCCCGGGCCATCTTCGGCAGCGCTTTGGTGAGTTGTTTCTCTGCGTCGAAGGTGTCGCGCAGCTCGTCGATGAACGCGTCGTGCAGGGTACCCGTCTCGGCCATGGTGATCTCCTCGTCGGCTCGAAGCCGCGAGAAGTACCGAGCAATGCAGGTGCCACGCGATTCGCCACGGTGTGAGGCGCGCCGCGACCCACTCTAGGCAGCAGGCGCGCACATCTCGGTGAGCGCCGCCTCCACCGTCGGCCGCCCGCCAGCCGTGGACGCGGCACGCCGGATGCATCCACCACGGGCGGAGGGTGTCATGGCCGGCGAACTACTACGGGAATCGCTCACGCAGCGTGTGAAGGAACTCTATAGCGCCGAGCAGCAGCAGGCGCGCATCCTGCCGGCGCTCGCGGCGGCCGCGACGACGCCACAGCTGCGGCATGCTCTCCACGCGCACCTGCGCGAGACCACCCATCAGGCGCGGCGCCTCGAGCGCATCTTCTCGCTGCTCGACGAGCCGATTCGCTGGACGCGCTGTCCCGGCGTGCTCGGCATCCTCGAGGAGTGCCAGGACGCGATCGAGGATCCCGCCGACGGCGCGCTGCGCGACGCCGCCATCATCGCCACCGCGCAACGGCTCGACTACTACGAGATGGCGGCCTACGGCGCCGCCGCGGCCTGGGCCGAATCGCTCGGCCTCACCGCCGTGGCGCGGCTCCTCAATCAATGCCTCGACGAGGAGATCGCCACGGCCGACGACCTGCTCGCCGTCGCCCTCACGCGCGTCCACGTCGCCGCGGCCAGGGCCGAACGGCCCGCCGCGTTCCTGCCACCTGGCCGCGTCGTCGCGGACGCTTGACACGGAGTCGCCATGCAGACCGAGATCCCCATGCCCCACGACCCCGCGGTTCCGCATGGACCCATTCCAGACCTCCCCAAGTCGCCCGAGCAGCCCGTGGTGCCGCCGGACGATCCGCATCGCCCCGACGTCGATCGCGAACCCAGCATCGACCCGCCGACGACCGAGCCGCCCGTGCACGCCCCGTCGGAGAAGCCGCTGATCGAGGAGCCGCCGCGCCCGATGGCCTGAGGGACCACGGTGGCCACGCGGTGCACTGACTGAGCACCGTCCGCATCACTGTGAGCAGCGCTTTCGCCACCGGGCATCGCCACGTGAGGGACCGCGACACCGACAGGCCGGTATTCGCCGGACGGTATCTGGGATGGAAATTGCAGCAGCCATGACCGGGGGACGCTTGACACCACACGACAGCCACGCGACCGCCGACACCCATCCTCGAGATGTCCGGGTCGCGGCCGTCGCCGATGGCGACACGTGTCCCTCGAGCCCTGGACCCACTCTCGCCGCCGTCTGCTGGGGGGCGAGGGCGCGCGGGGGTGGGTCCCGGGGCCACGTCAGGCGCGGGTGACCGCGCCGAGAAATCCGTCGGACCCATCGCCGCCGCTGTTTGCTGGGGGGCGAGAGCGTGCGGAGATGGGTCCGCGGATGCCAGCCTCGACCGCCATCACCGGGTCGGCCGCCGCTCGCTGGTCAACCGCGTGAACTCGGCGCCGATCAGCACGATCTGCGCCGAGTAGTAGACCCACAGCAGGAGCACGACGACCGAGCCGATGGCGCCGTAGCTCGACGCCGTGGCGCTGCGGCCCAGATACGCGCCGATCAGGAACTGGCCGACCGAGAACAGCGCCGCCGTGGCCACGCCGCCGATCACCACGTCGCGCCAGGCGAGTGTGACCGCGGGCAGCGTCTTGAAGAGCAGCGCGAAGAGCGCCGCCGTCACCGCGAGCGACAGGGCCCGATCGAGCGCCCACAGCAGCACGGGCACGCCGGGCCACCGGCTGCCGATCCAGGACGCCACCGCCGCGAGCGCCGCGCTCACCGCCAGCGACACCAGCAGCAGGAAGCCCACCGCCAGCACCAGGCCGAACGCGCGGGCGCGCGCCACCACGAAGGACGTGAACAGGCCGGCCGGCGCCTCGGTCACCTTCCATACGCGGTTGAGCGCCGCCTGGAGTTCCAGGAACACGCCGCAGGCGGCGAGCAGCGACGTCGCCGCGCCAATCGTGGCGGCGAACGCGCCGCTCTCCGGATGCCGCGCCCCGGCCAGCAGCGCCTCGACCGCGCGGGCGCCGTCGCGGCCGATCAGGCCGTCGATCTCGCCGACCAGCTGGCCGCGCACGGCGTCGTCGCCGAACACCGTGCCGGCGACGGCGATGGCCACCAGCAGGATCGGCGCGATCGAGAAGAGGCTGTAGTAGGCCAGCGAGGCGCCAAGACGCAGCAGGTCGTCCTGCCACCACGCGGCGACCGCCCGACCCGCCAGGCGTCCCCACGAGCGCACGGGCGCTCCGCCGATCACGAGCGGGAGGGCCGGGCGGCGCGGCCCAGCCGACGGGTGTCGCCGAGTTCGGGCTCCTGGCCCGTGATCCACCCCTTGACGAGTTCGAACAGCACCACCGCGCGCGGACTGTCGATCGACAGGAACTCGGCCGCGGTCACCGTGACGCCGATGAGGACCATGCGCGGATCGTCGGCCGTCCCGTAGCGCGGGTCGCCGCCCTCTTCCTTGCCGAACCACAGGCTCCAGTCGGGCTGGTACAGCGCGGCGATCGTCGCCCGGTCGTCGGTCACGATCGCGGTGCCCGACACCGAGACCCATTCGCTGTTGCCGTCGCGGTAGTAGGCGAGGTTGACGTGCGGATCGTGCGTGATCTCGGCGAGCTTGGCTGAATCGCGGCGCGTCACGAACCACAGGTCGGCGCCGGCGGCGGCCTTCTGGGTCGCCATCGGGCGTGACCGCAGGTCGCCGTCGCGGCGCCGCGTGGTGAGCATCGCGACCTTCAACTCGTCGATCAGGTCGTAGAGGGTGTCACGCGCGCTCATCGCCGCTTCCCCTGTCTCGTGGACGACGTAGCGCGACGGCGCGTCGTCGACGCCCTCTTCTTCGCCGCGCGCCTGGACGGCGGTGGCGGCACGTCGGCGCCCTTGGCACGGGCTTCGCTCAACCCGATGGCGATGGCCTGCGTGCGGCTGCGCACGGTCTGGCCGGAACTGCTCTTGAGTGTGCCGCGCTTGCGGCGCCGCATCGCCGAAGCCACGGTTCTGGACGCCGCCGACTGCCGTTTCGCCATGTCTCGTCTCCTGTGTCCGGTCACGATGCGAAAATGCAAACGACGTTCCTCATGACCGACGCGGCGTGGACCGACACGAACCTTCGGGCGGCGAGCCTGCTCGGCGACATGGCGGCGGTGCAGACCGACCCGCACAAGCGCCGCGGCTATGCCCACGCCGCCGCCGCCATCCGTGACCTGCCCGAGCAGCTCGACGTCCTCGCGGACGGCGCGGACACGCTGCCGCGGATCGCGCGCGTCGGACCGTCGTCGGCGCGCATCGTCCTCGAGGTGCTGGCCACGGGCGGGTCGGCTCTCGTCGAGCGCGCCGTCGTCGAGAGTGGCAAGCACGCCGACATCGCCAGGCGGCGGGCGCTGCGCGACGGGTTCCTGAGTCGCGCGGCGGCGTTGGCGGTGCTCGGCGCCGCCGGCCGCTACGACGGCTACACCGCCGACTTCCAGATGCACTCGACGTGGAGCGACGGGCGGGAGTCGGTCGCGGCGATGGCCGCGGCGTGCAAGGCCCGCAGCTACACCCACGCGGCGATGACCGACCACGCCGTCGGGTTGCCGATTGCCGGAGGGCAGTCGGCCGAGGGGTTCGCGCGGCAGCGGCGCGAGATCGACGCGCTGAACGACGCGCTGGCGGGCCGCTTCCGAATGCTGCGCGGGGTCGAGGCCAACATCGACGGCGTGGGGGCGCTGGACGTATCGGAGGCGCAGCGTCGCGAGTTCGACCTGGTGGTGGCCGCCGTGCACTCGGGGCTGCGCGCGGCCGACGATCAGACCGCTCGGCTGCTCGGGGCCGTCACCGCGCCAGGCGTGCACGTGCTCGGGCATCCGCGCGGCCGCCAGTTCGGCACCCGCGGCGGCGTGCGGGCGTCGTGGCCGCGGATTTTCCGGGCCGCCGCCAGCCGCCAGGTCGCCATCGAGCTGGACGGCGACCCGGCCCGCCAGGATCTCGACGCCGGGCTCGCCGTGCAGGCCCTCGACGCCGGGTGCCTGTTCGCCCTCGACAGCGACGCGCACGCCGCCGCCGAGCTCGGCTACGTGGACATGGCCATGGCGCACGCCCGCCTGGCCGGTATCCCCGCGGAACGGATCGTCAACTGCTGGCCGCTCGATCGCCTGCTGGCCTGGCTCGCCGATCGGCGGAGTTGAGGCCCCGCCGACCGGCCGGCGCCGGACGCGCTACCGCGCCGAACGCTGCGGCGCCGCCGCGGTGTCGTCCTCGATGACGAACGCGTCGAGACCCGGCCGGCCGCCGCTGCGGCCGGCGACCACGACGGTGTAGCTGCGTCCGGCCTGCATCCGCACGCCGCGCAGCGTCTGGAGCGGGCGCGACTGGCCCTCTGCACGCAGCTCGATGGTCCCGGTCACCGGATCCAGCTCGTCGTAGTCGGTGACGCCGGCGGCGTTCACCCCATCGGCGATCGCGTCCTTGCGGCCGGCGACGAAGAGAGCGATCTCGGCCCCGTTCGGCGAGCCGTTGACGACGCGCAGCCGGGCCTTGCCGTCAGCCGGCGTGGAGTGGTCGTCCTTGACGACGCGCAGCGTCGCCTTGCCGTCGTCGTCGGGCAGCGCGAACACGGTGTAGTGGTCGCCGTCGTCCAGGCCCTCGGAGTTGCTGGCGAGCGGCTCCGTGCCGGGCCCGTTGGCGGCGCGGACGTCGAGCCGGTACCGCTGGCCGTCCACCTCGTGATACGGCGTCACCGCCTTGTAGGCGACGTCGTCGAACACCTGGCGATCGTCGGCGAACACGTCCACGGCGGGCGTCGCGGGCATCGCGTTGACGACCCGGACGAGCGCGTTGTCGCGTTCCTCGACGGCGGCGGCCGGCGGCGCTGTGGACTGTCCGGCCGGCGTGGTGGTGGTGACCGGCGTCTCGCGTGAGGTGTCGCGCTGGCAGGCGGCGCCGGCGAGCGGCACCAGCAGGAGAGCGGCGAGGCGAACACGGGCGATCGGCGACGTGAACATGGTCGGGTCCTCTGAAGCGGGACCCGCGACGTGCGAGCCCACGCCGCCAAGGGAGCAAGGCACACGCCAGGGCCGCAGCGCCGTCGAACGCCCCGGGCTGGGCAGCGGCCGGACACATCTGCCACCGCCGACGCCCAGGATGGGCAACGGGCCCGCGGGTGAGCGCACGCGTCGCGCGGGCGACCGGCCGCGCCGCGCCGGCCCCCTGACGAGCCGGATGGGCCCAGCACGGAACTTGCGACGAGTCGGTCGATCTTGCCTCCGCAGCCACCCGCTGGTCGCCGGCGCCACATAAAGAGTGCGCGGCTCCCTCATCTGGGTATGGCTCTGCCCACCTCGCCGACCGGAGCGCCGCCGATGCCGCAGACCGAGCCCTTCCTCGCCCCCGCCGAGCTGCCGCCCGCGCGCCCGCCGGTCGCCCAGCTGCTGCAGGCCCTCCAGGCCGTCCGCGATGGCGACTTCAGCGCCCGCCTGCCCGCCGACTGGACCGGCGTGGAGGGCAAGATCGCCGACACGTTCAACGACATCGTCGCCGCCAACGCCCGGATGGCGGCCGAGCTGGAGCGCGTCGGCACCGTGGTCGGCAAGCAGGGCAACACCCGGCAGCGCGTCAAGTTCGGCCGGGCCAGCGGCGCCTGGGGCGAGATGGAGGCGTCGGTCAACGCCCTGGTCGACGACCTGCTGTGGCCGACCCACGAGGTGACGCGCACGCTGGCCGCGGTGGCCAAGGGCGACCTGTCGCGGACGGTGCGACTCGACGTCGATGGCCGGCCGCTCGAAGGCGAGTTCCTGCGCTCGGCGACCATCGTCAACACGATGATCGAGCAGCTCGGCGTCTTCACGTCCGAGGTGACGCGCGTCGCCCGCGAGGTCGGCACCGACGGCAAGCTCGGCGGCCAGGCCCAGGTGCGCGGCGTGAGCGGTGTCTGGAAGGACCTGACCGACAGCGTCAACTCGATGGCCAGCAACCTGACCGCCCAGGTGCGCAACATCTCCGAGGTGACGATCGGCGTGGCCAGCGGCGACCTGTCGCGCAAGATCACCGTCGACGTCCGCGGCGAGATCCTGCAGCTGAAAGAGGCCATCAACACCATGGTCGACCAGCTGCGCTCGTTCGCCTCGGAGGTGACGCGCGTCGCCCAGGAGGTCGGCACCGAGGGCCGGCTCGGCGGCCAGGCGGTGGTGCCCGGAGTGGCCGGCACCTGGAAGGACCTCACCGATTCGGTCAACGCGATGGCCCGCAACCTGACCGACCAGGTACGCAACATCGCCGAGGTGACCACCGCGGTCGCCCGCGGCGACCTGTCGCGGAAGATCACCGTCGACGTCCGCGGCGAGATTCTCGAGCTGAAGAACACCATCAACACGATGGTCGACCAGCTCAACGCGTTCGCCTCGGAGGTGACGCGCGTCGCCCGCGAGGTCGGTACCGACGGCAAGCTCGGCGGCCAGGCCGAGGTGCCGGGCGTCGCCAACACGTGGAAGGACCTCACCGACAACGTCAACTTCATGGCCAGCAACCTGACGGCGCAGGTGCGCAACATCGCCGAGGTGGCGACGGCGATCGCCGGCGGCGACCTGTCGAAGAAGATCACCGTC
>CAYUAX010000192.1:0-9135 GCA_964442845.1 uncultured Bifidobacteriaceae bacterium | reverse complement strand
GCGCCGGCGTGGATTCGGCCCACCGATCCCGCCCACCTCGTCTTGAGCCGTCCGCTCCTGGCCGACGAGGGCCGGGTGGCGGTGCTCGTCGGGCAGACGGACTGGAGTGGCCTCGCCGAGGTCGCCGGTGCGCAGGTGACCCTCCGCCCCGCTGGCGGCGGTTTCGCCAGTGGCGAACAGGAACTTGCTGTCTACGTCGTGTCGCCGGCGCAGCAGTGGCAGCCGATCGGGCAGCTGCCGCTGCGCGTGCTGACCCCGGGCGGATTCGAACGGGCGGCCACGACGCCGACGCTCGAGGCCGGGCTCACCGGGCAAGCCACGCTGCGCCGCACGCCCGAGCTGCCGCCGAGCCCCCGCGACACGTTCCAGGACCTCACCGTGCGGGCCGGACTGGACGGCACCTACGTACGCAACGGCTGGACGACGGCGCTGCAGGCCAACCTCGTCGGCGTGGACGAACGCGCGCAGGCGCTGCGATGGGCCACGTTGCAGGACCAGGCGCCGCTCGTCGATCTCAGCGCCTACCGCGTCAGCCTGCAGCATCGTCTGGGCAGCGTGTCGGCCGGCCACACCATGGTCGGCACGCACCGCCTGCTGCTGAACGGCTTCGACTCGCGCGGCGTCACCGGCACGGCGCGTCTCGGGCCGGTCGTCGATCTGTCGCTGGCCGCGGTCAACGGCTCGTCGCTCGTCGGCTACGGCAACCCGCTGGGGCTCGCCGACGGCGATCACCGCGTGGTCAACGCCGGCATCGGCCTGGAACTGGTGCCCTCGCGGCGCGGCGCGCTGCGTCTCGACGGCTCGGTCATGCTCGGGTCGGTGCTGCCGGTGACCAACGTCAACCAGGGCGCCGTCCGCGATCCGGAGGAGAGCCGCGGGCTCGGTCTGCAGGTGAAGGCGGCCGACCCGTCGGCGCGCTTCCAGCTCGACGCCGGGATCGCGCGCAGCCGCTTCGTCAATCCGCGCGATCCGACCGCGCCGATCGCGCTCGCGATCGTCCCGGTGATCGAGACGACGCGCACCGCCCGCTACCTCGACGCCAGCGTCGCCCTGATCCAGGGGGCTCGGATCGGCACGTCGGCGACCGCGTCGCTGACCACCGCTTATCGGCACAGCCGGGTCGATCCCCTCTACCGGTCGGTGGCGCTGCCGGTGCGCGCCGACGTCGAACAGCACGCCGTCGACGTGACCGCGGCGCTCGGCGCCGTCACCTCGCAGTTCACCTACGACCGCTCGCGCGACAACCTCGCCGAGATCCGCTCGATCCTCACCACCCAGTCGCGCCAGTTGCTGTGGACCACCGCGCTGCCGCTGCACGCCTTCGCCGGCGCCAGCACGCGGGCCGCGGCCTGGCCGACGCTGAGCTACGCGCTGTCGCGCACCCACCAGTTCGCCGACGCGCTGCCCACGGCGGGGCTCTTCGACGCGGCGTCGCAGGCGCCCGACCAGGTGAGCCTCAACCAGACCGTCGGCGTGGCCTGGCAGGGGGCGGTATGGCGCGGCGGCTACGCGTGGAACCGGTCGCTGCAGGACAACCGCCAGCCGGGCCGCGAGCGCGCCGATCTGTTGAACGCCGTCCACACGCTGAACCTCGGCGCGATGGCCGGAACGCGGTTCGACGCCGGTGTCGAAGTGGCGTTCGAGGACGCCGAGAACCAGGAAGTCGCGCGCACCGACATCACCCGCCGCCTGTCGGCCAACGTCACGCTGCGGCCGGCGGCGCGGACCACGCTGGCCGCCGTCGTCACCAGGAACCTGCTCGAAGACACCCCGCGCACGTCGTCGCGCCGGACCATCGACGTCAATGCGACCTTCACCCAGGGCGTGGCGCTGCTGCCGCACCCGACCCGGCTGCAGGGCCAGTTCTTCGTGCGCTACGTGCGGCAGACCGTGACTGGCCTGTTCGTCGGCTTCCTGGGCCCGGACGACACCCAGTTCTGGACGCTGAACACCGGGCTGACCTTCCGGATCTTCTGAGGGCTTCGACGATGGACCTGCGGGCGCCACGACGGACGGCACGAGCAGCGCGGTGGACGGCGGCCCTGGGCCTGCTGGCCGTCATCGCCACCAGCGCCGAGGCGCAGATCCGCGTCCACCCGACCGGCGTCAACGTCAACTCGCAGGGCGCGACCACGGTGTTCCTCACCTTCGGCGGCCTGAACGGCTACCGCCCGGTGGAGGCGCTGTGGTGCAGCCGCCTGGTGCCGGCGGCGCCCGATCTCGGCCTGCGCTGCGACCCCGCGACGATCCTCGGCAGTCTGCCGGTGCGCTACGACCAGAGCACGCAGGGCAACGGATCGCTCACCGACATCATGTCGATCCCGCCGTCGGTCGTGCGCCGTGCCTACCAGGGCGCGGAGGCCGGCGGCGATGCCGGCTTCTTCTACGTGCGGCGCTTCGCCAACCCGGGCGGCGGCGTCGATCAGTACGTGGCCGTCACCTGCCGCATGGCCGGTGGCGGGGCGCGGGTGCCCTTGGCCCTGCTCGACGTCGAACTCGCCTTCGACGTCGACGAGCCCGTGCTGTTCGTGCGCGCCGGTGATCGGCCGCCGGCGGTGCACGCGCGGGTGCACTACAACGGCACCGGGCGGCTGCGCGGACGCTGGGAAGTGGTGATGCCCGGCGAGGAGCTGCCGACGGCCCGCGATCTGCTCACCGAGGCGACGCTGCCGCGCGACGAGCGCGGTTCGCAGCGCCGCTATACCGAGCTGGGCCGCTTCAACCTGTTCCTGCCGCCGTCGTCGCGGGCCTTCACCGTGCCCGGGCCCGATCCGCGGCGACTGCCGACCAGCGCCGAGGGCTTCTATTACCTGCTGCTGCGCATCGAGGCCAGCGACGACAAGGAAGGCGATTCGAACCTGGCCAGCGCCGGCGCCGGCCAGGGCGTGGTGAGCAGCGGCGCCGTGGCCGGCTTCCCGTTGCCGGCGCTGCGCTACGTGGTCGGCGGCGCGCGCTCGGCGGCGGTGGAGGGCGCGGCGCCCGGCGACCTGCGCCTGCTGAGCCCGGCCGAGGGTGCGGTCGTCACGGCAACCGGCACCGATTTGGCCTGGCTGGACCTGCCGCAGGCCGACGTGCACCGCGTCGAGCTCGAGGACGCGGGGCATCGCCTCGTGCTGTCGGCGCTGGTGCCGCGCGGCATCGGCGCCTACCGGCTGCCGCCGTTCCTGAAAGACCGGGCGCCGGACGGATCGGTGCGCTGGCGTGTCGTCGCCATCGACGCCGCCGGCCGCGAGATCCGCGTCAGCGCCTGGCGCGGGCTGCGCCTCGAGTGACTTCTCACGGATTCGATTTCCCACAAGGAGCTGCCATCATGACCCGTCGATTCGCTCTGCTTTCCGTCCTCGCGTCCCTGGCCGCGGCCCCGGCCTCGGCGCTCGCCCAGCCGGCGGCCTCGCTCTCCATCGCCCGCATCTTCCACAACGGCGCGCTGCAGGTCGGCGCCAACACGTTCCGCGTCACCGTCCGCAACACCAGCAGCACCAAGCCGATCCTGCCGCGCGAGGAAGTGGTCGTGACGCTGCTCGTGCTCGACGCGAAGCAGCAGGAAAGCACCTACACGGCCCGCATCACCACCGGCATCGGCACCAACGGCGACCAGACGGCGGCGTTCGCCAACGTCCAGCTGCGCGCGCCTGGCCCCTACACGGTGACCGCCAGGGCCACCACCAACTTCGCCGCCGGGCGCGCCAACGCGGTCGCCCCCGACAGGACCGAGGTCTTCAACGTCGGCGGCGCCCAGGCCGAGGCCTCGCATCCGCTGACCATCCTCGTGAAGAAGGCCAACGGCCAGCCCGGCTCGAACCTGCGGGTGGCGCTCAAGGCGAACGGCCGCGAGCTGGACTGGAAGAACACCGGGGGCACCGGCGAAGCGCGCTTCACGAGTGTCGCGCCGTCGGCGAAAGGTCAGACTTACGAGGTCGAAGTGAAGCAGATCAACACCGTGCTGGCGACGATTCCGTACACGATGCCGGACCAGGCGGCCATCTACGAGGTGAAGGTGCCATGAGGGTCGCCGGGGGCCAGCCCGAGCCGCCCGGTCGCGCGCCCGGCGCTACGGTGCTCGACTGACGCGAGGCCATGAGGGTATAAGCTCCGGGCACACCCTCCCGACCGACCTTCCATGACCGTCCGGCTCGCCATCGCTTTCGCCGCCTGGGCCTTCGGCAGCCTGAGCCCGGGGCCGTCGTGGCAGCCCGCCGCCAACGCGCCCGCCTCCGGTGTGCGCGTCGAGTCCACCGGGCCACCCTGGTCCGGCGCCAGCCAGGCGGGCCTGCGGCCCGGCGACGTGATCGTCGCGTGGGCGCGGCCGGAGGTCGAACCGGCTGGCACCCACGCCGTGGCCACTCTCGCCGACTGGAGCGAGGCCGAGGCCGAGCACGGCCTGCGCGAGGCCGGGGTCGTCGTGTCGCTGGTGCGCGACGGACAGATCTCGACGGCGCCGCTTCGTGGTGGCGCCTGGTTCCTCGGCGTCGCCCCGTTGTTGAGTGGTGAGCGACTCGCCGAGCACCAGCGGGCCGCCGGGCTGGCGGGGCGCGGTGAGCAGGCCGAGGCGGCGACGGTCTGGCGTCGCCTGGCGCAGGACGCCGCTCCGGAGGCCGATGCCGCGCTCTCGGTCTGGCTGTGGCTGCGTGCCGCCGGCGCCGAGATGGCGGCGCGCCGGCCGGTGCCTGCCGCCTCGGACTACGGCGCGGCTCGGGCCGCGGCCCGCGAGCGCGGATTGCCGTTCCTCGAGCGCGACGCGCTCGACGGGCTGGCGAGAGCCGAGCAGGCCCGGCAGCAGCCGCTGGCCGCGGAAGCCGCGTTGACCGACGCCATCGCGCTGATGCAGTCGGAGCGGCCGATGAGTCCCGCGCTGGTGCGCACGCTGAACGCCCTCGGTGCGGCGCAGCGCGAATTCGGCCGACTCGACGACAGCGAGCGTACCTTCACGCGCGCTCTCGACACGGCGGCCGCGGTGTGTCCAGGCTCCATCGCCGAGGTGGCCGCACTCGGCGGCCTCTCGCTCACGAAGCGTCGGCGCGGCGACTTGGTCGAGGCCGAGCGCCTGCTCGACCTGGCGGCTCGCGCCCTCGAGCGCTTTCCCGGCCACCCCGATCGCATCGCCAACGCCGGCAACCGCGGCATCCTGCTGGTCGAGCAGCATCGGTTGGCCGAGGGCGAGCGCTTCCTGCAGCTGGCCGAGTCGCTCGACCGCGAGTCCGGCGCCCCTCCGGTCACACTGGCGCTTCGCCACCACGCCAACCTCGGCGTGATCGCCGCCCAGCGCGGCGACCTGGCGCGCGCCGAGGGCTACTTCCGGTCGTTCCTCGATGCCGCCGACAAAGCCTCGATCGATCCGCTCGACCGTGTGCGCGGCCTGTCCAATCTCGCCACGATCGCCTCCGAACGCGGCGACGACGCGCGCGCGCTGCCGGCCTTCGAGGCCGCGCTGACCCTGGCGGCGACGGCCGCACCTGGCTCGGCGATTCATGCCGATGCGCTCGGCAACGTCGGCGGCGCCCGGGCGCGTGCCGGCAACTGGGCCGGCAGTGCCGCGGCCTACGACGAGGCGCTGCGGATTCGCCGCGCGATCAGCCCCGACGAGGTGGCCATCGCCAGCCTGCTGTGGAGTCTCGCCACCAATGCCGAGCGCCAGGGCGATCTGGCCCTCGCGGCGACGCACGCCGCTGCGGCGGTGGCGCATGCCGAGCGCACGGCCCCGGACGGCATCGTCGCGGCCCGCGCCTATCACGTCGCCGCTCGTGTGGCGCTGGCCCGCGGCGCCACGGACGACGGCCGGCGGCTGCAGGAACGCGGGCTGGCGATCGCTCAGGCGCTCGTCCCCGGATCCCGCGTCGAGGTGGCCGCGCTGGCCACGCTTGCCGCCATCGACGTCCGCGACCGTCGTCTCGCCGCCGCCCGGGAACGCTATGCCGCCGCGCTGGCCGCCCTCGAGGCGCAGGTCCGTCGGCTCGGCGCTCCGCTCGACCTGGAGGCCGGCTACGTCGATGCCGCCGGCGTCCAACGACCGTTCGTCGATACGCTGCTGGCGCTCGGCGACGACCGGCGGGCGTTCGAGGTGCTCGAGTCGGTGCGGGCCCGGGCCGTGCTCGACCGGCTGGCGGCGCGCGATCTCACGCTGGGCCGGGCAGCCGAGGCTCAGGAGCTGGCTCGCGACCGTCGGCGCCTCGCCCAGGAGTACGACGAGACGCTGGCCCAGCTCGCCGCCGCCGGCGGCGGCGAGAAGGCGGCGGCGCTCGTCGAGCGCCTGCGGACGATTCGCGGGCGTCAGGCCGCGGCCGCCAGCGCGCTGCGCCGCGCCGACGGTGCTGACGCCGATCCGATCAGCCCGTCGGCCCGCCCGTTCACCGACCTGCAGCGGGCACTACCACCGGGGACGCTGGCGCTCGCCTACCACCTGGGCGACCGGCCGTCGGTGTTCGTCGTGACCCGCGATGCGTTCACGGTGCGGCCGCTCGAGCAGAGCGCCGCCGACATCGCCGGCCGCGTCGATCGCTGGCGGCGGCTCGTCGAGCGCGGCCGCAGCGGTCCCTCGTCGGATCCGGCCCTGGATGACGAGGCCGCCGCGCTGTTCGACGTGCTGATAGGGCCGGTCGCCACCGAGCTGCGGGCGGCAACGCGGCTGCTCGTCCTGCCCGACGGCCCGCTGCACGGGCTGCCGTTCGCCGCGCTGCGCGGAACTGGAGGTCCCGGGGCGCGGCGATATCTGGCCCAGGCCCTGCCGGTGACGGTGGCGCCGTCGCTGACCGCCCTGACGACCCTGGCGCAGCGCCCGCGGCGTGCCGCCGCCGACCTCACGGTCGAAGCGTTTGCCGACGTGGCCGTGACGGCACCGGCCAGCGGCGGCGTTGCGGACCAGGCGGTGCGCGGCCAGCTCACGACCCGGCTGGCACCTCTCCCCGGATCGCGACGCGAGGCCGAGGACATCGCGGCGCTGTTCGCGCCCCGCTCCGCGGTCCGGCTCGGTGCCGCCGCGACCGAGTCGGCCCTGAAGCGCGTGCCGCGCGCGACCGGCATCCTGCATCTGGCGTCACACGGGCTGGTCAACGACGCCAGTCCGCTCGACTCGGCGATCGTGTTGTCGCCGGACGCCGACGGCGGCAACGGCCTGCTGCAGGCGTGGGAGGTCTTCGACGAGCTGCGGATCGATGCCGACCTCGTGGTGCTGTCGGCGTGCGACACCGGCCTCGGCCGCGCCTTCGCCGGCGAGGGGCTGCTGGGACTGACCCGCGCCTTCCAGTTCGCTGGCGCGCGCGCCGTGCTGGCTTCGCTGTGGACGGCCCCCGACGAGGCGACGGCCGGCCTGATGGGTGCGTTCTATCGCCGACTGCGAGCCGGCGGCACGGTGGACGACGCCCTGGTCACGGCCCAGCGCGATGCCCTGGCGCGGCCGGAATCGCGCCATCCGTACTTCTGGGCGGGGTTCGTCGTCGACGGCGCGGTGGACTGACCCAGCGGATCGGCGACCCGCGAGAAGCTGCCCTACTTCGACGTCGGCGCGCCGGGGTGGCTCGTGTACGAGCCATTGAGGATCTTCCAGGCCTCGCCGTCCTTCACCAGCGTGAAGTAGTCCACGCCGTGCGAGCGCACCTGGCCGTCGATCACCACGGTGAAGTCGGCGCGCAGGAAGGCCAGCCGGCCGTCCTCGACGTTGACGCTCACCTTGCTGAGCGGCTCGCGAAACGTCGCCGCGGTGGTCTGCGAGCGCAGCGTGGCCAGCCACTCCTCGAAGGTCTGGACGTTGGTGGTCCACTGGCCGTCGCGCTGCCGGATCACGGCCATCGTCGCCTTGGGCGCGAAGAGCGCCGGCAGCTTGTCGAGGTCGCGCTTGCCGAGGACGTCGAGGAAGTGCTCGACCGCGGCCTGAACGGCCTGCGTGTTCGGCGTGTGGGGCTGGGCGGCGACCGGCCGCGGCGCCAACAACAGCACCGCGGCCAGCAGGAACGGGATGGCCCGCCTGGACGTCGTGGACGACCGGGACTGAGGCGGAGCCTCGCTCGTCATCGCATGCTCTCGAGGGCGGCGATGCGCGCCTCGAGCGGCGGGTGGGTGGAGAACAGCATCATCCAGCGACCGCTGCCGCCGGCGATCTTCATCGTCGCCAGCGCCTGGTTCGACGGATCGACCAGCTGGTGCGTGGTCTGCAGCCGGCGAAGCGCCGCGATCATGTTGCCGCGGCCGGCCAGCGCCGCGGCGCCGGCGTCGGCGCGGAACTCCCGCGCGCGCGAGAACCACGCCACCACCATCGCACCGAGGATGCCGAGGGCGATATCGAGCACGATGGTCACGATGAAGCCGACCATGGCGGCCATCCGCTCGTCGACGGCGTTGCGGACGATGTTGGCGATGACCCGCGAGGCGAACAGCACGAAGGCGTTGACCACGCCCTGGATCAGCGTCATGGTCACCATGTCGCCGTTCTGGATGTGCGCCAGCTCGTGGGCGAGCACGCCCTCCACTTCCTCCCGCCGCATGCCGCGCAGCAGGCCCGACGACACGGCGACCAGGCTCTTCGACTTGCTCGGCCCGGTGGCGAAGGCGTTCACCTCGGGCGAGTCGTAGATGCCCACTTCGGGCATCGGCAGCTGGGCCTGGCGGGCCAGCCGTTCCACCGTGCGATAGAGCCAGTCGGCGTCGTCGTGGCCGGTGCGGCCGTCGACCAGCTCCACGCCCATCGCGCGCTTGGCCATCCAGCGCGACATCAGCAGCGAGATGAACGCGCCCGCCGAGCCCCAGACGGCGCAGAACACCGCCAGGGCGCCGTAGTCGAGGCCGGCGGCGGTGCGATAGCCACCGACGCCGAGCAGGCTCAGGACGATCGACACCGTCAGCATGACGGCGAGGTTGGTGAGCACGAACAGCAGGATGCGTTTCATGGTGGGTGTGCAGACTCCAGCGGCGGCCGGAACGCGGCCGCCGTGACTTCAGAATAGGGCCGCGGTGCAGGCGGATCAAGCGGATCCGGACGGGCTGGGCGTGGCGGAACTTCCCGCCGGATTCCGCGTCTAACGCGCGTTGGCAGGGCGGACCAGCCTCCGCTCTTGGAGCTACGGCGGTCCGCCGAAGCCTTGGCGAAGGCGGAAGCCCTGCCCTTGTATCTTGGTGACGTTCACCGAGCGCCATAGCCCGCCCCTG
>CAYUAX010000191.1:0-9188 GCA_964442845.1 uncultured Bifidobacteriaceae bacterium | reverse complement strand
GTCCGACGACACGCCGAGGTTGACCGTGATGTCTTCCTGCGTGACCGGCGCGAACGCGGCGCTGGTCCCGCCGACGTAGGACACGGTGACGCTGTACGGACCGCCGACCCGCATGCCCGGCAGCGAGAAGCGGCCGTCCGCTCGTGTCGTCGTCTCGTAGGTCGAGCCCGAGGGCAGGTGGATGGCGATCACGCTGGCACCGCCGACCGGCGAACCCGACTGGTCGGTGACGAGGCCCGTCAACGATCCGGTCGTCACGCCCTGCGCCAGCGCGGGCGTCGTTCCGAGCGACGTGGCAATGAACGCCACGATCACGGTGGAGACTCGCATCCATTGCATCATTGCCATCTCTCCAGGCTGGGTGCGAAATTTTGGCACGGACGATTCTAGCCTCAGCCGTGCGACGGCGGCGTCACGGCGCGGAAAAAAGCTTCGGGCCGTTTCGCCCTGGGAGCGAAACGGCCCGAATACCGTGCAATCGACCGCGCCGGTGCGGCGCGCTGATCCTAGCTGGCGCTGGTGTTCTTCGCCTTGCGCATCTGCTCGGCGCGGTCGCGCAGCTGGTCGGCTTCGCGGATGAGCGCCTGCTGGCGGCCGGGGTCCTTGATCAGGTTGGCCTGCAGACGGAGCAGCAGGTTCTTGTAGGCGATGGCCTCCATGTAGTCGTCCTTGATCTGGATGGCCTTGTCCACCGACTCGATGCCCTTCATGACCATGTCGAGCTTCTCGGCGTCCTTCAGCCGGAAGTCGCGGTAGGCCTTGTCCCAGTAATAGGTGGACACCGTGTAGTGCGCCTCCGGGTTGTTCGGCTCGAGCGCGACGCGCTGGCCGAGCGCCTCGATGGTCTTCGGGAAGTCGCCCTGGCGGTTGTAGTAGCCGGCCAGCTGCATGTAGACGTTCGGGTCGTTGGGCTTGGCTTCCTTGGCCTTCTGGAAGGTCTGCTCGGCCAGGTCGTACTCACCCGAGTTCTCGTAGATGCTGGCGAGCTGGAAGTAGTTGGCCGGGTCGCTCGGATCCAGATCGATCATCTGCCGGACGATCGGCTCGGCCATCGTCGGGTCGTTGAGCTTGTCGGGACCGTAGGCGGAGACCAGGAACTCGAGGGAGCGGCGCTTCCAGAGGGGATCCTGGATGTTCTGCGCGGCCAGCTTGTAGTTCTCGATGGCCTTGGTGAGCAGCGCGTCGTTCTCCGGCTCGCCGACGCGCGTCGGCCGGTAGAGGTTGTCGAGCGAATTGGCCAGGAAGAAGTAGCTGTAGGCGTTCTCGGGGTACAGCGCCAGTGCCTCTTCGTACTTGGCCGCCGCCGCCCGCCAGTCGCTGGCGGCGTACAGCTTGTTGCCATCCTTGAACGCCTTCTGCGCCCGCACCTGGTTGACCTGCCCGCAGCCGGCAACCGCCACGCCCAGGGCCGCCACCAGGGTCAGACCCGCCATCGAAGACCGGAGCTTCATCGTTTCCCCCTCGAAAACCGTCGCCGCGCCGAGCGCGAGTGCGGGAGTATAGCCACTAGCGCCGAGCCCCCGCAAGCCCGGCGGCCCGCCCCTGCTAGAATCGGGGTGCGGGTGTCTCTACCCCCTTAGACACCGATTCTTCCCGCGCGGCCATGATCAGATTCGAGGACCTCCTGGGAAAGGTCCGCGCCTACAGCCCGGATGCGGACCTGGAGCTGCTGCGCCGGGCCTACGTGTTCTCGGCGCTCGAGCACAAGGGCCAGGTGCGCCACTCCGGGGAGCCGTATCTCATTCATCCGCTTGAGGTTTCGGACATCCTGGCGGATCAGCGGCTGGACGTCGTGTGCGTCGCGGCCGGGCTCCTCCACGACGTGGTCGAGGACACCCTGACCACGGTGGAGCGGATCCGCGAGCTGTTCGGGGCCGACGTCGCCCACATCGTGGAGGGGGTGACCAAGATCAGCGCCATCCCCTTCTCGTCGAGCGAGGAGCGCCAGGCCGAGAACTTCCGCAAGATGCTCCTGGCGATGGTCGACGACATCCGGGTCATCTTCGTCAAGCTGGCCGACCGTCTCCACAACATGCGCACCCTCCAGTTCGTGCCGGAGGACCGCCGCGCCCGCACCGCCCAGGAAACTCTCGACATCTACGCGCCGATCGCCAACCGGCTCGGCATGAGCAAGGTGAAGAACGAGCTCGAGGAACTGGCGTTCATGCACCTCGAGCCGGCCGCCTATCAGTCGCTCAAGGCCCGTGTCGAGGCCAAGCGCGCCGCCACCGAA
The DNA here is from genome assembly GCA_964442845.1 of uncultured Bifidobacteriaceae bacterium. Taxonomy (GTDB): domain Bacteria; phylum Acidobacteriota; class Vicinamibacteria; order Vicinamibacterales; family UBA2999; genus CAWAYR01. Next base: position 6,955 of record CAYUAX010000191.1, on the reverse strand, counting down.
GGGGTCATCGACGCCCTCACCGCCGAGATCCGCGCCAAGCTCGACGCCGCCCACGTGCCCGTGGTCGCCGTCGACGGCCGCATCAAGCGCCTCTACAGCATCTGGCTCAAGCTGCGCCGCCAGAAGATCGAGCTCGACCAGGTCTACGACTTCGTCGCCGTGCGGCTGGTGATGCCGTCGGTGAAGGACTGCTACGCCGCGCTCGGCATCATCCACCAGACGTGGTCGCCGGTGCCCGGCCGCATCAAGGACTTCATCGCCATGCCGCGGCCCAACGGCTACCAGTCGCTGCACACGTCGGTGATCAGCGAACGCGGCATTCCGTTCGAGGTGCAGATCCGCACCGAGGACATGCACCATCGCGCCGAGGAGGGCATCGCCGCCCATTGGAAGTACAAGGAGGGCCGCGTCGGCGCCGCCCGCGACGAGCAGTACTTCCAGTGGCTGCGCCAGCTGCTCGAGTCGCATCAGGAGGTCCGCGACTCGCAGGAGTTCATGGCCAACCTGAAGATCGACCTCTACGCCGACGAGGTCTACGCCTTCACGCCGCGCGGCCAGGTGAAGGTGCTGCCCGACGGCGCCACGCCGATCGATTTCGCCTACGCCATCCACACCGACGTCGGCCACCGCTGCGTCGGAGCCCGCGTCAACGGCCGCATGGTGCCGCTGCGCTCACGCCTCAAGAACGGCGACATCGTCGAGATCGTCACCAACCCGGCGCACAAGCCTAGCCGCGACTGGCTGACCTTCGTCCGCACGTCGCGGGCGCGCAGCAAGATCCGCCAGCTGATCCAGACCGAGGAGAAGAACCGCGCCGTCGAGGTCGGCCGCAAACTGCTCGACAAGGAGGCCCGGCGATTCGACCTCGCCAAGGTGATGGTCGAGGGCGACGTGCTGAAGAAGGCCGCCGAGGGCTTCGGCCTGCCCAAGGCCGACGATATGCTGGCGCAGATCGGCTACGGCAAGCTCGGCGCCCGCCAGGTGCTCGACGCGCTGGTGCCGGCCGGCCAGCTCAAGGAGAAGGCGCCCGACCATCCGGTGGTGTCGGCGGTGAAGCGCGTGCTGCTGCCTGGCGGTGGCGGCGACCGCATCACCGTCAACGGCGCCGACGACCTCATGGTGGTGCGGGCGCGCTGCTGCAATCCGATCCGCGGCGAGCGCATCGTCGGCTACATCACCCGCGGCAAGGGCGTGTCGGTGCACGCGGCGAGCTGCTCCAACGTCGTCAACCTGCTCTACGACCCGGAGCGGCGCATCGACGTCGAGTGGGATCAGGGCGGCGACCCGGCGCCCTACACGGTGCGGCTCACCATGCAGGTGGAAGACCGCAAGGGCATGCTGGCGCAGCTCTCGTCGAGCATCGCCGACATCAACACCAACATCCTCAGCCTCGAAGCGACGACCGGCGCCGACAGCCACGCCCGCATCGACATGACCGTCGAGATCAAGGACGTGAAGCACCTCGAGAAGGTGATCAAGTCGCTGCGGCGGGTCGACGGCGTGGTCGACGTCGAGCGGGCGGTGACGAAGGAACGGGTCTGAGCGGCCCGTTCAGCCGAGCAGGGCGATGGCGTCGATCTCGACGCGGACGTCGCGCGGCAGGCGGGCCACCTGCACGGTGGCGCGGGCTGGGTAGGGCGCGGCGAAGTAGCGGGCGTAGACGGCGTTGACCGCCGCGAAGTCGTTCATGTCGGCCAGGTAGATCGTCGTCTTGACGACGTGGCCGAACTCCGCACCCGCGGCGGCGAGCAGCGCCCGCATGTTCTCGAGCACCTGGGTCGCCTGGGCGTCGATACCGCCGTCGACGAGCGTGCCGGTGTCGTCGAGGGGAATCTGACCCGACAGGAAGAGGAGCTGCCCGGCGCGCAGCGCCGGTGAGTACGGGCCGATGGCCGGGGCGCCGCTGGTCGGGGTCACCGCCTCGCGGGTCACGTCAGGCGGCCTTGACGACCTTCTTCGAGCGGATGCAGCGGGTGCAGACGCGGATGCGCTTCGTGGCGCCGTTCACCAGCGCCCGCACCGTCTGCAGGTTCGGCTCGAAGCGGCGCGGGCCCACGTTGTGGGCGTGGGACACCGTGCGGCCGACGACCGGGCCCTTGTCGCAGATTTCACACCGCTTCGCCATGGATCCTGTTCCTCTGCCCCCGCCAAGGTCGCGGCGGGAAACCCCAAGCCTAGCACGCCCCCCGGCCGATGGTCCATCGCGGGCGGCCGGTCGCGTGCCGTGCCGCCGGCCTGCTGGTATTCTTGGCCGGCGATGCAATGCGCCGTCTGCGGCCAGCGCAAGGCCAAGCGGGCCTGTCCGGCCCTCCGCCAGGAGGTTTGCGCGGTCTGCTGCGGGACCAAGCGGCTCGTCGAGATCCGCTGTCCGGCCGACTGCGCGCACCTGGCCGCCGCCCGCCAGCATCCCGCCGCCGCGGTGCGGCGCCAGCACGAGAGCGACCTGCGGGCGCTGATGGGCGCGCTGGGCCCGCTCAACGAAGGCCAGTTGCAGCTGTTCTTCCTGGTCCAGAGCTACCTGCTCAAGGCGCCGCCGCCCGGCACGCCCAGGCCCGTCGATCGCGAGGTCGTCGACGCGGCCACCGCCGTTGCCGCGACGCTCGAGACGGCCAGCCGCGGCGTCATCTTCGAGCACCCGGCCGAGACGGTGAACGGCCAGCGCCTGGCGGCTGAGCTGCGCGCGGTGCTCGGGGAGGCCGGTAAGGGCGGCGGCAGCCGGTTCGAGCGTGAGGCCGCGGCGGTGCTTCGCGCGGTCGCCCGGGCGGCGGGGGAGCCGGCCGGCAAGGAGCCGTCGTCTCGTGCCTACCTCGAGTTGGTCGGGCGCGTGTTGCGGGAGGGGGCCCCCGATGTGCCGCCCGACGAGGCGCCGACGATAGTCCTGCCGTGACCACAATGTGTGGTCCCGACGCCACGGCGTCTGTGTAATAATTGCCACCCGGCCGCAAGGGTCCTCGTCACGGGTCAGTTCGACGTCTCCCGATGAGGACAGTGCAAGGAGAAGAACCCTCCAGGGCCGTCAGGCGTCTAAGACTCTGAACGCTGTTCAGTCAGGGCCACGCACCAGCACGATGCCAGACGGCAAAGCGTTATTGTTCAATGGCTTAGCGGTTTAGGCCGAGAGCCGATTCGGGTTGGACGCCAGCCGTGCGGCTGGCCCCCGAGCAGGAATCAATACCGAACGGCCGGGTTTTGAAGTTTCGCGTCTGGAGTGCTCGCCCCTCCGACCGATATGTAACCTCGGGTACGACGATTGCATCCAACGGGGCGACAGACAGACGACACTCCCCCGATGAGTGGGGACACGGAAGGAGCGGCTGAAATCATGGCCAAGGCAGCGAAGAAGACCCAGACCACCGCCGCGGTGCTCGACACGGGCACCCGCTACGACGAGCTCAAGGCGATGCTCGAGGAGCGCAAGCGCGTCATCCTGCAGGAGGTCCAGGGCAGGATTCGTGGGGTCCGCGCCGAAGGGGCCGACAAGCCGCACGAGAGCCCCGACCCGGGTGAGACCGCCGAGGTCGACATCCAGGAAGACATCGAGTTCGCGCTCATCCAGATGAAGGCCGAGACGCTGAACAAGGTCAACGAGGCGCTCGCCCGACTCGACGAGGGCCGCTACGGCACCTGCTACGAGTGCGGCGACGAGATCGCCGAGGCTCGCCTGCGCGCGCTGCCGTTCGCGGTGCGCTGCAAGGATTGCGAAGAGGAACGCGAGACGGCGATTCAGCGCGAGCGTACAATGTCGCGGCGCGGCACGTCGAGCATCCTCGACCTTGGGCGCTAGCGGCGTCTGACCATCGGGCAGGCCCCGCCGATGCGGGGCCTGCCGCCCCGCATCGGCCCGGCGTCTCGGGCAGTTCCACCCGCCTTCACTTTCGGAGGATCGCGATGAGCGATCAGGAAGATCGTCCAGATTCCGGCGATCCGTCCGCCGAGCAGTCAGTCCACATCCCGGCCGAGCTGCCCGTGCTGCCGCTGCGCGACACGGTGCTGTTCCCCAACTCGTTCATGCCGCTGGCCGTCGCCCGCGAGAGTTCCGTGCGGCTGATCGACGAAGCGGTGACCGCCGGGCGGATGATCGCCGTGTTCACCCAGCGAGAGGCCTCCGAGGAGGACCCGCGCCAGGACGACCTGTTCCCGATCGGCACCGCCAGCCACATCCACAAGATGTTCAAGCTGCCCGACGGCAGCCTGCGCATCATCGTCCAGGGCCTGGCCCGTGTCCGCCTCGACGGCGTGATCGCCAGCCGCCCCTACCTGCTGGCCAACGTCAGCGAAGCGCCGGAGGAGCTCGCCGACCGCGACCGCCTCGAAATCGACGCCCTGCAGCGCAACATCAAGGTCAACTTCCAGCAGATCGTCTCGCTGTCGCCGCTGATGTCCGATGACCTGCAGACGCTGGCCTCGAACATCACCGAGCCGGGCCGCGCCGCCGACTTCATCGCCTCGAGCCTCGGCACGATGTCGACCGCCGCCAAGCAGGAGGTGCTCGAGACGCTCGACGTGCGGACCCGGCTCGACAACCTCAACCGGCTGCTGATCAAGGAGCTGGAGGTCCTCGAGCTCGGCTCGAAGATCCAGTCGCAGGTGCAGTCGGAGGTCGGCAAGAACCAGCGCGACTACTTCCTGCGCGAGCAGCTCAAGGCGATCCAGCGCGAGCTCGGCGAGGGCGACGACCAGTCGAAGGACGTCGAGGAGCTGCGCCAGAAGATCGACGCCGCCGGGCTGCCCGAGGCGGTGAAGAAGGAAGCGCTGCGTGAGCTCGACCGGTTGTCGAAGATGCCGGCCGCCGCCGCCGAGTACACGGTGTCGCGCACCTACCTCGACTGGATCGTCGCGCTGCCGTGGACGAAGCGCAGCGAGGAGGTCATCGATCTGGCGAAGACCCGCGGCATCCTCGACGCCGAGCACGCCGGCCTCGACCGCGCCAAGGAGCGCATCCTCGAATACCTGGCGGTCCGCAAGCTGAACCCCAGCGTGAAGGGCCCGATCCTCTGCTTCGTCGGCCCGCCGGGCGTCGGCAAGACCTCGCTGGCGCGCTCGATCGCCCAGTCGCTCGGCCGCAAGTTCGTCCGCGTGTCGCTCGGCGGCATGCGCGACGAGGCCGAGATCCGCGGCCACCGCCGCACCTACATCGGCGCGCTGCCCGGCCAGGTCATCCAGGGCCTGCGCCGCGCCGAGTCGCGCAACCCGGTCTTCATCCTCGACGAGATCGACAAGCTCGGCTCCGACTTCCGGGGCGACCCGGCGTCGGCGCTGCTCGAAGTGCTCGACCCGGAGCAGAACAGCACCTTCCGCGACCACTACCTCGACGTCCCGTTCGACCTGTCGGAGGTGCTGTTCATCACCACCGCCAACGTGCTCGATCCGATCCCGCCGGCGCTGCGCGATCGCATGGAAGTGCTGGAGCTCCCCGGCTACACCGAGGAAGAGAAGCTCGAGATCGCCCGCGGCCACTTGGTGGGCAAGCAGGTGCCCAACCACGGGCTGACCACGCGCCAGCTGGTGTTCACCGACGCCGGGCTGCGCACGGTCATCCGCGGCTACACGCGCGAGTCGGGGGTCCGCAACCTCGAACGCGAGATCGGCGCCATCTGCCGCAAGGTGGCGCGACGCCGCGCCGACGGCGCCACCGACAAGGTGCGGGTCACGCCGGCGATGGTGCACGAGTTCCTCGGCGCCCCGAAGTTCCTCGACGAGGAGATGGCCGAGCGGACCAAGCGGCCCGGCGTGGCGATCGGCCTGGCGTGGACGCCGGTCGGCGGCGACGTGTTGTTCATCGAGGCGTCACGCATGGCCGGCGCCGGCTCGATCACGCTCACCGGCCAGCTCGGCGACGTGATGAAGGAGTCGGCGCGGGCGGCGCTGTCGTGGGTGCGGGCCCACGCCGCGCAGTGGAACGTCGATCCCGACTTCTTCAAGGCCTCGGAGATCCACCTGCACGTGCCGTCGGGGGCCATTCCCAAGGACGGCCCGTCGGCCGGCGTCACCATGGCCACGGCGCTGGTCTCGGAGCTGACCCGGCGGCCGGTGCGCGGTGACGTCGCGATGACCGGGGAGGTGACGCTGTCGGGCCGCGTGCTGCCGGTGGGCGGCATCAAGGAGAAGGTGCTGGCCGCCCGTCGTGCCGGTATCCGCGAGATCATCCTGCCGCGGCAGAACGAGAAGAACGTCAACGAGGATCTCGACCCCGAGCTGCGCAAGGACCTGACCATCCACCTGGTCGGCACCATCGACGAGGTGCTGCTGCTGGCGCTGGTGCCGGTGCGCGGCGCCGCGGCGAAGCGCGGGGCGCGACGGGTGCAGGCGTCGATGCAATAGACTCGGCGGCGTGCGCGTCGTCTACTCGCCGAGCTACCACCTCGACTTCGGCGCGCACGTCTTTCCGACCGACAAGTACCGCCGCGTCGCGGCGCGGGTCGCCGCCGCCGGTCTGGTGCCCGACGGGTTCGTCGCGCCGACGCCGGCCTCGTGGGACGCGCTGGCGCTGGTCCACACCGCCGCCTACCTGGACGCCGCCGCGCACGGCACGCTCGGCCCCGAGGCGATCGCCCGGCTCGAGATACCCTGCACGCCGGCGATCGTCGAGGGCTTTCGGCTGATGACCGGCGGCACCATCGCCGCGACCCGCCTGGCCCTCGACGGCCGCGACCGCGTCGCCGTGCACATCGGCGGCGGCTTCCACCACGCCTTTGCCGGTCATGGCGAAGGCTTCTGCCTGTTCAACGACGTCGCCGTCGGCGCCCGCGATGCCTTCGCCGCGCGGCTGGCGCATCGCGCCGCCGTCGTCGACCTCGACGTCCACCAGGGCAACGGCACGGCGGCCATCTTCGCCAGCGACCCGCGCGTGTTCACCTTGTCGATCCACGAGGACGGCAACTACCCATACGTCAAGCCGCCCAGCTCGCTCGACATCGGCCTGCCGCGCGGCACCGGCGACGACGTCTACCTGAGC
>CAYUAX010000190.1:0-9250 GCA_964442845.1 uncultured Bifidobacteriaceae bacterium | reverse complement strand
GAGTCATCGACTCGGAGTCATCGACTCGGAGTCATCGACTCGGAGTCATCGACTCCGTTCAGTGCCTGGCACCAGACGCCACCAGACGGCTGGCGGTTTCGTCGCGATCCTGTTCTCGGAGCCGGGCTACCTGGATCTCGTCGACGCCATCCTCGAGGCCGATGCCGCGCGCGTCGGGGCGCCGACCCTGGCCGAGGCCGGCCTGGTGCTGGCGGGGCGCCGCGGTGCGAAATCCGGCCGCGAACTCGAGGATCTGGTGCGCGAGCTGGGCGTCACCGTGGTGCCGTTCGGCGACGCCGAATGGCACGCCGCCACCGCCGCCTTCCAGCGTTTCGGCCGCGGCCGGCACAAGGCCGCGCTCAACTTCGGCGACGGCCTGGCCTATGCGACGGCGGCGGTCGCCGGCGACGTGCTGCTCTACGTCGGCAGCGACTTCCGCCACACCGACATCCCCGCCCCGCTCTGACTCCCGGACCGCGCCGACCCCTTGTTTTGCAGGCGCGGGAGAACGCCCTAAAGCCGGGACCCTGAAAAAATAGGGGTCCGGCGCAGAAAAAGTGTGTAACCCCAGGAAATTACGGGTAACCTATGCATCGACTCAATGCCGCGACGGGTCGCGGCCCCCGGCCTCTCCGCCGGGGAGAGCGGCATCCACGAAACAGGCGGTGGCGGTTTCCGTGGAGCTTCAGGTGCTGTGCGCCACTGTTTCGCTCGGCCAGAGGCCGGGCAAGGGGAAGTGATGGCCAAGATGATGTCGAAGTCAGAGCTCGTCGGGAAGATTGCGGCCGACGGCGGCGGCAAGCTTTCGAACAAGGACGTCAAGGGCGTGCTCGAGTCGCTGGCCAAGGTGGGCTACAAGGAGCTCAAGAAGAGCGGCGTGTTCCTGGTGCCCGGCTTCGCCAAGTTCGTGGTGGTGAAGAAGGCCGCGACCAAGGCGCGCAAGGGCATCAACCCGTTCACCGGTGAGCCGACCACCTTCAAGGCGAAGCCGGCGCGCAAGATCGTCCGCGCCCGTCCGGTGAAGGCCGCCAAGGACGCGGTGGCCTAGTCCACCGCCGTTCGAATGAGAACGGGGGCCACACGGCCCCCGTTTTCGTCTCCGATTCCGCCCCGCCGCGTCACGCGAGGATCCGGTCCAGGATCAGCGCGCCCACCCCGTTCTGATACAGCCACAGCCCGTTGGTCTGCCCGCGGAAGCTCGGTTCGCCGCCGAGGGCGCCGGTCAGGCGGAAGCCCGACGCCAGCCCGATGCCGTACAGGTTGGGCACCACGGCCCCGCGGGCATCGAGCACGCGACAGGCGGTGTCGACCAGCGGTGGCGCACTCGCGTACGACAGCAGGTCGGCGATCGCCGGCGGCAGCGGCGCGTCAGGCGCCGGACCGGCGTCGGCCATGAGCGCAATGCGCTGGCCGTCGGCATCGTGCAGCGGCACGGTCGTCGGCCGATAGCCGAAGGCCGGGATCACCACCGCCGCCTCGTCGAGCAGCGCCGGCAGATCGAACGCGTTGTCGCGGCCGCGGCGATCGAGCGGGAACAGGCGCACGCGCGGTTCCGGCGCGGCCCCGCCGACGCCGAGCCACTGCTTCGCGAGGTCGCGGCTGTCGAGGCGCAGGCCGGCCAGGCGATACACGCGGCCGGTGAGCGGGCACAGGTCGTCGTCGTCGAAGTCGGTGTAGCCGTCGGCCAGCGCCGCCTCGCGGCTCGGATAGAAGATGCGGAAGGGACCGCGGTGCAGGATGGTGATGTCGCCGGGGCCGAACGCCACGCCGGTGCGATTGAGCAGCACCCAGGCCGACGACGTCGTGCTGTGCGACGCGCCGATGATCACCACCTTGCGATGCGTCGCCCCCAGCAGCCGGTCGCGCAGCGCCTGAAGTCCGGCGCTGGAGAGCACGTCGTCGGTCAGCAGCGCCTTCTCGCGCCAGGCAGCGCGTGACAGATCGACGCCGGGCACGATCGGCGAGGTGAGCGTGCGTTCGCGATGCTGGCGCGCGCCCAGTGCCGAGACGACGTGCGTGGCCGTCACCGCGCTGCGGACGCCGCCCTGCTGCAGCTCGACGCGAAACGTGCCGTCGGCCTGCCGATGCAGCGCCGTGGCCTCGGTGCGCGGACGGAAGCCGCTGCGTGGGTGCGCGTCGAGGATGCGCTGCAGCGCGGCGCCGAGTTCGGCGAGGAACGCCGCCGCCAGCCGCAACGGCACCGCGCCGCCCTTGTAGCGCGCGATCTCGGCGGTGATCGGCGCCGGCCGCATCCGGTCGAGCACGCGGGGATCGCCGCGGTCGAGGCACTCGAGCAGGGTGTCGGCGTAGGTGTCGGAGTTGATGCCGTAGCGGCCGATGGTGCCATGCCCCATCGAGGGGCCCCGGTCCACCAGCAGCACGCCGGCGTCGAGCAGCCGGGCCAGGTCGCCGCGCTGATGGGCGCAGACCAGCGGGCCGGTCCCGGCGGGACCGGCGCCGAGCACCACGGCGTGGACGTGCGGAACGGACATCGCGACCTACACCAGGAAGAGCGGCGCCAGGCCGTGGTCCGCACCCGCAGTCACCTGCTCGTGCATCGTCAGTGCCTGCACGGCGAACGCCGACACCCACACGTTGACGTGCGGCACGCGCGCGCCGTCGGAGAGCCGGCCGAACGACATGCCGCCGTCGATGCGCGGATCGTCGCTGGCCTGCTGACTGTCGAGCACCAGCCCGACCAGGCGGTCGAGCGCCTGCCGCCGCGCCGGCGTGTCGTCGAGTCGCCCCTCGTTCAGGTGAATGGCGGCGAGCCGCAGCGTCTGGCACAGCACGTCGACGCGCTCCTGGTACAGCGGCGTCCCGCCGTGCCAGTGGCGCGGAATCATCCCGTCGGCCCGCTGCTGCGCCAGCAGCCACGCCGTGGCCCGCGCCGAGGCGTGCAGGTAGTCGTCGCGGCCCAGCTCGCGTCCGGCCACCCACAGCCCCTCGGCCGCATAGGCGTGCGGGTGGCAGTTGGTCCCGCCCTCGACCGGGAACGTGACGAACCGGCCATCGGGCTGCTGGAAGCCCAGCGCGTGGTCGCACACCCCGGCCGCGGCGGCGCGCAGTGCGCCGTCATCGGTCGAGCGGGCCAGGTTCAGCAGGCCGATCGCCACCTTGGTGTGGTACGCCCCGGGGCACAGGGACCATTCGGCGTCCGAGGTCGGCCGCGTGCCAGTCCGCCGATCGTAGACCGGCGCGAAGCCGCCGTCGGCGCGGCGCATGTCGTGCAGCAGCCAGTCGGCGGCGCGCCGGGCCGCGGTCAGATAGCGGTCCTCGCCGGTGGCGCGATGGAGATGGACCAGCCCGTTGACGATCACGCCGGTGTCGAAGGTGTAGATCAGGTCGTGCTTGTCGGCGAACCGCGACGCTTCCAGCGGCCATAGGCAAGGGAAGGCACCGGTGTCGGGATCGGCGGTGCGCACCAGCCAGTCCCCCGCGGCGCGGGCGCTGGCGAGCAGCGCGGGGTCGCGGCGCCGGACGGCCAGATCGCAGAGCAGCGTCACCAGATAGCCGGTGATCTCCGCGTAGACGTAGGGCATCGACTGCGTGTCGGCGTCGTACCAGCACGCGAAGCCGCCACGATGAGGGTCGTCGTCGCCGTGCAGCTGCACGCCGGAGCCGACCAGCCAGTGGGCTGCGCGGCTCGCTGCCTCGGTGAGTGTGGTGGTCATGGCTGACTTCGCCGCCTCCGCACGGCGTCTTCCAGACGCGCCTCCAGCGCCGCGCCGATCGCCCGCCAGTCGTGCTGCGCCTCGATGAGCGCGCGGCCCTGCCGGCTGAGCCGCGCCCGCAGCGCCGGGTCGCCGAGCAGGCGCACCGTGGCGTCGGCCAGTGCGTCCGGCGTGTCGGCGAGCAGGATCTCTTCCCCGTCGCGGACGGCGATGCCGTCGGCCGCCCACCGCGTGGCAATCACCGGGGTGCCCAGCGCCAGCGATTCGAGCAGCTTGATGCGCGTGCCGCCGCCCACCCGCTCGGGGACGATGCTGGCCCACGCGCCCTGCACCAGCGGCCGGACGTCGTCCACGTGGCCGACGTGCTCGGCGTTGACGGCGGCCGGCAGGTCGGCCACCCGCGTGCCCTCGAGCCGGCCGGCCATCCGCAGCTTGGCCGCCGGGCGTCGGGCGACGACGCGCGGCCACACCTCGCGCAGCCAGAAGTCCATGGCGTCGTGGTTGACGTAGTAGGTGAGCGCGCCGGTGTAGACCAGCGTGTCCGGTTCGGGCTCGGCGAACTGGCCGCTGAGCCGCACGAGGTCGGCGCCGTTGGGCACCACGACCGGGCGCGGACACGCGGGCGCGATCTCGCGCAGCACCTCGGCCTCGCGCGCCGACACCACGGTCACCAGGTCGAAGTCGCGCATCACGCCGGCCATGAAGCGGCGCCACTTGTGCCACATCAGCCGCTTGCGGGCGCGCGCGGCCCACCCGGCGGCACGCCGCCACTGCTCGCGGAAGATGCTGACCTCCACTTCTTCCAGCACCCGGGCGGGCCCGTCGACCGCGCGGGCGTAGCCGGCCATGTCGATCTGCGAGGCGATCACCGCGTCGTACCTGTTGCCGGCGGCCAGCGTGCCCACGACGCCAGCGAACTCCCGGCTGTAGCTGTCGACCAGCGATCGCGGCCGGGCCGCGGCGAAGGCGGCGACGGCGCGGAGCCGCCCCGGCTGGAACACGCGGTACGGCACGGCATACACCCGGCGGCAGTGCGCCCGCATCGCGTCGATGGCGGCGCCCGACGGCGGGTCGTCGGGGTCATGGAACGACACCAGGTCGACGGCGTGCGACCGGCCGAGGTGGGCCAGCAGGTTGAACACCCGCACCTTCGAGCCGTTGGTCGCCGGATACGGATACCAGCGCGACAGGACGAGCAGCTGCATCGCGATCCTGCCGCTCACGCCGGCCGCGGCAGGGCGGCCCGCTCGAGCACCGCGCGCACGATCCGCCGGCTCGCGGTGCCGTCGCCGTACGGATTGGGCACGTCGGCCATCCGCCGGTAGCGCTCGTCGTCGTCCATCAGCGTCCGCACCGAGTCGACGATGGCGCAGGCATCGGTGCCGACCAGCAGCGCGGCGCCGGCTTCCACCAGCTCCTGGCGTTCGGTGACCTCGCGCATCACGACCAGGGGCTTGTCGAGGCTCGGCGCCTCCTCCTGCACGCCGCCCGAATCGGTGAGCACGACATGCGCCCGGGCCATGAGCTTGACCATGGTGCGGTAGTCCACCGGATCGACCAGGTGCACGTTGGCGCGGCCGCCGAGGATGTCGTGCGCCGGCTGGCGGACGTGCGGGTTGTAGTGCACCGGAAAGACCACGTGGGCGTCGTTCCGGTAGCGATCGGCCAGCTCGCCGACAGCGTGGCAGATGGCCTGGAACGGCGCGCCGAAGCTCTCGCGGCGATGCGACGTGACCAGGATCAGGCGCTGGCCCTGGAGATCGACGGGCACCTCGTGGAGCGGCTCGCCGGCGACGTCGTCGGCCATCTGCAGCAGCGCGTCGATCACCGTGTTGCCGGTCACCACGATGTCGTCGTCGGGCACGCCCTCGCGCAGCAGGTTGGCGCGGGTCCGTTCGGTCGGCGTGAAGTAGAGGTCGCTCATCAGATCGGTGATGCGGCGGTTGATCTCCTCGGGAAACGGCTGCCGGCGCTGGCCGGTGCGCAGCCCGGCCTCGATGTGGCCGATGGGCACGCCGCGGTAGAAGGCGGCCAACCCGGCGGCCATGGCCGACGTGGTGTCGCCCTGAACCAGCACCCAGTCGGGCTGGAAGCGCGCGATCGCCTCGTCGACCCCGACCACGACCCGGGCGGTGAGCGACGCCAGGCTCTGGTCGGGGGCCATCACGTCGAGATCGACGTCGGCCTCGAGATCGAACAGCGCCAGCGCCTGGTGCAGCATCTCGCGGTGCTGGCCGGTGGCGCACACCACCGCCCGCATACGATCCGGCACCTCGCGGATGGCGCGGACGACCGGGGCCATCTTGATCGCCTCGGGTCGGGTGCCGATGACGACCATGGCCGTCACCACGACGCACCCCACGCCCGGCCGGACACCGGCGTGACGGCCCGGCATCCGAGAAGCACCATGCCCACGCCGTTCACGTGTGCCGACAGCGTGCCCGGCCTGCCGCGGCTGGTGGCGGCGGCCGTGGACCGCGTGCTGGGCATGACGGAGCTGCGGCGGCTGTACACGTCCGCGCCGGCATGCGCCGCGACGTTCCCCGAGGATGCGCTGCAGAGGCTGACCATTTCCGCCGCGCATATCAACTCCGCTGACCTCGCCCGTATTCCCGCCGCTGGGCCGCTGATCGTCGTCGCCAATCATCCGCACGGCGCCGTCGATGGTCTGGCTGCAGCCAGCCTTTTGCGCGGCGTGCGCCGTGATGTGAAGCTGCTGGGCAATCGCCTGCTCAGCCGTATCCCCGAGATGCGCGATCACGTCATCCCGATCGACAGCTTCGTCCCGGGCGCCGCCCACAACGCCGGCGGCGTGCGGGCCGCGCTCGAGTGGCTGCGCGACGGCCATGCGCTGGTCGTGTTCCCGGCCGGCGCGGTGTCGCACGTACGCGCCAGCGACGGCCGCATCGTCGACGCGCCGTGGCGCGATGGCGCGGCGCGGCTCGCCGCGCGGGCCGAGGCCGCGGTGCTGCCGCTGTTCATCCACGGCGGCAACAGCCGCTGGTTCGTGCGCGCCGGCTGGATCTCGCCGTGGCTGCGGTCGGCGCTGCTCGGCCGCGAGCTGCTGCGCCAGCGTGGCCGCGCGGTGCGCATGACCATCGGCCGTCCGGTGTCGGCGCGACGGCTGTCGGCGGTCGGCGATGCCGCGGCGCAGACCGCGTACCTGCGCGTGCGCACCTACGGGCTCGCCGCCGAGGCCCCGGCTCGCGGGTCGCTGCTGCGCGCGGCGCCGCGATCGGTCCGCCCGGCCCCCGTCGAGGAGGCCGTTCCGGTCGAGGCGCTGACCCGCGAGATCGACGGGTTGCCCGCCCGCTGCACGTTGCTCACCGCGGCGCCGTGGCGGGTGTGCCTGGTGACCGCCGCCGACGCGCCGCTCGCGCTTCGCGAGATCGGCCAGCTGCGCGAGCGCACGTTCCGCGCCGCCGGCGAAGGCACCGGCCGTGCCGCCGACCTCGACGGCTTCGACGGCCACTACCGCCACCTGTTCGTGTGGCACGAGGAGCGGCGGCAGATTGCCGGCGCGTACCGCCTGGCCGCCACCGACGACGTGCTGGCGAGCCGCGGCCTCCACGGGCTCTACACCCGGACGCTGTTCCGGTACCCGGCCACGCTGCTCCGCGACCTCGGGCCGGCGCTGGAACTGGGGCGGTCGTTCGTGCGCACGGAGTTCCAGCGCGACTACCAGCCGCTGCTGCTGCTGTGGCGCGGCATCGGCGCCGTCGTCGCTTCCAACCCGCGCTACCGCACGCTGTTCGGCCCGGTGAGCATCAGCGCCGAGTACGGCCCGACGACGCGCCAGCTGCTGGCGCGCGTGCTGCTGGCCAGCCGCGGCAGCCTGCTGCAGTCGTTCGTGGTGCCGCGCCGGCCGCTGCCGCCGCCGGCCGACGGCACCGACGCGCTGGTACACAACCGCGTGGCGACCACGCTGCAGGACGTGGACACGCTGGTGCGCGAGCTGGAATCGGATCGGCGCGGCCTGCCGGTGCTGCTGCGCCACTACCTGAAGCTGAACGCCAAGCTGCTCGGCTTCAGCATCGACCCGGCGTTCGGCGGCGTGCTCGACGGCCTGGTGGTGGTGGACCTGCTGGACGTGGACCGCGCGCTGCTGGCGCGCTACCTCGGGAAGGACGCCGCGCGCGCGTTCGTGTCGGCGCACGAACGCACGCGCGAATTGGACGCGGCAGGGCTGAAGCCCTGCCCTACGTACGCGGAGTCGTAGAGAACCTCCAGTCCGTAGGGCAGCTCTTTAGAGCTGCCGAAACGCTCAGAGGAGGCCGGCCTTGTAGGTGGCCAGCAGGCGCGTCCAGGCGCGCTCGGCTTCCGCCTTGTCGTAAATCGGCTGGCCCTCGGCCGGCGGCATGTCGGCCACGCACCAGCCGTGCAGGCCCTTGTACACCTCGATCTCGTTGGGCACCTTCGCCGCGTCGAGCGCCTTCTTCAGGTCGTCCTTGGCGGTGGGCTGCCGCGCGTCGTCGTTCGACGCCACGGCGATGAGCAGGCGGCCCTTGATCTTCGGCGCCAGCAGGTGCGGGCTCGACGGCTGATCGGTCACCAGCCCGCCGCCGTGGAACGACGCGCCGGCGCCCATGCGATCCGGGGCCGCGGCCATCGTGCGCACGGTGAGCGGCCCGCCCATGCAGTAGCCCTGCACGCCGTACTTGCGCGCCTTGTTCACCTGCGGCTGGCTGTCGAGCCAGGCGATGAACGCGACGGCGTCCTTCTCGGCGCCGCCGGCGGCGGTGGCCGACGCCATCAGTGGCTGCACCTTGGCGCGATCGGTGGGGTTCGAGAAGCTGAAGGTGGAGATGTCGCCGAAGTGCGGCGCCTTGCCGACGCGGTAGAACGGATTCACCACCAGCACCGCGTAGCCGCTGCCGGCCAGGCGCCGGCCGATGTCGCGCATCGACGGCCGCAGGCCGAACGCATCCGGCCACACGATGACGGCGGGATGGCTGCCGGTGTTCGGGTGGTAGAACGCCGCGTCGCAGGTGCCGTCGGGCGTCGTGATCTCGACGTTCTTCTCGGTGACCGCCATCATCGGCTGCGCCTCCGCCTCGCCGGCGGCTCCGACCCCGGCGGCGATCGACATCGCCACGAAATCGCGTCTGCTCAGGTCGTCCATCGCTCGTCTCCTCGTCGGCCCGACGCTACTGCGTGGCGCCGTCCTTGATCGTGGGGTACTTGATGCCGAACTGCGCCGCCATCTGCTCCATGTAGGTCTTGTACTTCGTCTGGTCGAAGTAGTACTTCCGCATCTCGGGACGATAGCGGTCCATGGTGGCCTTGTTCATCCAGATGGCCGGTTGATCGGTGGGGCGGATGAACGGCGTGTACTTGCGCTGCTTGAGCTGCACGTTCTGGAAGTAGTCCTTGGCGGCCTGTACCAGCTCGGGCCGCAGCACCAGGTCGAGCGCGGTGAGCGCCTGCACGCGGGCGCCGGCGTTGACGCCCTTGTGGGCGATCGGCGTCGCCATGGGAATGGCGTTGGCCCAGTTGTGGCCGGGCCCGGCCTGGAAGTTGGCCGGGTAGCTGAGCGACACCGTCGGCACGTTCCAGGTGACGTCGCCGATGTCGTC
>CAYUAX010000189.1:0-9287 GCA_964442845.1 uncultured Bifidobacteriaceae bacterium | reverse complement strand
GCTATGGCGCTCGGTGAACGTCACCAAGATACAAGGGCAGGGCTTCAGCCCTGCCGAGGAGCGGCGGCTCTGAATAGCCGCCCGACGCGGAACCGGACACCGGTCCAGGGCGCGCGGCTACTTCGTCAGCAGGCGTTCCAGCGTCTCGACGTCGACCGGCTTGACGAGGTGATGATCGAAGCCGGCGGTGAACGACCGCTGGCGGTCGGCGGCCTGGCCCCAGCCGGTCTGGGCGATCAGCACGACCGTCGCGCCCCAGCCGGTGGCGCGGATGCGGCGCGCGGTGTCGTAGCCGTCCAGGTCGGGCATGCCGATGTCGAGCACGATCGCGTCGGGGCGGAACTCGTCGGCGGCGCGCAGCCCGGCGACGCCGCCGAACGCGGCCCGGGTCTCGTGCCCGCGCAGCCCCAGCAGCAGCGCCAGCGAGGTCGCCGCGTCTTCGTTGTCGTCGACGACCAGCACGCGCCGGGCGGCGACGCGTTCGGCCGGCGCGGTCGGCCGAGGCGCCGGCGCCGGCGTCCCGGTCGGCAGCCGGACGACCACCCGCGTGCCCTGGCCCCGACCGTCGCTGTGCACGGCCACCTCGCCGTCGTGCAGCCCGACCAGCGCCCGCACAATCGACAGCCCGATGCCGAGCCCGCCGAGCCGACGTCCCGCCTCGTCGATGCTGGCAAAGGGTTCGAAGACGCGCGGCAGGTCGGCGGCGGCGATGCCGGCGCCGTTGTCGCGCACCGCCACTTCGAGCACGGGGCCGTCGGCACGCACCTCGAGCGCCAGCCGGCCGCCTGGGGCGGTGTACTTCGCCGCGTTGTTGAGCAGGTTGGCGAACACCTGCACCAGCCGCGTGCGATCGCCGTGGACGTGCACCGGCGCGTCCGGCAGCGACACCTGCAGCTCGTGACCGGCGGCCTCGATGAGCGGCCGGCTGGTCTCCACGGCCTCGTCGAGGGCCTGCTGCAGCAGGACGACCTCGCGGCGCAGCTCGATCTGGCCGCGGCTGATGCGGCTCAGGTCGAGGAGATCGTCGATCAGCCGGACCATGTGGGCGATCTGCCGCGCCATCACCGCCCGCGGCTGGCGCGTCGCCGCGTCGTCCGGCAGCGTGCGGTCGAGCACCGCGAGGCTGTTGGCGAGCGGCGCCAGAGGGTTGCGCAGCTCGTGCGCCAGGGTGGCCAGGAACGTCGTCTTGCGGCGATCGGCGTCGCGCAGGTCGTCGACGAGACGGACCCGGTCGATGGCCGTGGCCGTCATGTAGGCGACTTGGTGCAGCAGCGGCTCGGCGTCGTCGTCGAAGTGGCCGCGCGCCGGGTCGAACGCCTGGACGACGCCGACGATGTCGCCGCCCTGCCCCACCATCGGCACGGCGAGGACGGCGCCGGTGCCCGGCGCGGCGGCGGCGCGCACCGCGCGGCCCGTTCGATAGACCTCGTCGGCGAGTCGATCGGCTGCGTCGGGCGTCCCCGCGTCGGTGGCCACCCACTCGCCGGCGGCGCGGCCGGCGGCGGGCCCGCGCAGCTGTCCGGCGGCGCCCCGGCAGTCGAGCAGCGACCGGGCCTCCTCGGCGGCGAACCGCAACGCCGCGGCCACCGTGTCCACCGACGACAGGCGCAGCGCGGCACTGGCCTGGCGGCGCAGCTGCTCGGAGCGATGCAGCGCCGACGCCACCGCCATCTTGGCGTCGTGGATGTCGGTCGACGTCCCGTACCAGCGCTGCAGCACGCCGTCGGCGACGACGGGGACGGCACGGGTCAGGAACCAGCGGTACTCGCCGTCGCCGGCGCGACGCAGACGGAACTCGGCGTGGTAGTCGACGCGGTCGGCCTGGGCCGACGTCCAGCGGTCGATCAGCTGCGGCAAATCGTCGGGATGCACGGCCGCCTCGAGGGTGTCCGTGGTCAGCCCGGTGTACTCGCGCCAGCGCGCGTTGAGGAACACCATGCGACCGTCCGGGCCGGCGATGTAGACGATCTGCGGCATGGCGTCGGCGAGTTGCCGGAGGCTGGCCTCGCGCTCGGAGAGTTCGCGGTTGGCCCGACGGTGTTCGACGGCGACCGCGACGAGCCGGGCCGCGATGGCCACGAGCGTCTCGTCTTCGGGGGTCGGATCGCCCACCTCACGCCGGTACATCGCGAAGGTCCCGATCACCTGACCGGTCTCGGAGCGGATGGGCAGGGACCGGCACGCGCGCAAGCCGTGGTCGAGAGCGAGCGTGCGCCATGCCGGCGCCCACTCGTCGTCGCCGGCGATGTCGGTGACCAACGTCTCTTCGCCGCCGTGCACGGCGCGGGCACACGGGCCGAGATACGGCGGGGCGGCAGGAAGCGTGAGAAGCGTCTCGAGATACCGGCCGCCGATACTCGGGGCCGCGCCGTCGGTGAAGCGGCCGCCGTCCGGCGTGCTCAGCACGATGGAGCACAACACGCCGTCGGTCTGGCTCTCGATCGCGGCGGCGATCGCGCTCAGCACCTCCGACAACGGCACCGGGGCGGGCACCAGCTCGAGGACCCGACGCTGGGCGCGCAACAGGGCGTCGGTTCGATCGTGCTGCCGGCGCCGCGCCGCTCGTTCGTCGCTCAGCGCGAGCCGCTCGTGGTCCAGCCGCTGCCGGGTGCGCCGCAGCACCTGGCCGACGCCGATGATGAGGGCCGCGGAGCAGAGGTAGCTGGCCAGCCCGACCCACTGCGGAATCGAGCCGGGCAGCAGGCGGCCGCGTGGTTCGAAGAACAGCAGGACGGCGGCGGCGTAGCCCGCCGCGGTGACGGCCATGCCGGGCAGGGCGCCGCCGCTCCAGACGGCGAGGGCGATGGCGCCGTACATCGTCGTCAGCGGCAGGTACTCGCCCATCCAGGGATGGAGCGCCGCGCGCAGACCGATCGCGATCGCCGCCGCGCCGCCGGCAATCGCCCACGCGCGGCCGGATGACGGGGCGGCACTGGCCATCGGCCGACTGTATCAAGCCGCCCGCCGCGCCGCACCTCGGCGCGGTCGCCGGCTGCCGACAGTGGGCACCGTGGGACGCAGACTGGGCAACAGGACACCGGACCGGCGCGGGCATCGTGCCGTGCGCCGCCGGTGGGGACGACGGCGGCCCGGGCGCCACTGGCACGCGACGTGCTCCTGCCGACGGCGAAGGAGCGACGGACGATGACGCAGCGGGATGCGAGACAGCGATGGGACGCTCTGGCGGTACGCGTGCGCGAGCGGTGGAGCGAGCTCACCGAGGACGACGTCCTGGGCGTGCGCGGCAACGCCGAGCGGCTGGTCGACGTGCTGCAGACGCGCTACGGTTTCGCGCGTGACGAGGCGCTGAAAGAGCTGGCGGCGTGGAGCCGTTCACTCGCCGGGCCGGCCGCCGCACCGCCCGCCGCGCCGGTCGGGCGCGCCTGATGACGAGCGCGTCGTCCGAGCCGGCGCCGTCGGCCGGCGCCGACCCGATGGTCGGCACCGAAATCGCCGCCGGCCGTTACGTCATCGACGGGCCGCTGGGCCGCGGCGGCATGGGCCGGGTCTATCTGGCTACTGATCGACACCTCAGCCGCCAGGTGGCGCTGAAGTTCCTCCACGAGGAGCTGGACGACACGGTGGCCCGGGAGCGCTTCCTGCGCGAGGCGCGGGCCGCCGCGGCGCTGGCGCATCCCAACGCCTGCCGGCTCTACGAGGTCGGCGAGCACGAGGGCGACGCGTTCCTCGTCATGGAGGTGCTCGACGGCGAACTGCTGTCCGAGCGCATCGGCCGGGGCCCGCTGCCGCCGGCGGCGGCCCTCGACGTCGCGTTGCCACTGATGAGCGCGGTGACGGCGCTCCACGAGGCGGGCCTCATCCATCGCGATCTGAAGCCGGCCAACGTCATGCTCACGCCGCAGGGCGTCAAGCTGCTCGACTTCGGGCTGGCGCGGCACACCGCCGGTGCGATGGCGATGACGATGCCGACGCTGACCGGGGCCGGTGCGGTCACCGGCACCTTGCGCTACATGGCGCCGGAACAGGTGACCGGCGATCCCGTCGACGAGCGCACCGACATCTTCGCGCTGGGCGTCATCCTGTACGAGATGCTGACCGGGCGGATCCCCTTCGCCGCCGAGACCAACGTCGACTGGCTGCGCGCGGTGCTGCACGACGAACCGCAGGGGCTCGGCGATCCGGCGTTGGCGGCGCTCGAGTCGGTCGTGCGGCGCGCGCTGCAGCGCCGGCTGGTCGACCGCTACGCCTCGGTGGCCGAGATGGCCGCGGCCGTCAGCGCCGCGGCGGCGCGCGAGCCGGCGGCCGAGGGCGCCGCGCCGGTCATGACCGGCAGCCTCGTCGTCGCGCCGTTCCACGTGCTGCAGGACGACGCCGTGCTGGCCGTCCTCCAACACGGCGCCCCCGAGGCCATCACGGCCGCGCTGGCCAACCGCGGCGGCTGGCGCGTGGTGTCCAACCGCGCCGCCCGGCGGTTCGGCGGCGACGCCGACCCGCAGACGATCGCCCGCGAGCTGCGTGTCGACCACGTCCTCTCCGGCACCCTGCTGCGCGGCGGCAACCGCGTCCGGGCGACGCTGCAGCTGGTCGCCGCGAAGGATGCCGCGGTCGTCTGGTCGCACACCGTCGAGTGCACGGCCGACGACGTGCTCGATCTGCAGGAAGCCATCTGCCGCGATGCCGTCGCGGCAGTCGCGGCGGTCGCCGTACCGGACGCTTCGTCCGCGAACCGGCCCACGGCCCCGCCGGGCCCCTGACCGCCGGTTCACGAGCTGCCGAGGAACTCGGCCACGGTCTCGCCGCCCTCGACGTGGTCGCAGACCACCTTGATCGCCATCAGGATCGGCACCGCCAGCAGCATCCCCGCCACGCCCCAAATCCAACTCCAGAACGCGATGGCGACGAAGATCGCCACCAGGTTCAGCGACGCGGTACGGCTGAGCAGGTGCGGCGTGATGAAGTTGCCTTCGAGGGTGGTGATGACCACCGTCATGAGCGCGACCAGGCTGGCCTCGGCGAGCGAGCCGAACTGCAGGAACGCGACCGCGCCGACCACCACGGTGACGATCAGCGGGCCGAAGAACGGGACCAGGTTCATGGTCCCGGCGAAGACGCCCCACACGGCGGGGTTGTCGACACCCATCCACCACAGGCCGAGTCCAGTGACGACGGCCACGCCCGCCGACGTCAGCGCCTGCACCCACAGGAAGCGTTCGATCTGCGCGGCGACGTCGCGCAGGATCTGCACGGTGACCCGCTTGCTGCCGGCCGATTCCATGCGCCGCACCAGCTTGCGTTTGAACGCGTCGTCCTCGACGAGCAGGAAGATCGTGAGGAAGAGGACGCTCACGGCCTGCCCGGACAACCCGAGCACGCCCATGCCGCCGGCCCACAACGCATCGGAGACACGCCAAGGCTCGGCGATCTCCACCCGCATGGTGCCGCGGGGCGTCGGCGGCGCTCCCGCCGATTCGGCCGCCGCCTGGTCGATGGCCGTCGCCGCGGCCTGCACTTTCTGCAGGGCCGATGCCGGGTTGGCGCCGCCCCGGGTCTCGCGCAAGGTGCCGCGCAGCTGCCGCGCCGCCTCCGGCACCCGCGTGAGGACGCCTTCGACCTGCGGCCAGAGCGCGACGGCGCCGCCGACGACGGTGCCCAACGCCAGCACCACCGCCAGAACCGCGGCGAGGGCGCGCGGCACGCCCCAGGTCTCGGCGCGATCCACCAGCGGGTCGAGCGCGTAGAACAGGAACACCGCCAGCACGATCGGCAGCAGGACCGGGCGGCCGAAGTACAACACGGCCACCAGCGCCACGGCGGCCAGGACCCGCAGCGGCCACACGAGCGGCGCGACCGCGGAGGCCTTCGGGGATGAGATCGGCATCGCCGCAGGTGCGAAGCATGCGGCATGCCGTGCCCGTGGGGCGTGGAGCACGGGCGGTGGGTAACGGAGTGCCCAGGATGGGCGCGCCCTTACCCCTCTTCGCTGCCACGGCCGCCTCGACCGCGAGGCACAGCTCGTGCACTCCGGAGCGGCATGGACGGGTATTTCCCACATTCCGACCTCGCCGGCACCGGGGTGCCTGGGCTCGACGACGTGCTCGGCGGCGGTCTGCAGCGCAATCGCCTGTATCTCGTCGAAGGCGTCCCCGGGTCGGGCAAGACGACACTGGCGCTGCAGTTCCTCCGCGCCGGATCGGCGGCCGGCGAATCGGTGCTCTGCATCACCCTGTCCGAGACCGTCGACGAACTGCGCCAGGTGGCCGAGTCGCACGGCTGGACCCTCGACGGCGTCCACATGTGCGAGATGAGCCCCTCGGAGGCGGAGCTGGAGCCCGACGAACAGACGATGATGTTCCATCCGGCCGAGACCGAACTGGCAGCGACGACGGCCCGCCTGCTCGCCGAAGTCGAACGCCTGAAGCCGGCCCGCCTGGTGCTCGACTCGCTCTCCGAGCTGCGCCTCCTGGCCGGCCATCCGCTGCGCCACCGCCGCCAGGTGCTGGCCCTGAAGCAGTACTTCGCCCGCCGGCATTGCACCGTGCTGCTGCTCGACGACATGACGGCCGGGAGCGACCCCGACCTGCAGATGCACAGCGTGGTCCACGGGGTGCTGCGTCTCGAGCCGCAGCAGCCAGACTTCGGCGCACAGCGGCGCCGGCTGCGCGTCGTCAAGTACCGCGGCATGCAGTTTCGCGGCGGTCTCCACGACTACGCCCTGGTGCGCGGGGGCGTGCGCGTGTTTCCACGGCTGGTCGCGTCGGAACACCGCCGGCGCGTCGACCGCGCCAGCTTCGCGAGCGGGATCGCGGCCCTCGACGCCCTGCTCGGCGGCGGCCTCGACGAAGGCAGCAGCACGCTGCTGCTCGGCCCGGCGGGCACCGGCAAGTCGACGCTGGCCGCGGTGTTCGTGCATGCCGCGGCCCGGCGCGGCGACGCCAGCGCGCTCTTCCTGTTCGACGAGAGCCCGCAGGTGCTGCTGGAGCGCTGTGCGGCCCTCGGCATGGAGCTGGAGCCCTTCATCGACAACGGGCTGGTGCGGCTGCGGCAGGTCGATCCCACCGAGATGGCCCCCGGCGAGTTCGTCCACACCCTCCGCGGCGAGGTCGAGCGCGGGGCGCGCATCGTCGTCATCGACAGCCTGAACGGCTATCTCAACGCCTCGCCGGGCGAGCGTTTCCTCGCCGTCCAACTGCACGAGCTGCTCGCCTACCTCGGCCAGCAAGGGGTCGCCACGCTGCTCATCGGCGCGCATCAGGGCCTGATCGGCCCGATGACGACGCCCATCGACGCCAGCTACCTGGCCGACTCGGTCGTCCTGCTGCGCTATTTCGAACTGCGCGGTGCCGTGCGTCAGGCCATCTCGGTCGTCAAGAAGCGCGGCGGACCGCACGAGCGGACCATCCGGCAGTTCCACCTCGGGCCCGACCGGGTCCGGGTCGGCGACGCGCTGCACGAATTCCGTGGCGTCCTCACCGGCGTCCCGGTCTACGAGGGGCCCTCCTACACGAGCAATGACCCAGTCGCGTGACTACCGGGTGGTGCTGCTGGCGCCGACCCGCCGCGACGCCGCGGTCGCCATCGAGCTGATGGCCCGAGCCGCCATCGAGACGGTGTCGTGCCTCTCGTTCGCGGCGGCGTTGCGCGAAGTTGATCTCGGCGCCGCGGCGCTGATCGTGCCCGAGGAAGCAGTCGTCCCCGAGCACAGCGCGCGGCTCGGCGCCGTCATCGCCGGGCAGCCGCCGTGGTCAGACCTGCCGATTCTGGTGGTGGCCCGCAGCGGCGCGGACTTCGACGCCCTCGAACTTGCGGTCGCGCGGCTCGGCAACGTCACCCTGCTGGAGCGGCCGCTGCGTCTGGCGACGCTGCTGAGCGCCGTGCGCACCGCGATCCGCGCCCGCCAGCGTCAATACCAGATTCGCGAGTACCTGCGCGATCGGGCGCGCAGCGAGGCCAGCCTGCGGGCTGCCGACCGCCGCAAGGACGAGTTCCTCGCCACGCTCGGCCACGAGCTGCGCAACCCGCTGGCGCCGCTGCTGTCCGGCGTCCAGCTGCTGCGGCGCGGGCTGGCGGCCGATCGCACCACGGACGTGGTCGCGATCATGGAGCGTCAGGTGACCCACCTGACCGGCCTGGTCGACGACCTGCTGGAGGTCTCCCGAATCACCCGCGGCCTCGTTCGCGTCCGGCGCGCACCGCTCGAGCTGACCACGGCGGTGCGCGCCGCCCTCGAGACCGTGGCTCCGGTCGTCGACACCGCGGCGCACACGCTGACGGTGACCTGGCCCGACGGGCCGCTCCTCGTCGCCGGCGATGCCCTCCGCCTGACCCAGGTGTTCGCGAACCTGCTGACCAACGCCGCGAAGTACACCCCGCGCGGCGGCCACCTGCACGTCGGGGTGCGCGCCGTCGACGGCCGTGCCGAAGTCGCGGTGCGCGACGACGGCATCGGCATTCCGGCCGATCAACTGGAGTCGGTGTTCGACATGTTCGTGCAGGTCGATCGCGCCAGCCGGCAGGCACAAGGCGGCCTGGGCATCGGCCTGACCCTGGTCAAGACCCTGATCGACCTGCACGACGGCACGGTGGAGGCGCACAGTAGCGGCGATGGCCAGGGCAGCGAGTTCGTCGTCTCACTGCCGCTGCTCACCGCCGATGCGCCGATGACACCTGAGCCGACGGGGTCGCCGGTCTGCCACGGCCGGCGCGTCCTCGTCGTCGACGACAACCGCGATGCCGCCGAGACGCTGGCGCTGTTGCTGGATGCCTGCGGCGCCGAGGTGCGCACCGCCGCCGACGGCGTCACCGCGCTGGAGGTGCTGACGGGGTTTGCCGCCGACGCCATCGTGCTCGACATCGGCATGCCGCACATGGACGGGCACGCCGTGGCGCGCCACATCCGGCGGATGCCGGCGCATCGGCACACCCTGCTGATCGCGCTGAGCGGCTGGGGCCAGGACCACGATCGGCGGCGCTCCCAGGACGCGGGCTTCGATCACCACGTGGTGAAGCCGCCCGACATCGATCGGCTCGTCGGGTTGATCGCCGGCGCCGACGTAAGGAGTACATGACGGGCGGCGCCGGGATCGTCGCAGACCCCGGCGCCGCCCGTCGGCGCTTCGGCGAACGACTGGACGCGGGCTACCGGCCGTCGCCGTCGGCGTCGCCGGGCATCGCCCGCTCGACGCGATGCCAGCCGTCACGTACCGCGTCCTTCGCGTCGTACCAGGTCAGTCGGGAGTTGGCCTTGGCACGGTCCCAGCCGCGCTCGAGATCGGCGGTGCTGTCGTCCCAGGAGCGCGTCGTATTGGCCCGTGACTCCCACCCGTAGC
>CAYUAX010000188.1:0-9297 GCA_964442845.1 uncultured Bifidobacteriaceae bacterium | reverse complement strand
GATTCGCACCTCGGCGACTTCATCGAGGACCGCACCGCGGTGTCGCCGTCGGATGCCGTGATCAACCTCAACCTGCGCGAGCAGACCGAGTCGGTGCTGAAGACGCTGACCCCGCGCGAAGAGCGCGTGATCAAGCTGCGTTTCGGCGTCGGCGAGGGCTCGGAGCACACGCTCGAGGAGGTCGGCCAGAACTTCGCCGTCACCCGCGAGCGCATCCGCCAGATCGAGGCCAAGGCGCTGCGGAAGCTGCGCCACCCGTCGCGCAGCCGCAAGCTGCGCGCCTTCCTCGAAGGCCGCACTTAGCGATACACTTTCGGGCCATGGAAGATTTGCAGCTGCTCTGGATTCCGGTCGGCCTCTTGCTGATCCTCGGCTTCCTGATCGTCACGTTCACCGTCACCGGGATGTTCTAGGGCGCCGTTCAGCCGTACAAGCGAAACGCCGTCCGCCACGGTCGTGGCGGACGGCGTTTCGTGTTTCCGGCGCGTACCCCTACTCGACTAGTTCAGCGGGCAGCCCTGGTTGTTGCGGGCGTCGAGCGCAGCCGCCTGGAGCAGGATGGCGTCGCGGCTGCCCGTGGCGGCGGCGTTGAGCACCGCAGCCACCACCTGCGCCGGGGTCAGCCCGTAGCCGAGGGTCCCGTCAGGCAACGCGGCATTGAGGTACGCCGCCGCGGCGGCTCGCCGCAGGATGGTGAGCGCGCCGGCCACGCCCGGTCCACCGCCGCCATTGAGGGCGACGAGCCACGACACGTTGGTCAGCGGGTAGCCGGCGAAGATGCTGTTGAACGTGGTGGAGGGTGCCACGCCAGTCGGGTAAGAGTCGAAGTGCTGCGACTGCTTCCAGTAGCCGGGCGTGCAACCCTGCAGCGACGGAGGCGGCGGGGGCGGCGGGGGCGGTGTGCCCGGGTCGCGGCACCACACGTCCCAGGCTTGGCCAGGTCCGAGGGCGCCCGGCGCGTTGATCTGATCTCCTCCCACCCACAAGACCTTGGCGCCACCCTGGGAGTAGTAGACCTCGATCTGCGGTTGCACGTGGTACTCGCGGATGCCCTCGTGGTTCAGGGTGATCTGCGAAAACGGCGGGTAGTTGATGGGGATGTTGATGTTCCCGAACTGGGCGACCGGAATGATCTCGGTAATCTCGAAGTTGCCTGCGAGGTTGATATAGCCGACGTTGATTTGCCCTTGCAGATACCAGGTATTGGGAATGCCGGTGGTATAGACCGAGTCGGGCGCCGGTCCCTGGGCGGTGCACTCTTCGTAGGTCCAGGGTACGGAAAAGCTCACCGTGACGCCGTTGTCCATCCACTCCAGGCGGTTGCGCATCGGCTGGGCCGACGCGATGGTGGTACTGACGGCCAAGGCGGCGACGCTGAGGGCCGCGGCTCGCATAAGGCTTCGGATCATCTGGGTCTCCCGGCGATTGGACGTACCGACCATCGACCGTGGCAGGCAGGTCGCATGCCAGTGGCGCAACGCTGCTCGGACGAAGAATTGCGCGAGTTTGTTGCGATTCGATGCGGTTCTGCAGCGCCGTCGAGTCCAGCGTGCTGGGCCTGACCAGACCTTTGGTCTGGCTGAACCAGCCTAGCGGACCACTGGAACGATCAGCCGCGAGGCGTGCTGGCCGCCCATGTGCACGGTGATGCGGGCGCGGGCGGTGGCCGCCGAGTCGAACTCCAGCCGTCCGGTATGGAGGTTGCGCGACATGTTGGGCGCGAAGCTGGCCATCAGCAGCACGCGAAGCCGGTCGAACCGGTTGGCGGTCAGCAGCGTCGGGATCTCGAGCCGGTAGATCGTCCCCGGCTGCAGCAGTTCCCGTGCGGGCCGGCGGTTGCGGTAGCTGGCGCGGATCACGTCGAGGCCGGGGCTCATCACGTTGTAGCCGCTGTCGAGCACCTTCACCCACAGGTCGGTGTCGGGCTTGTCCACCGAGACGTAGATCTCGGCGGTGATCGGCCCGGCCAGTTCGAGACCATAGTCTGGCGGGCCGAGGTCGAACGCCAGGACGTCGGGACGTGCCGACAGTTTCGAGTAGTCATGGGCGCCGGCCTCGCCGTCGTGCGGGTCGCGGACCGGGTTGGCGGCATCGGACACGAACGACGCCGTGGTCGCGTGGCGCGGAGCCGTCGACGACAACTGCCCGGTCATCCGGCCAGCCACCGGCCGGCCGGTCAGGTACAGCGAGCGCCGCTCGGCCGGCGGCGGCCACGCCTCCGCGGTGCGCCATTCGCCGGCCCCCATCATGAAGTAGCGCACGGGCGCCTGCGCATCGACGCCGTTGGCGACGCCCTTCACGTGGCGGTCGAGCCAGTCGAGCACCAGCGTGTCGTAGTCGAGCGCCGCGGCCGGCCCCATCTCGCGGTCGCCGATCCGCGTCTCCTCCCAGTCCGACCCGTGCGTCCACGGGCCGATGACCACCTGAGTGCGCGCGGTGCGAGCCTGGCCGCCGCGCGATTCGACCAGCGCGGCGAAGTTGGCCGTGGCGCCGGCCGGCCCGTACATCTCGTCGTGCCAGCCGCTGATGTTCAGCACCGCCGCCGAGACACGCGCGTATTTGCCGGCCAGTTCGGCCCAGTGCCACCAGGGGTCATAGGGCGGGTGGCGCATCCATTCGTAGTACCAGTCGGCGACGCCCTTGAACGCGGTGAGCTCGGCGAGCGGGAACGTGCCACGGGCGGTGACGCCGGCGGTCTTCCACGACGCCTGCGCCTCCTCGTAGGTGCGCGGACCCGGCAGGTTGCGCCGCTGCCGCAGATCGGGCGCGATGTTGAGCCACGTCCAGAGCAGCCACGAGCCGTCCCAGACGCCGTTGGTGTACCAGAAGTGGTTCGGCGTGGCGAAGGTCATCGCCGGCACCATCGCCACCAGGTGCGGCGGCGATTCGACGGCGGCGAGCCACTGCACCGCGCCGGGATACGACAGGCCGAAGGTGCCGACCTTGCCGTTCGACCACGGCTGCGCCGCCGCCCACTCGATGGTGTCGAAGCCGTCGGCGCCTTCCTGCTGGTAGGGAAGGAACTCGCCGTCGGACGCGTAGCGGCCGCGCACGTCCTGCACGACCACGGCGTAGCCACGCTCCACCGCCTTGCGCACAATCGGACTCGACGACGTGCCGCCCTTGCCGTAGGGCGTGCGGTAGACGAGGGTCGGGAACGGCCCCGCGCCGTTGGGACGGGCGATGTCGGCGCGCAGCACCACCCCGTCGCGCATCGGCACGGCGACGTCTCGCGCGACCGTCCCTGCGGCCTGCCCGGCGAGTCGCGGGTCGGCGGCGAATGTCGCCACCCACGCCAGCACCGCGATCGCCGCCGCCGTCCGCCCACAGTGGGCGCGCATCGCCGGGATCAGCTGGCGCGCGGCACCGGCACGAGCCGGAGAATCGGCGTCGGGTCGCCGTCCTTGCCGCGCACCTGCGCGTCGATGGCGAGGTAGACGTAGCCGTCGGGGCCCTGCTGCACGTCGCGGATGCGGCCCATGTCCTGGATCAGCACCTCGTCGGCGACCACCTTGCGGTCTTTCAGGCGCAGCCGCATCAGCCGCTGGCCGCGCATCCCGCCGGCCAGCAGGTCGCCCTTCCAGCCGCTGAACCGCTCGCCGGTGTAGAAGGTGAGTCCCGACACGCCGATCGACGGCACCCACACGTAGGCCGGCGGCGTCATGCCGTCCTTCATCGTGCCCTCGTGGATGGCCGCGCCGGTCGTGTAGTGGACGCCGTAGCCGACGACGGGCCAGCCGTAGTTGGCCTTCGGGAGGATCAGGTTGAGTTCGTCGCCGCCCTGCGGGCCGTGCTCGTTCTGCCACAGGTCGCCGGTGGCCGGGTCGAACGCCATGCCCTGCGCGTTGCGGTGGCCCAGGCTCCAGATCTCGGGCAGCGCGTGCGGCGTGCCGACGAACGGGTTGTCCTTCGGCACGCGGCCGTCGTCGTGGAGGCGCACCGTCTTGCCGTTGTGCGTCAGCAGGTCCTGGGCCGGGTGACGGCTCAGGTCGGGCACAGCCGGCCACTGCCGATCACCGAGCGTCACGAACAGGTATCCCTGCCGGTCGAAGGCGATCCGGCCACCCCACATCGAGCTGCGGTTGGTGCCGTTGCCCGGGGCGTTGGCCAGGAAGATGTCCTGCACGGCGCTGAGCCGGTCGTTCTCGAAGCGGGCGCGGGCGACCGCCAGGTTGCCGAAGCCGTTGGCGCCGGGCTTGACGTAGCTGATGTAGAGCAGCCGGTTGGCCGCGAACTGCGGGTGCAGCACGACGTCGCGCAGCCCGGCTTGCTCGACGCCGTCCTGCGACGTGGCGCCGTGGCCGAGATACAGCACCTCGGGGAGGCCGGCCACCGGCGTGGGCAGCAGCCGGCCCTGGCGCACGAGGCGCAGGCGGCCGGGCCGCTCGGTGACCAGCATGTCGCCCTCGGGCGTGAACGCCATCGAGTGCGGGTGCACGAGTCCGGGGACATACGTTTCGACCCGGAAGTCGTGCTGGGCAGTGCGCACCACCGGGTCGGCGCGGCCGTGAAGGGCCGGCGCGGCGAGGGCGGCGGCCGCGGCGAGGGCGGCGGCCAGGCAGAGGGGCGAGCGAGCGGCGGTGGGAATCATTGGCCCGGTCCTTCCACGAGTGGTCACGATACGGCGTCCCGTTGCCGGAAGCAATGCACGATAATGCCTTCCCGAGACCCGAGACCCGAGACCCGAGACCCGAGTCCCGAGTCCCGAGTCCCGGCCCGACGGGCCCATAGCTCAGTGGTTAGAGCGGCCGGCTCATAACCGGTTGGTCCCTGGTTCAAGTCCAGGTGGGCCCATTCATCCATGCTCGTCAACTGCGTCGTCTATGAACGGGGCGAACGGATCGCCGACATCCGGGTCGACGAGATCCGCAGTTACCTCACGCGCCCGAGCTGCTTCGTCTGGGTGGCCCTCAAGGATCCCGACCCGGCGGAACTCGAGGCGCTGCAGGACGAGTTCGGCCTGCACGAACTGGCGGTGGAAGACGCGCAGCACGGCCATCAGCGGCCCAAGCTGGAGGAATACGGCGCGTCGCTCTTCGTCGTGCTGCAGATGGTCGAGTGGCCGGGCGACGACCTGCAGACCGGCGAGGTGGCGGTGTTCGTCGGCCCGCAGTACATCATCTCGGTGCGGCGCGACGCCCAGCACGGCTTCACCGAGGTGCGGCGGCGCTGCGAGCAGGAGCCCGAGCTGCTGCGCCATGGCCCGGCCTACGTGCTCTACGCGCTGATGGACACGGTGGTCGATCGCTACTTCCCGGTGCTCGACCGCGTCACCGCCGAGATCGAGACCATCGAGGAGCGCATCTTCGCCGGCGCGACGTCGCGGGCGCAGATCGAAGCCCTCTACACCCTGAAGCGCAAGCTCCTGGTGCTCGATCACGCCACCGGGCCGCTGCTGGAGGTGGCCGGCAAGCTGCACGGCGGCCGCGTGCCGCCGATCTGCTCGGGGCTGCACGACTACTTCCGTGACGTCTACGACCACCTGCTGCGCCTCAAGCAGTCGATCGACAACCTGCGCGACATGGTGACCACCGCCGCGTCGCTCAACCTGTCGCTCATCACCATCTCGGAGAGCGAGGTGACCAAGCGGCTGGCCGCCTACGCCGCCCTGGTGGCCGTGCCGACGATGGTGGCGGGCATCTACGGCATGAACTTCCAGCACATGCCGGAGCTGGGCTGGGTGTGGGGCTACCCGGCGGCGCTGGCCTCGATGGTCGGCATCGACCTCTACCTGGTCTACCGCTTCCGCAAGGCCAAGTGGATGTAACGGCTCCAGCCGGGCGCCGGGGCCGTAGGCGCGCGGCGGCGAAGGCGGGTATGCTGTAGCCCCCAATGCTGCCTGCGCTCGCTGCCCTCATCGCCCTGCAAGAGATCGAAACCCGGGCCGAGGACGCGCGTCGCCGCGTCGCCGAGGCCCCGGCCCGCATCGCCGCCCTCGACGCCCAGCTCGCCGAGGCGGCGGCGGCGCTCGAACGGGCCAGGCAGGCGTTCGCCGACAGCCAGGCGGCCCGGCGGGACCACGAGCGTGATGCCGCCGCGGCCCAGCAGAAGGTCTCGAAGTACAAAGAGCAGTTGATGCAGGCGAAGGACAACAAGCAGTTCCACGCCCTGCAGCACGAGATCGCCACCTTCTCCGAGGAAGTCCAGCGGGTCGAGGGCCTGGTGCTGGAGCGGATGCTCGAGGGCGACGAACTGGGCGCCGCCGTCAAGGCCGCCGAAGCCCGGCTGGCCGCCGAGAAGAAGCAGGTGGCGGCACAGCGCGCGGCGATCGAGAGCGAGAGCGCGGCGAGCGGGGCGACGCTGGAAACGCTCAAAACCGAGCGCGAGGTGCTGGTGAAGACGATCGAGCCGCGCTTGCTGGCGACGTTCGAGACCGTGCTGAAAGGCCGCAAGGGCACGGCCATGGCGCGCGCCGTCGACGGCCTGTGCGAAGCGTGCCGCGTGCGCATCCGGCCGCATCTCTACAACCAGCTCCGCAGCGGCGACCAGATCATCCAGTGCGAAAGCTGCGTGCGGATCCTGTACTTCGTGCCGACGGCCAAGCCGGCCGACGGCGACACGCCGCCGTCCGATGTGACGCCGCCGGCGGCGACGTCCTAGCCGTCCCGCGCCGGCGGTGCCGCGCACCGAACGGTCGGGGCCCCGTCAGGAGAACGCCGATGGTGAACCCGATCCGGCGCAAGTTGCTGAAAACCGGAGCCGCAGCCACGGTCGTCGCCGCGACGCCTCGCGTGCTCGCGCAGCCGGCGGGCCAGGGCGACGCGACGCGATCGTTCTACCAGCGTGGCGCGGTTCGCATCCACTACCAGCAGGTCGGGTCGGGCTTTCCGCTGCTGCTCATCGCCGGCGGCGGACTGAACTCGACCATCGCCGGGCTGAACAGCCCGTTCGACGCGATCGGCGAGTTCAAGGGCGAGTACCGCTGCATCGCCGCCGATTTGCGCAACGCCCCCAGCGGCCAGTCGACGGGCCCGCTCGAGGTCGATCGGCCCTGGGACGCCTACACCGACGACCATCTCGGCCTGATGGATCACCTCGGCATCGACCGCTTCATGGTGATGGGGTTCTGCATCGGCGGCCCGTTCATCTGGAACCTGTTGGAACGGGCGCCACAGCGGGTCGTCGCCGCGGTGCTGGCCCAGCCGAGCGGATTCCGCGCCGAGCAGCCGACGCTGTTCTACGACAACAACATGAAGGGCTGGGGGCCGGAACTGGTCAAGCGCCGGCCGGAGATCTCGCTGGCCGAGGTCGACCGCTTCCTGACGCGGATGTACCGGACCGACGCCGACTTCGTCTTCACCGTGACGCGCGAGTTCGTGCGCGGCTGCCAGACGCCGGTGCTCATCCTGCCCGACGACATCCCGGCGCATCCGTACGCGGTCGCCATGGAAGCGGCGATGCTGGCCCCGAAGGCCGAGGTCAGCCTGTTCCCGTGGAAAGAACCCAAGGAACGGATTCCGCTGGCCGTGCGGCAGATCCGGTCGTTCCTGCGCGCGCACCGGCCGACGTGACCGGTGCGTCGCGGCTGGCGGTTGGCGGCTAGCGAACGGCCGGGCGTTCTGGCGCCACGATGAGCCCGGCCAGCCGGCCGGCGCCCGCCCCCTCGGCGCGGTACGACTCGAACCACTCGAGATGGGTCTTCGTGCACAGCCCGGCGACGTGGATGTTGTCGGCGCGCAGTCCGGCGCGGAGCAGGAGGTCGCGAGTGGCGGCCCACAGGTCGAGGCGCAACCGGCCGGCGCCGTCGCGGGAGAACCAGCCGGCGCGAACCTGCGGCGCGTGGCCGGCGGCGGCGAACGCGGCGTCGAGCTCGTCGCCGACCTCGTAGCAGCACGCGCCGATGCTCGGGCCGATGGCGGCGACCAGCCGGTCGGGCGCCACGCCCCAGCGGTCGGCGAGCGCGGCCACGGCGGCGGCGGCGATGTTCGCGGCGGTGCCGCGCCACCCGGCATGCACGGCGCCGACGGCACCGGATACCGGGTCGGCCAGCAGGATCGGCACGCAGTCGGCGGTGACCACAGCGAGCGCCGCGCCAGGCGTGATGGTGACGAGCGCGTCGGCCTCGGGGGCCGGATCCGGCGTCGGCAGCGCGTCGACGACGACGACGTGGGCGCCGTGGACCTGGCGGACCCGATGCACCTGGCCGGCGGCGCAGCCGACCGTCGCCGCCGCCCGGGACCACGCCGCGGCGTCGCCGCCTCGCAACCGCAGTTGCCGCGACGTGAACGCATGGCGCGCCACCACGGCCAGCGCCTCGCAGACGAGCACCGGCGCCGGACCGTCGTCGATCCACCGGAATCCGGGCGCGGTGGGCGGCGGGGCGACGCTCATGGCCGCCTCGTCGCGGCGTCGCCGGCAACCTGGGTTGTCGGCGGCGACGAACAGCGCCGCGCGGCGCGCCGACGCGGCGGCGTCATGGCCGGCAGAATCGCGCCCGGCACGCCGTGGCACGCGACTTGAAACGTCGTCCCGCAGGCGTCGCGATCGCGGCGCACCACAGGAGCACACGCATGCAGGTCAAGATCACTCCCAACGACAAGGGCAGCCCGGCCGGCAAGCTCGCCGACGCCGAACTCCACTTCGACGACGGGCCGCTCGCCGGCCTCAAGCTGCTCGGCTTCGCAGTATGGGAACGCCGCAGCGGCACCGGGCGCAACGTCACCTTCCCCGCTCGCCAGTACTCGGTGAACGGCGAGCGCCGCAGCTACGCGCTGCTGCGTCCGCTGGCCGACGGCAAGTCGCAGGATCACGTGCGCGACCTGGTGCTCAGCGAATACGCGCGGTTCGAAGCGCAGGCGGCCGAGCACGCCGCCGATCCGCCGCCGCTCGACGCGCCGGCGGCGCCGTTCTGACCGGGCCGCCCGCTCACGACAGCATCGGCAGGAGTCGGGCGTTCTCCTGCTGGCGTTTCGGCGGCAACGTCCACTCGGCCCGCTGGCCCTTCTCGAGCTCGGCGCGGAAGAAGGCGTCTTTCATGCCGCCGTCGATGATGTCCCACGGCAGCACGCGGTCGGCCGAGCGGTCCCGGTAGATGTAGAAGTCGGCGTCGACGCCGGCTTCCCGCACTGCCTGGCGCCACTGGCCGCCGTTGCGCTCGGCGGCCTCGATCGCCGGCGCGACGCGGCGATCACCGAGCGACAGCAGCGCCTGATAGTAGGAATGGCGCTCGCTCTTGATCGAGAAGTACACGTGCTCGAGGCCGCCGACCAGGCCGCGCAGCCGCTTCATGCGGCGTTCGATTTCGCCGGTGTCGAGCATCGGCAGCCACTGGTAGGTGGTGCCGGGCTTGGGCACCAG
>CAYUAX010000187.1:0-9363 GCA_964442845.1 uncultured Bifidobacteriaceae bacterium | reverse complement strand
CGAGTTCGGGCGGCATCGCCGTGATCCACATGCTGAACCTGCTCGAGGGCTTCGACCTCAAGGCCAACGGCTACGGCTCGGCGCAGAACCTGCACCTGATCG
The DNA here is from genome assembly GCA_964442845.1 of uncultured Bifidobacteriaceae bacterium. Lineage (GTDB taxonomy): Bacteria > Acidobacteriota > Vicinamibacteria > Vicinamibacterales > UBA2999 > CAWAYR01. The sequence goes on along the minus strand of CAYUAX010000187.1, from coordinate 9,261 downwards.
CCGAGTCGATGCGCCGCGCCTTCGCCGACCGCGCCCAGCACCTCGGCGATCCGGACTTCAACACCGCCATCCCGGTGGCGCAGCTGCTCTCCAAGGACTACGCCGCGCAGGTGCGCAAGACCATCAACCCGAACAAAGCGTCGGTGTCGTCGCCGTCGTCGTTCTCGTGGCCGACCGAATCGCAGGAGACGACGCACCTGTCGGTCGTGGACGAGAAGCGCAACGCCGTCTCGATGACCTACACGCTCGAGTACGGCTACGGTTCGCGCATCGTCGTGCCCGGCGCTGGCTTCCTGCTCAACAACGAGATGGGCGACTTCAACTCGGCGCCCGAGATGACCGATGAGCGCGGCAACATCGGCACGCGTCCGAACCTGGCGCTGCCCGGCAAGCGCATGCTCTCGAGCATGTCGCCGTCGATCCTGGCCAAGGACGGCAAGCTCTTCATGGTCACCGGGTCGCCGGGCGGCCGCACCATCATCAACACGGTGCTGCTCACCATCCTGAACGTGGTCGACTTCGGCATGAACGCCCAGGAGGCGGTCGACGCCGGGCGCATCCATCACCAGTGGCTGCCCGACCGCATCAACTACGAGCGCTTCGGCTTCTCGGCCGACACCATCGCCAGGCTGAAGGCGATGGGCCACACCGTGAACGAGCAGGGCGGCCAGGGCGTGGCCGAGGTGATCGTCGTCGGCAACGACGGCGTGCTCGAAGGCGGCCTGGATCGCCGGGCGCCCGACGGCGGCGCGGCCGGCAAGTAGCGGTCGCGCCCGACCGGCCCGGCCTCAGGGCAGCTTCAGCGCCGCTTTGAGCTGGGCCGCGGTCAGGCCTTTCACATAGACGGGCGTGCCGGCGTCGAACTCCTTCGCGCGGTCGAGGCCCCCAACCACCACCGGATCGAAGCCGGCCTCTTCGACCAGCCGCACCGTGACGTCGATCGCGTCCTTGTCATCGGCGGCGATCGGGATGCCCAGCTTCTCGCCGGCGCGGTGCGCCTCCTTGGTCACCTGCACGTAGCTGAGCGCGTTCAACGCCCGCACCAGCCGCACCCCCGGCAGGTGCTCCTTGGAGGCCACGCCGGTGCCGCGCGCCAGGGCGTCCTTCCCCACCTCGCCGTCGCGATCGACGCGCGGGTTGCCGACGTCGATGACGATCTTGCCCTTCAACAGGTGGGCGAGGTCGCGGCCGACCTGCGGCAGCGCGCCGTACGGCACGGCGATGAGCACGACGTCGGCGAACGCCGCGGCCTGCGCCGGAGTACCGGCGAGCGTCGATGGGCCGGCCTGCTCGACCAGCGGCGCCAGCGAGTCGGGATTGCGCGACGAGAACACGATCTGATGGCCGACCTTGGCCCACAGCAGGCCAATCGCACCGCCCTGCCGGCCCGAGCCGATGATGCCGATCTTGAGCGGCTTGGCGGTGCGGGTCTGCGCGGCGAGGTGCGACGCGCCGACGACGATCGTGCCGCCGGCGACGAGGAAGTCGCGGCGCGAGATGGGTGAGAACGGATGGGCCACGGCCGCCTCCTGGCTGAGCGGCCGGAGTATACCAAGCGCCGCGCTCAGGGCAGCGCCAGCGCGATGACCCGCGCGGGCACGCCGCGCTCCTGATCGCCGACGGTCATGGCGATGTATTGCCGGCCGTCGTGCCAGTAGGTCATCGGCGGTCCGGTCTGCACCGCGGGAATCGCCGTCTCCCACACCGTGGCGCCGGTGGCCTTGTCCAGAGCGCGGAACATCGCCTGCCCGCCCCACCCTTCGCCGGCGAAGAGCAGCGTCCTGGTGGCCAGCAGCCCAGCGCGCGAGCGGCTGCCGGTGCGCGGCAGCGTCACGCCCTTCAACAGCGGATGGTCGCGAATCGCCGGCGGGGTGTCGCCGTTCGCCACCTGCCACGCGATGTCGCCGCTCGTGAGGTCGATGGCCGTGATCCGGCCGTACGGCGGCTTGACGATCGGCAGGCCGTCCACCGTCGGCACGCCGCGGCCCTGCACGGCGACCCAGTCCATGTCGGACTCGCCGCTCTTCTCGAGCGCGACCAGCGACGGCTGCGTCGCCGAGCTGATGTAGATGACCCCCGACTCGGGATCGGCGGCGCCGTGCTCCCACTGCGCCCCGCCCTGCACGCCGGGCAGCAGGAGGGTGCCGCGGGTGCCGTCGGGCGCCGCCGCCAGTGACGGCGGTTGGTACATCGCGCCGAGGCGGTAGCCCTTCACCGCCTCGACGGCCCGGGCGCGCAGATCGGGCGTGAAATCCATCAGGTCGTCGACCGTGAATCCCTGGCGATCGAACGCCGTCGGCTTGGTCGGGAACGGCTGAGTCGCCGCCGCTCTCTCCCCCGGCACGTCGCTGGCCGGCACCGGCCGCTCGACGATCGGCCACAGCGGCGCGCCGGTGACGCGGTCGAACACGTAGGTGAACGCCTGCTTGGTCATCAGCGCCACCGCCCGCACCGTGCGGCCGCCCTGGCGCACGTCGATCAGCATCGGCGCGGTGGTGTTGTCGTAGTCCCAGATGTCGTGATGGATCTGCTGGAAGTGCCAGATGCGCCTGCCGCTGCGGATGTCGAGGCACACCAGGCTCGACGCGTAGACGTTGTCGCCGAGGCGATGGCCGCCGTAGAGGTCCCCGGTCGGCGCCTCGACCGGCAGGTAGACGTAGCCCAGCGCGTCGTCGGCCGAGAACGGCGCCCACACGCCGGCGTTGCCGGTGTACTTCCACGAGTCGCGTTCCCACGTCTCGCGAAAGGCCTCCCCGGCCTGCGGGATCGTGTTGAAGCGCCACAGTTCCTTGCCGGTGCGGACGTCGAAGCCACGGATGTAGCCGGGCACGTTGGCCATCGTCTTCGGGCGGAAGCCCAGCTCGAGCGCAGGGCCGACGACGATGACGCCGTTCGAGATCACCACCGGGGAGCTGCTGCCGATCGGCGCCAGCGGGTCGAAATCGCCACGCCCGAGGTTGCGCTTCAGATCGACCATGCCGTCGCTGCCGAACGAGGGGACCGGCCGGCCGGTGCGGGCGTCGAGCGACACCAGGCGGAACCCCGGCGTCACGACGACGATGCGGGCGTCGGTGCCGTCGGTCCAGTAGCTGACGCCGCGGCCGGAGTTGCGGCGCGGCGACTTCGCCGTCCGTTCGCCCTCGTCGAGGCTCCACCGCCAGCGCTCGGCGCCGGTCGCCGGGTCGAGGGCGACGACGTCACGATTCATGCCGGCCGTCATGTACAGCGTGCCGTCCACGTAGAGCGGCGCGGCTTCGTTCTTGAACTCGGGTTTCGGCCCAATCGGCCCGAGATCTCGCTCCCACGCGAGGCGCAGCCGCGCGACGTTGTCGCGCGTGATCTGGTCGAGCGGCGAGTAGCGCAGGCTGCGGTTGTCGCCGTGGTACGCCCGCCACTGCCCCGCCGGCGCTGACGGGCTGGCCGGCCCCTGCGCCCCGAGCGTGACGATCGACAGCAGCAGTGAGGCGAAAGCGTAGCGTCTCATGGGCAGTGTGACGGTGTGAGAGTGACTGTGTGAGTCCTAGCCGCGAGCCGCTAGCCGCCAGCCGCTAGTCTGTATCGTTCGCGTACGCGAACCCGAACCGCCCCTTCACGCAGAGGTTGCCGCGCGTCGTGTCGTTGTCGAAGGGCGACGTCACCTTGACGATGCGCTCGTCCTGCACGTGCGTGGTCAGCGTGCAGCCGACGCCGCAGTACGGACAGATCGTGTCGGTGGCCCGTTGGCGCTCGGGCGCCCACTGCCCCGCCCGGCGCAGTTCGAACTCCGGCTTGGCCATCAGCGCGCCGGTGGGACACACGGCGATGCAGTTGCCGCAGTAGACGCAGGCCGACTCGGGCAGCGGCACGTCGAGTTCCGTGGAGATGTGGGCGTGGAAGCCGCGGCCGGCGACGGCGATGGCGAAGGTGAACTGCGCATCGGTGCCGCAGGCCTCGACGCACTTGTAGCAGAGCACGCACTTGCCGTAGTCGCGGACGTAGAGGTCGTTGTCGTCCTTCACCGGCTGCGCCACCGTCGCCGCGGCGGCGCCGAAGCGGGCCGGGTCGGCGCCGTACTCGGCCAGCAGCGGCCGCAGCTCGTCGGCCGTGGACAGATCGACCGACGAGCCGAGCAATTCCAGCACCAGCTTGCGCGACGTCCGCACGCGCTCGGAGTTGCTGTGCACGGTCATACCGGGCTCGGCCTGACGTGAGCAGGCCGGCGCGAGCACACGCGCGCCCTCGACCTCCACCACGCACACCCGGCAGACGTTCACCGGCGTGAGCGTCTCCAGGTAGCAGAGCGTCGGCACCGCGGTGCCGGCGACGCGACAGGCGTCGAGCAGCGTGCTGCCCTCGGGCACGGTCACCTGGCGGCCGTCCACGGTGAGTGTCACGTCGGGACGCACCGGTGGGGACGGCGCGACCGGCACGGCGGACGGCGCCGGCGGCAGCTCGAACCAGATCTCGTCGTTCACACCACGCCTCCCCGGAACACGCCGAGCCGGTGTACCGCCGATTCCACCGCCGATGACGCCGTCTGACCCAGGCCGCAGATCGACGCGTCGCGCATCGCCTGGCCGAGTTCGCTGAGCAGGCGCAGCCGATCGGCACCGGCCGGCTGGGCCTGGCCGTCGCCACGCAGCGCCTCGAGCAGCTCGCGCTGCCGCACCGTGCCGACACGGCACGGCACGCATTGGCCGCAGCTCTCGTCTTCGAAGAACCGGGCGATGCGGCCGAGCACGTCGGGCAGATCGACCGTGTCGTCGAAGACCATCACCACACCCGATCCCAGCGTGAGGCCGGCCGCCCGCACGTCCTCGAACGTCAGCCGCACGTCGAGCGACTCCGCGCCGACGAAGACCCCGGCCGCGCCACCGAGCAGGATGGCCTGCAGGCGCCGGCCGCCGGCCACGCCGCCAGCCGCGTCGATCACCTCGCGCAGCGTGCGACCGAACGGGAACTCGTAAAGTCCGGGCCGCGCCACATGCCCCGACAGGCAGAACAGCCGCGTGCCGGTCGACATCCCGCTGCCCGCGGCGGCCCAGGCCGCGCCGCCCTCCAGCACGATGTCGAGCACGTTGGCCAGCGTCTCGACGTTGTTGACCACGGTGGGCTTGCCGAAGACGCCGACCTGGGCGGGAAACGGCGGCTTCGAGCGCGGCTCGCCGCGCTTGCCCTCGAGCGAGTTGAAGAGCGCCGTCTCCTCGCCGCAGATGTAGGCGCCGGCGCCACGGCGGATCTCGATGTCGAACCGATGGCCCGATCCGAGGACGTCGTCGCCGAGCAGGCCGGCGGCGCGCGCCGCGGCAACCGCGCCGTGGACCCGCGCCTCCGCCTCGGGATACTCGCCGCGGATGTAGAGGAAGCCGCGCTCGCTGCGCGTGGCGAGCCCGCAGATCGTCATCGCCTCGACGATGGCGAACGGATCGCCCGACATCAGCACGCGGTCCTTGAACGTGCCCGGCTCCGACTCGTCGGCATTGCAGACCACGTAATGCGGCCGGGCCGGCTCGACGGCCACGGCCGCCCATTTGCGCCCGGTTGGAAACGCGGCGCCGCCGCGGCCCATCAGCCGCGCCGCCGTCACTTCGGCGATCACCTGCGAGGGCCCGAGGGCGAGTGCGCGCGCCAGCGCCTGGTAGCCGCCGGCGGCTCGATAGGCGTCGAGGCTCGTCGGATCGACCACGCCGACCCGCCGCAGCAGCCGCAACCCCGGGGTGCCGGCCTGCGGGGCGGCGCGCCGCAGATCGTCCAGCGACTCGACGGTGGCGTCGTGCGCGCTGCACGCCCGCGCCACGGCCGCGGCGTCACCCGCTGGCGCCACCACGGCGCGGGTCGGCGTTTCCCCCGCCCGCACCACCATCGCCGCCGGGGCGCGTTCGCACTGCCCCAGGCACGGGCTGCGCTGCCACGCGGCGCCGCCGGCCGTCGTCTCGCCTTCCGCCGCCATCGTCGCGGCGAGCTCGTCGCACAGCCGCTCGGCGCCCCGCGCGCGGCAGGCGATGTCGTCGCAGACGTGTGCCACCACGGCGGGACGCGGCGTGGTCGCGAACAGGTGATAGAAGGTCAGGACGCCCCACGCCTCGGCCGGCGGGACGATCAGGCGCCGGCAGATGTAGTTCAGCGCGCCCCGGCTCACCCAGCCGACGCGATCCTGCACGGCGTGGAAGGCCGGCAGCAGCAGATGCCGCTGCTCGACGGCGGCAGCGCGGCCGACGCGGGCGACCCGACCGTCGCGGGCCACGTCGCGAACGCCGCCGTCCCAGCCGCTGTCGGGCGGACCGAGCAGCGCGTCCACCGCGGCACGCTCCGCCGCGGTGGCGTCCGGTCCGACGACGTGGATGTCCACTAGCGAAGCTCCGCCTCGAATCGCCCTGAACAGACGCGTCGGCTCCGCTTCGCGAGGGCAGCGTCGTTATGCCCCGCTCCGCGGGGCGAGACATCTTCCAACGTCCCCGACACACTCGTTTCAATCATCACCTTGGGGACCTTGGAAGATGTCTAGGCGTCTACGCGCTCGAGGCGGATGGCCGCCGCCTTGAACTCCGCCGTCCCCGACTTCGGATCGGCGGCGTCGATGGTCAGGTGGTTGGTGGCGACCTCGTCCGGGAAGTGCAGCGTCATGAACGTGAGGCCGGGCCGCAGCGCCGGATCGATGTGCACCGGGGCGACGACGGCGCCGCGCCGCGACCGCACCCGCACCGCCTGCCCCTCGCGGAACCCCAGGCGCGCCGCATCCTCGGGCGAGACGTCGATGGTCTCGCCCCGCCGCACCGGCGAGGCGTAGCCGCCACTCTGCACGCCGGTGTTGTACTCCTCCAGGCGGCGGCCGGTGGTGAGCCGCAGCGGGAACTCGTCGTCGAGTCCCTCCACCGGGAGGGCGTGCTCCACCACGTGAAACGGCGCGCGCGGTCCGCGCACCGGCCGCTCCCACAGACGGCTGTGCAGGAACGCCTCGCCCGGGTGCGACTCGTCGTAGCACGGCCACTGCAGGCCGTCCTCGGCCTCGAGGCGCGCGTAGCTCATGCCGGCGTGCACCGGCGACAACGCCCGCACTTCGTCCCAGACGCGCTCGGCGTCCGGCGCGCCCCAGTCCGCCCCCATCGCCTTCGCCATCGCGAAGATGATGTCGAGGTCGTCGCGGCTCTCGCCCGCCGGGGCCTTGGTGCGCCGGACGCGCTGGACGCGCCGCTCGCTGGAGGTCACCGTGCCCTCGGATTCGTAGGCTCCGGCCGCCGCCGGCAGGACGACGTCGGCGATCGCCGCCGTCGCCGTGAACATCACGTCCTGGACGACCAGCACGTCGAGGCTCTGCAGCAGGTGCTCGGCATGCCGCTGGTTGGCCTCCGACTGCGCCGGGTTCTCGCCGATCACGTAGAGGGCCCTGAGCTCGCCGCGCTCCATCGCGTCGAACATGCCGGTGAGGTGCCAGCCCTTCTTCGCCGGCACGGTGACGCCCCACGCGCGGTCGAAGCGGGCCCGCACGGCGTCGTTCTCGACGTGCTGGAAGCCCGGGAAGCGATCCGGCAGCGCCCCCATGTCACCGCCGCCCTGCACGTTGTTCTGGCCGCGCAGCGGGTTGATACCCGACCCCCAGCGGCCGACGTGGCCCGTGAGCAGCGCCAGGTTGATCAGCGAGAGGACGTTGTCGACCGCGTTGTGGTGCTCGGTGATGCCGAGCGTCCAGCACACCATCGCCCGCGGCGCGGTGGCGTAGGCGTGGGCCATCTCGCGGATCACGGCAGCCGGCACACCGGTGGCGGCCTCGCCGCGCTCCAGCGTCCATGGCATCACCGACGCTTTGTAGGCGTCGAAGCCGCTGGTCGCCGCCGCCACGAACTCGCGGTGCGCCAGCCCGCTGACGATGATCTCGCGGGCCATCGTGTTCGACAGCGCGATGTCGGTGCCGACGTCGAGGCCGGCCCACACCTCGGCCCACTGCGCGGACGACGTCCGCCGCGGGTCGATGGCGAACAGCCGCGCCCCGCGCTTCACCCCGGTGAGGAGGTGGTGGAAGAAGATCGGATGCGTCTCGCGTGCATTCGACCCCCACAGCAGGATGCAATCCGTCTCCTCGATCTCGCGATACGAGCTCGTCCCGCCGCCCATCCCGAAGACCGCCGCCAGACCGGCGACGCTGGGGGCGTGTCAGGTGCGGTTGCAGCTGTCGATGTTGTTGGAGCCGACAACCGCGCGGGCGAACTTCTGCGCCGCGTAGTTCATCTCGTTGGTGCTCTTCGAACAGCTGAAGAGCCCGAACGCCCGCGGGCCATGCCGATCGACGACCGACCGGAAGCCGGCTGCCGCCCGCGTCAGGGCCTCGTCCCACGACGCGCGCCGCAGCGCACCGCCCCGCGTGTCCCGCACCATCGGGTACGCCACTCGTTGCATGCGTGCCATGCATGGCAGAGTAACACGCGGAAAAGCCGGGGCTCGGGGCTCGGTCAGATCGTCCACCGCTCGAGCGGAATCGAGAGCAGCACGTAGCGCCGCCTCAGCTGCACGACGTGGCCGGCCAGCGCCGACGACGGGAACTCGCCGGCCCGGCAGCGGTCGCGCAGCCGGCGGATCTCGTAGCGATACAGGTCGTTGATGGCGTCGCGCAGCGCCCGCGGCGCCGTATCGGCGCGCGGCGCCAGGCCGTGGCCGGCCAGCGCATCGAGGATGGCGGGGGCGTAGCGCGGCACGGCTCCGCTCACTTGCACAGGACGAGGAAGGCGCGCGCCTCGACCGCCAGCGGGCCGTCGGCTCGGGTCGGCTGCACCAGGGCCAGCGCTTCGCGGAAGGGGGCGCAGCCGCCAGCGAGGTCGCCGCGCCGCGCCCGGCTGCGCGCCAGGCCGCGCAGTGCCGCCGGCGAGGGCGACGGCGCGCTGGCCAGCGCGCGCGTGAACGCCGCTTCGGCCTGCGCATGGTCGTCCACGGCGAGCCACAGTTCGCCTTCCATGATCGCCGGGGGCAGCGGCCACGGCCGGGCGCCAGCCGGCAGGCGGGCGGCCAGCCCCGTGGCGTGCTCGATCCAGACGCGCATCTCGTCGCGTTCGTCCTGCGCGGCGGCCGCCGCGGCATGCACCACCGCGGCGGCATAGCGGGCCTCGAGCGTCGCCGCCCGTCCGCCAGGCTCCAACACGTCGAGGGCGGCGCGGACCGCGGCCAGTGCCTCGACGCTGCCACCGGCGGCACCGGCGCGGGCGGCGGCCATCCACCCGTGCCAGCTCCACGACGCGACGGCCAGCGGCGCGCAGGCCGAGGCGTCGCCGTAGGCGTCGCGCAGCCGCGCAGCGG
>CAYUAX010000186.1:0-9376 GCA_964442845.1 uncultured Bifidobacteriaceae bacterium | reverse complement strand
GGCCATGGCGGCGCTGTGGGCGCCGCGCCTGGTGGCCGCCCGTTCGGCCGACCGCTGGTGGATGGCGCCGTTCGCGCTGGCGCTGTCAACCGCCGTGGCCGGCGGCCTCGTCGACACCCGCGGCCTCCTCGCCGTCGCCGCGGTGGTCGCCACGTGCCGGCTCGGCGAGCACCTGCAAGACGGCGCATTGCGCGGCTTCGCGCTGGCCGCGATGCTGGCCCTCGGCGCCGGGCTGCTCGTCCACGCGGTGCCGGGGTTCGCCAATCCGATCGTCATCGACGGCGTCCGGCTCAGTGCCGACTCGCTGCCCTACACGAAGTACCTGAACCTCGACAAAGGCGTGCTCGGCCTGCTGCTGCTCGGCCTGCACGCCCCGGAGCGGGCGCGGCGCGCGGCGCCGAGCGGTTCGTGGCTCGGGGCCGCGGCGCCGTTCGCCGTCGTGACCGCGGCGGTGATGGCGCTGACCGTCGCCGTCGGCTACGCACGCTGGGATCCGAAGCTGCCGTCGTGGTGGCCGCTGTGGCTGGGCAGCATGGTGTTCCTGACGGCGCTGCCCGAAGAGGCGTTGTTCCGGCACGTCGTCCAGGGCGGGCTCCAATCCTGGCTCGGCGACACGTCGCGCGCACGGACGGCAGCGCTGGCGGCATCGGCAGGCCTGTTCGGGCTGGCGCACCTCGGTGGCGGCTGGATCTACGTGCTGCTCGCCACGCTGGCCGGGCTCGGGTACGCGGCGGTCTACGCGCGCACCGGATCGGTGCTGGCGGCGATCGCCGCGCACACCGGCCTCAACCTGCTGCATTTCCTGCTGTTCAGCTATCCCGCGCTGAGTCCGACCGCGGGTCGCGGCTGACCTCGACCGGTATACTCCGGCGATGCGCCGCGCCGTCCGTGTCGTCCTTCCCCTTGCGCTCGCTGCGGCTGCCGTCTTCGCCGTCGGAGCGCGCCAGGCGGCACCGCCCTCCCCCGCCGACGCCTTCGTCGTGCGCGACGAGATGATCGCGATGCGCGACGGGGTCAAGCTGTTCACGAAGATCTTCACGCCCAAGGACCAGCGTGGCCCGCTGCCGATCGTCTTCCGCCGCACACCCTACGGCATCGACGGCGCCGCCGGTTCGTTCGCGCGCTACTACAAGGCGCTCGCCGACGAGGGCTACATCTTCGTCTTCCAGGACATCCGCGGGAAGTTCCGCTCCGAGGGCACCTTCGTGATGCAGCGGCCGGCACGGGCGCCGGGCGACACCACCAGCCTCGACGAGGGCACCGACACCTACGACACGATCGACTGGCTGCTGAAGCACGTCCCGGCGAACAACGGCCGCGTCGGCATGCTGGGTGTGTCCTACGACGGCTGGACGACGATCATGGGCGCGCTCGAACCGCACCCGGCGCTGAAGGCGATCTCGCCGCAGGCGTCGCCCTCGGACATGTGGCTGGGCGACGACTTCCACCACAACGGCGCCTTCCGCCTCAGCTACGCGTTCGAATACGCGACCATGATGGAGACCGGCAAGGACGTGAAGAACTTCGAGTTCGACCGCTACGACACGTTCGACTGGTACCTGTCGCTCGGGCCGCTCAGCGCCGTCAACCGCCGCTACCTGCGCGAGTCGATTCCCACCTGGAACGACTACGTCCGCCACCCCGACTACGACGACTTCTGGAAACGCCAGACCCTCATCCCGCACATCCGCGACGTGAAGGTGCCGACGCTGAACGTCGCCGGCTGGTGGGACCAGGAGGACTTCTACGGCCCGCTCGACATCTACCGCACCCTCGAGCGCCACGACACCGCCGGCCACAACTACCTGGTGGTCGGGCCGTGGAACCACGGCGGCTGGACCCGTGACGGCAGCGCGCTCGGGCCGATTCCGTTCGGCAGCGACACGGCCGCGCATTTTCGTGACCAGGTGCAGGCGCCGTTCTTCGCCTACTACCTCAAGGACAAGGGCACGCGTGACTTCCCCGAGGCCCTCACCTTCGAGAGCGGCAGCAACCAGTGGCGGCGCTGGGCGCAGTGGCCGCCGGCCAGGGAAACCAGGACCGTCGGGCTCTACTTCGGCGCCGACGAGCGGCTCGCCGTGGGCACGCCGCCCGCGGCCGGCACAACCGGCTACGACAGCTACGTGTCCGACCCCGCGCATCCCGTGCCGTATCGCCAGCGGCCCATTCAGGCCACCTATTTCGCCGGCGGCTCGAAGTGGTCCACCTGGCTGGTCGAGGACCAGCGCTTCGTGGACGACCGCGCCGACGTGCTCAGCTGGGAGACACCGCCGCTCGAGCGCGATGTGACCATCGCCGGCGAGGTGATGGCGCACCTGTTCGCCTCGACCACCGGCACCGACGCCGACTGGATCGTCAAGCTGATCGACGTCTACCCCGAGGCGTATCCCGAGAACTGGAGCCTGGCCGGCTACCAGCTGATGGTGTCGAACGAGGTGTTCCGCGGCCGCTACCGCCGCAGCTTCGAAGCGCCGGCGCCGATCCCCGCCAACCAGGTGCAGGAGTACCGCTTCAGCCTGCACACCCAGAACTACACGTTCAAGGCCGGCCACCGCGTGATGGTGCAGCTGCAGAGCACGTGGTTCCCGCTGATCGACCGCAACCCGCAGACCTTCACGAAGAGCATCTTCGACGCCGAGGACAAGGACTTCGTGCGGGCGACGCATCGCGTCTACCGTTCGGCGCGCTACCCATCGCGCGTCGAGGTGCCCGTGGTTGGCGTCCACTGAGCGAGCCATGCCGCTGACGGCGCGGACGCTGCTCGGGATCGCGGCGGTGAGCGCGCTTGCGCTCGGGCCCGCGTCCCTGCACGCGCAGGACCTCCCGAGCGGGGTGTTCGTCGAGACCGAGGACGGCCCGCAGGAGGCAGGCGTCTACGCCGACCGATCGCCGGGCGGCCGCATGCGGCTCGCCGTCGGCACCCTCGACGAGGTGCAGCAGGTGTCCGGCGTGATCCGCATCCTCTGCAACCTGCCGCTGCTGCGGGTGCAGTCGGTGTGGCTGTCGACGGCCCGCGTGTTCCAGGACGGCCGCGCCGACCGGCATCAGCTGACGGTCCGGATGCGGCGGCTGTCGTTCAACACCACGGTCATCCAGGTGGCCGCGAGCGAAGACCCGGTGGCGTTCCGTGCGCTGCTCGACGGCGTCGGCGCCAGCGCCGACAATCCGGCGCTCGTATTCGTCAGCCTGCGCTCGGGCGGCACGCTCCGCGACTACGTGATCGGCGTGCGGCTCGACGACTAGTCACGCCGCCTTGCCGGCGGCCTGCGTGACGGTGCGCGCCCAGGCCAGCGCGTCGAGGTAAGCCTGGGGCAGCGTGTCTTCGTCGAGGCCGACGGCTGCCGCCGCGCTCGAGGCCTCGAGCCAGTCGGCCCGCTCGTAGCGGGCCACCGCCTCGAGCACCTGGCGGGCGTGATTGGCCTCGCCGAGCAGCGCCCCGCGGATCTCGGCGTTGACGGGCAGCTCCGCCACGACCTTGTCCATCGGCTGGCCGAGCAGCGCGTCGAGCAGCGAGCACATGCCGAGCAGGAAGTAGCCCTGTTCGGCGCGGCCGAGCGCCTGTCCCACGGTCTCGCAGGTGCGGGCGCGGACGATCGTCATCGTCAGCAGCTCGGACGGACCTTTGTTGAGCGACGCCAGCGTCCACAACGACGCCCACTTGCGCACCTGGTCGAGGCCGAGCATGAGCAGCGCTTCACGGATCGAGCCGATCTCCCGCCGCAGCCCGAAGCCGGCCGAATTCACCGTGCGCAGCACGCGGTAGCTGAGCGTGGTGTCGCGCTTGAGCAGCTCTTCGACATCGGCGAGCGGCACGTTGGGCCGCATCAGCGCCGCCAGCAGCTGCATCTGGGTGAGCTGGTTGGCGGCCATCGCCTTGACCGACACGGTCTGCGGGCGGCAGAAGTAGTAGCCCTGGAACAGCGAGCAGCCGGCGGCCCTGGCGGCCTGCAGGGCCTCCTCCGTCTCGACGCGCTCGGCGATCACGGTGAGGCCGCGGGCGAGCAGGTCGGCGGCGAGCGCCGCGACGTCCTCCAGCGGCGTGTCGAGTACGTCCACCTTGGCGAACCGCGCATGCGCCAGCAGCGCCGCCGCGGGCGCGCCGGCCGAGAAGCCGTCGAGCGCCAGGGCATGGCCGTGCTGGTGCAGCTTCGCGCACATCGCGGCGATCTCGTCGCCGACCACGAGGTCACTGGGAATCTCGAGCACCACGCGCTCGGGATCGAACAACCCGCTCACGTCCGACAGCAGCACGTCGGCCGACATGTTGAGGAACACGCGCTTGCCGTCGGAGAGCGCGTCGAACCCCGGGCCGCTCACCGCGTCACTGATGAGGCGGGCCGACGCGTTGCCAGGCTCGACGAAGGACGTCGCGTCCCGGCTCGCCCGAAACAACAGCTCGTAGCCGTAGACCTGGCCGCGGGCGTCGAGGATGGGCTGGCGGGCGATGTGCGTGAGGTCGGCGGCGGCGCTCATGGTGGTCCGTGAAGGACATCGGCCACGGCGTCGCCCGCTTGAATCCTCCGCCCGACCGCGCGACGCGTTGCGTGGCGTCACGGCGGCAGGGCCGCCAGTCGGCGCGCCGCCGCCCGGCGGATGTCAGGTCGGGTCTCGGCTGCGCCCAGCCGCTCGTAGCCGGCCCGGGCCTCGGCGGTCCGGCCTTGCCGCTCGAGGACGACGGCCCGCTCGAAGCGGGCTTCGTCCTGCGTCGGGTCGATCTCCAGCACGCGCGACAACGTGGCGACGGCGGGCTCGAGCCGGTCGGTGCGAACCAAGAGCAGCCCCAGGCCGAGCAGCGCACCGACGTCGTTCGGCCTGGCGTCGAGCACGCGGCGGTATTCGGGCTCCGCCTCGCCGCTGCGGCCGGCGTCGGCCAGCAGGTCCGCGTAGGCCACGCGCAGGGTCGCATTGCCGGCGTCTGCCGCGACCGCCGAGCGCAGGCCGTCGATGGCCTCGTCCCGGCGTCCGGCGGAGAACAGCAAGCCGGCGCGCAGGGCCAGCGCGGCGCCGTGTCGCGCGTCGAGCGCCAGCGCCGCCTCCTCTTCGGCCAGCGCGCGCGGGCGATCGCCTCGCCGCAGTTCGGCCAGGGCAATCCAATGGTGCGCATCGGCGCTGCCGGGCACCGCCGCCAGGTAGCGGCGCAAGGCGGCGATGGCGCCGTCGAGCTGGCCCTCGGCGAGAAGGGCGCGGCCGAGCACTTGCTCGGCGAAGGCGTTGTCGGGATCGCGCTGCAGCACCTCGCGGGCGAGCCGCGCGGCGTCGCCGGCGGCGCCGCGCGCCAGCGCCTGGTTGCCTTCGAGCAATCGCTCGAACAGCGGCGCCATGCGCTTGGGGTCGGGCCGCGGCCCGGCTGCGGCGCTCGCCGCCGGCGTGCTGACGTAGCCCAAGGCCGACAGCCGCCGCCTCGCCTCGTCGGTCACCGGGGCGGTCGTCCGGCGCTCCGGCGCCGCTCGGGCCAGCGTCTCGAGGGTTCGCCGCAGGGCCCGCGCTCGGGCCGGTTCGCGGGCATGGAGATTGACGCGCTCGCCGGGATCCGCCGCCAGGTCGTAGAGCTCGGCCTCAGGCGCGTCGATCAGCTTCCACTCGCCATCGCGCACCGTGCGCAGCGCGGCCCAGCCCATGAAGAATTCGGGGAAGAGTGTCTCGGCGTAGAGGGGCCGGGACGGCCACGCGGACGGCGGTTCGCCGGACAACAGCGGCCGCAGGCTGCGCCCGTCGGGGCCGGCGAACGGCGCCAGACCGGCCAGGTCGGCCAGGGTAGCCGGGATGTCGACCAGGCCCACCGGCGGGGCGACCACCGCCGGCGTCAGGACGCCCGGCCAGGCGACGATGAGCGGCACGCGCACGGCGCCCTCGTAGACGAACAGGCCGTGCGTGCTCTCGCCGTGATCGCCGAGGCTCTCACCGTGGTCGGCGGCGACGACGACGAGCGGCGCACGGCCGCCGGCGCCGGCGGTCCGCGCCAGCAGGTGCCCGACCTGCGCGTCCTGAAAGGCGATCTCGCCGTCGTACGGACGCGTCTCGAACTGCGCCCGCAGGCTGGCCGGGGGCGTGTAGGGATGATGGGCGTCGTAGAGATGGACCCACAGGAAGTACGGCCGGTCGGCGGCGGTCGCGCGCGCCGAGAGCCACGCCGAAGCCGCCGCCACGGTGCGGTCGCCGCGCCGCTCGAGCTCGAGCGAGCCGCCGGGACCACGCGGCGGGTCGAGTGCGTCGTCGTAGTGCGTGAACCCGCGCGCCAGGCCGAACTGGCGGTCGAGCACGTAGGCGCTGACGAAGGCGGCGGTGTCGTAGCCGGCGCCGGCGAACCACTCGGCCAGCGTCGGCACGTCGCTGGCGAGCACGAAGTGGCCGTTGTTGCGGACGCCGTGGCCGAAGGGATTGCGCCCGGTCATCAGGCTGGCGTGGGCCGGCAACGTGAGTGGCGCCGGGGATATCGCCCGCTCGAATCGGACGCCGTCGGCGGCCAGGCGATCGAGGTGCGGCGTGGACGCGGCGGCGTAGCCGTAGCTGCCGAGCCGATCGGCTCGAGTCGTGTCCAGCGTGATGAGCACCACGTTCGGCCGGGTGGGGAGCGTCGGCGCGGCCGGGCGCGACCACATCCACCACGTGCCGCCGGCGGCGAGCAGCAGCACGGCGACCGCCGCACCGGGAAGCCACGAGGGAGGACCGGCGGACGACCTCGACGACGCGGGATCACGGCGACGGGTGTTCGAACGGCTCACGCGGACATGGCATCACGAACTGTCGCACCGTGACAAGCGCCGTACAGGCGACCGGCGCCGAGAGCTCGAGCCCCCGGCGCCAGCTGCCCGTCGTTTGGCGCCCCGGTCCCTGGTCCGCTCGCGCGCTAGAACTTGTAGGCGATCGACAGCTGCAGGGCCCGCGGCGGATGCCGGTTGAAGCGGTTCTGGTAGTTCGGGCTGTAGGTCAGGTTGGCGTCGGTCCCCCACTGCGTGTTGGCCGGCGTGTTGAACACGTTGAAGATGTTCACCGCTGGCTCCAGGCTCTGGGTGCGGAACCTGAACACCCGGCCGATCTTGAGCTGGAGGTACTTGGCGTCGTCGTTGCGAATCTGGCCGTCGCCGCGGGTCGGGCCGACGAAGCGGAGGCGGGTCGCCAGCGGGTTGGGCTGGGTGGTGCCGTTGGCGAGTCGCACGGTCGACGGTCCGAACTGCGTCACCTGCGGGTCGTTGGCGTCGAGGCGGGTGACCAGCGGGCCGATGTAGCCGCCGGCCTGGATCACGTAGCTGCCGCCGACGCTGATGCCCCACGGCGCCAGCCACTGGCCGCCGATGCGTACCGAGAACGGCCGGTAGGCCGCGCCCGACTCGCGGCCGCCGCCGTTCAGCGAGTTCTCCTCGCCGTTGCCGAACAGCTGCTGCGACATGTCGCGGTTGTTGTCGAAGGCGTCTGGCTGGACGAACCGCGCCGGGTCGTAGGGATTCCAGTCGCCGCTCAGCCAGTTCCACTGCCGGGTCGCGCTGGCGATGATCTGGAAGTTGTGCGACATGTTCTTGGCGAAGGTCAGTTCGAGCGCGTTGACGATCACGTCGGTCCAGGTGTTGTTGGTCTCCTGGGTGACGATGCCGCGGTTCGGGTCGATCCTGCCGAAGCCGATGAACGGCTGGAACGGCTGGGTGGGGTAGATGCCGTTGATGTCGATCTCGGCGAAGTTGTCCTGATAGCGGCGATGGGTGGCCGCGATGCCGACGCTGATCTGGCCCGGGAACTGGCGGTTGTAGCCGGCCGAGACCTCGTCGACGAACGGCTGGTGCAGGTCCTTGTCGAACAGCAGGTTGGGATCGACGCCGCGCGTCGCCGGCGTCAGCACGGTGGAGCGGTTGCCGGCCTTGTCGATGTAGACCTCGGTCTGGTCGAAGCCGTTGGTCTGCCCGAAGGTGACGATGTAATCGCGGCCGTTGACCTGCTCGTAGAGCCGGCCGTAGCTGGCGCGGACGACGTTGCGCGCATCGTCCGTGATCAGGTAGGACACGCCGACGCGCGGCTGCACGGCCGTGCTCTTCTGCCGATCGATGTTCAGGATCTTGTCCTGGCGGCGAATGAAGTCGACGCGCAACCCGGCGTTGACGGTGAGCCGCTCGGTCGGCGTCCACGAGTCCTGGGCGTAGAGGGCGATGTCGCGGTCGTGCTCGCTGATGGTCGGCGCGACGGCCGGGGTGCGGAGGCGCTGGTAGAACGGCGTGGTGCCGAGGGCGGCGTTGTTCGGGTCGATGAACCGCTCGCGCTGCAGGCCGAGGCCGCCGTTCACCTGGATCGAGGTGGTCTCGCGCACCATCGACGGCGCCGCCCAGATGCCGGCGCGGAACTCGTGGCCGCCGCCCCATCCCTGCTTGTAGTAGGTCAGGTCGCCGCGGACCAGCCAGATGTGGGCGTCCGACAACGCGATCGCATCCGGCGTGTTGAGCCGGGCCAGCGACCCGGTGCCCTCCTGGCGTCCGGCGTTCAGGAACGAGTCCTGGTGGATCTCGATCTGCGGCCCGCTGAGATTCACGCCGTCGTAGGTGTTTTCGTCGTTGCCGCGCTTGTCGTTGTAGCTCACCGAGACCGACGAGGTCAGCGAGTTGCTCCACACCGAGTTGACCTTGACGTGGGACAGGCCGCCGCCGGTCGAGTTGCGCAGGTACGAGGTGTTGTCGAGCTCGCGGTTGCTCGAGTACTTCGAGCGGTCGTTCTGGTAGAAGGCCGACAGCTCGTGGCGGTTGGTCACCTGGGCGGTGATCTTGCCGAACGGCTGGTTGCTCTTCATGAAGTTGTCGAACGGCTCGAAGTCGGGCACCAGCATCTGGATGTTGGCGGTGTTGAGCGGCGAGCGGCTGATCCCGTTGGTCAGATCGGCGCGGCGGAAGGCGCCGAAGAACCAGACGCGATTGCGCACGATCGGGCCGCCCACCGACAGGTCGTACTGCTTCACCGACTGCGCGGTCGGCAGCCCGCCGGGGGCGCTGCCGCCCTTGGTGTTGTCGCTGTTCCAGGCGACGTCCTGGTAGTCGTAGATCGCCGAGCCCTTGAACTGGTTGCCACCGCGCGGGGCGATGATGTTCATGACCACGCCGGTGCCCGACGGCGACGACGCGTCGACACCCGACAGCTTCAGTTCGCTGTCCTGCACGGTGTCGCCGCCGAAGCCGATCGAATGGGCCGACGAGTCGAGGAACGAGCCGGCCGGCGCGCCCTCGAGCGTGAAGACGTGCGAGAAGATGACCGCGCCCTTGAAGTAGTAGGAGCGGCGGCCGACGCCGTCGTCGACGTTGCGTGACGAGATGCCCGGCGCCAGGTCGAGCGCGTCGCTGAAGACGCGGCGCGAGCTGATGGGCGCCGCCCGAATCAGCTCGCGGTCGAGCGTGATGGCGGTGGT
>CAYUAX010000185.1:0-9649 GCA_964442845.1 uncultured Bifidobacteriaceae bacterium | reverse complement strand
GTCGCGGTGGAAGCCGGGATCATCGCCCGGCTCTTCACCAGCAAGGCCGGCGGCATCACGATCTACCAGTTCGACCCGACGACGACCTACGCCTACTACTACGCGCACCTCGACCGCTATGCCGAGGGCCTGACCGAAGGGGCGACGGTGGCACGCGGCCAGGTGCTCGGCTACGTCGGCACATCCGGCAACGCGCCGAAGGACACGCCGCATCTGCACTTCGCCATCTTCGTCCTGGACGACGACCGACGATGGTGGCAGGGCACGCCGCTGGATCCGTTCCTCGTGCTCAAGTAGCGGCGCCGACCACGGCGGCGGCCACGGCCGGTGCCGACAGCACCCGGCGCTCGACGCGCAGCGATTCGCCCACCGACCACGCCTGCCACGGGCAGCCGCGCGGTGTGTGCGGCGGCTCGGCATCGACGATCTCGGAGACGTGGCCGAGCCCGGCGTCGCCGAGATGCGCGCGGAGCGGCGCGACGAACCTGCGCTCGGCCTCGGCGCGGGCAGCGGCGGTGTCGCCGCGCACGGTCAACCACGCGTCCACGAACGGGCCGACCAGCCACGGCCAGACCGTCCCCTGGTGATACGCGGCGTCGCGCACGTGCGGTGGGCCCTGGTAGCGGGGCACGTAGTCGGCGGCGTCGGGCGGCAGCGTGCGCAGGCCGAGGGGCGTCCACAGGACCTGCTCGACCGCCGTCACGACCGCCGCGGCGCGAGGCCCGGTCAGGATGGCCCGCGGCAGCCCGCCCACGGCCAGGATCTGATTCGGCCGCAGCGTGTCGTCGACGATGCCTGGCCGATGATCGACGTCCACGACGTCGTACAGGCACTGCCGCTGCTCGTTCCAGAAGCGGCGTTCGAAGGCCTCGACGGCGCGGGCCAGCAGCGCGGTCCAGCGCCCATCGATCGCGGCGCCCACCTCGAGGGCGTTGCACCACAGCGCCTGGATCTCCACCGGCTTGCCGATGCGCGGGGTGATCTCGCGGTCGCCGACCCTGGCGTCCATCCAGGTGAGCTGCTGGCCGGGCTCGCCGGCGGCGAGCAGGCCGTCGTCGTCGGCGCGGATGCCGAAGCGGGTGCCGCCGCGGTAGCCCGCGAGGATGGCCGCCACCGCGTCGCGCAGACGTGATCGCTGCGCCGTCGTCAGCAGCCGCGGCCGCGATGCGGCCTCGGCCATCAGCTCGCCGGCCGCGACGACGAACCACAGCGACGCGTCGACGGCGTTGAACTCCGGCGCGTCGCCGGCGTCGGGGAAGCGGTTGGGCAGCATGCCGCGATCGACAGCGCCAGTCCACTCGACCAGGATGTCGCGCGCCTCGACGAGACGCCCGGTGGCCAGGCACAACCCGCGCAGCGCGATGAAGGTGTCGCGGCCCCAGTCGGTGAACCACGGATAGCCGGCGATCACCGTGCGGCCCCGTCCGCGGTCCACCAGATAGGCGTCGGCGGCCCGCTGGAGCGGCGTGGCGAAGGCGCGGCGGCGGCGCGTCTCGGCGGCGAACCACCGGGTGGCGGCGCGGCGCACCGCGTCGGCGGCGCCCGGCGGCGGTGCCGCGAACGGCCCGGCCTCGAACACGCACACCGAGCGGCCGTCGTACATCGAACACTGGAAGACGCCGGGACTCGCCAGGTCCTCGGTGTCGTCGAGGCCGCGTTCACGCTCGGCGGCATAGAGGAACTGCCGGAACCACACGGGGTCGGCGTGCCAGGTGCCGGTCGAGCTGCAGCGGATGGCCGGCAGGCCGTCGTACGGCCGCCACTCCACCGCGGCGCCCTCGGCCGCCGCCGCGAAGCGGAACGCCGTGTTCTCGTGGTGCAGCGCGTGGTAGTCGCGTCCGGACAGCAGCGGACGCACCTCCAGCGTGACCGGACCCGGCCCGTCAAGGGTCCAGCGGCACACCGTGCGCGGCGCGTCGTGGGTCACGATGATCTCGCCGACCAGCGTCCGGCCGTCGCCGAGATCCCAGGTCCACGTCGGCCACGGATCGGCCGTGAAGCCGCGCAGCCGTGACACGCCGTCGGGATGGGAGACGTCCGGGGCGTAGAGATGCGTGGACAGCGCGAAGCGGCCCGAGGGCGTGGTCGCCCACACCTCCACGGCATTGACGAGCATGACGCGGCCGGTCGGCGGCGTCGTGGCCGCCAGCAGCAGGCCGTGGTAGCGCCGCGTCCTGATACCGCTGGCGGTGCCGCTGGCGAACCCGCCGCGGCCGTCCGGTTCGAGCCATTCGCGCGTCGTGGCGCGGTCGTCCATCACGTCTCGCTCCTGCCCGCCTTCGATGCGACGGCTGCGTCGGCGTTTCGACGCCGGCCGCCGGACACGCGGCCGCAATCGCCGCATCCAAGCGGGGCGAATGGAGGTTCGAATGGCCGACACCCTGGACATGCTGCTGCGGCGGATCCGCGACGAGTTCGTGGAGATGCCCGGCCTGTCGCTCACCGAAGGCCAGGCGTCGCGGCTGTGGCAGGTCGATCAAGGCACCACCGCCGACCTGCTGCGCCGGCTCGTCGAGGCGCGGTTCCTGGCCCGTACCGGCGCCGGGCTGTATCGGCGCATGAGCGTGGTGTGATGCGCACGCACTGGCGGGAGTACGCCGCCGAAGCCGCCGCGCTCGGGCTGTTCATGGTGGCGGCCACGGCCGGCACCGTGGCGCTCGAGCATCCGGCCTCGCCGCTGCGCACGGCGCTGTCCGACGCGTTCACGCGCCGAGTGCTGATGGGCCTGGCGATGGGGGCGACAGCAGCGGCGCTCATCTACTCGCCGCTCGGCGCCCGCTCCGGCGCGCACATGAACCCAGCGGTGACACTGGCGTTCCTGTGGCTGGGCCGTATCGGCGGCCGCGATGCCGCCGGCTACGTCGCCGCCCAGTGCGTCGGCGGACTGGCCGGCACCGCGCTCGGGGCCGTGCTGTTCGCGCCGTGGGCCGCCGCGCCCGAGGTGAACTACGTGCGCACGCTGCCCGGTCCGGGCGGCGTGTGGCCGGCGGTGGCCGGCGAGCTGCTCATCTCGTTCCTCACGCTGTCGATCGTGCTCGCGGTGTCGGCGCGGCCGGCCCTGATGCGGGCCACCGGCCTGGTCGCCGGCCTGGTCGTGATGGCCAACATCGCCTTCGAGGCGCCGTTGTCGGGCATGAGCATGAACCCGGCCCGCACACTCGGTCCGGCGCTGGTCGCCGGAGACCTGTCCTACCTCTGGATCTATCTCTCGGCGCCGCCGGTCGGGATGTGGCTGGCGGCGGCGCTCCATCACCGGCTCGGCGTGTTCGGGTGCGCCAAGCTCAATCACTCCCCGCGTGTCCGCTGCATCTTCTGCGAGGCCTGACTGCCATGCACTACGACGTCATCATCATCGGGACCGGCGCCGGCGGCGGCACACTCGCCCACCGCCTGTCACGCTCGGGCAAGCGCGTCCTGCTGCTGGAACGCGGCGGCTACGTGAAGCGCGAGACCGACAACTGGAGCTCCCGCGCCGTCAACGTCGAGGGCAAGTACCACACCCGGGAGGTGTGGCATGACAAGGACGGCCGGCCGCTGCATCCGCACACCAGCTACTGCGTCGGCGGCAACACGAAGTTCTTCGGCGCGGCGCTGTTCCGGCTGCGCGAACGTGATTTCGACGCGCTCACCCACGTGGACGGCGTGTCGCCGGCCTGGCCGGTGGCCTACGCCGACCTCGAGCCGTACTACGCCGAGGCCGAGCGGCTGTATCACGTGCACGGCGACCGCGGCGCCGACCCCACCGAGCCGTGGGCCTCGGGCCCGTTCCCGCACCCGGCGGTGTCGCACGAGCCGCGCCTGCGCGCGCTGCACGAGGACTTCGCCGCCGCCGGGGTCCGGCCCTTCCACGTGCCCCTCGGCGTGATGCTCGACGAGCGCCGGCCCGGGGCCAGCCCGTGCATCCGCTGTGCGACCTGCGACGGGTTCCCCTGCCTCGTCCACGCCAAGAGCGATGCGCACGTCATCGGCGTGAACGGCGCGCTGACCCAGCCGAACGTCACCCTGCTGACCAACGCCTACGTCGAGCGCCTCGAGACCAGCGCGTCGGGCCGCGAGGTGACCGGTGTGGTCGTGCGTCACGAGGGCGACGTGACGCGCCTCACCGCCGACGTCGTCGTCGCGAGCTGCGGCGCCATCAACTCGGCCGCTCTCCTGCTGCGCTCGACGTCCGACCGCCACCCGCGCGGCCTCGCCAACGGGTCGGGCGTGGTCGGCCGCCACTACATGGGCCACGTCAACTCGGTGCTGATGGCGGTGTCGCGCTGCCCCAACCCGACCGTGTTCCAGAAGACGCTCGCGGTGAACGACTACTACTTCGGCGATGCCGACTTCCCGTTCCCGATGGGCCACATCTCGTTCGTCGGCAAGCTCGACGGCGTGGCGCTGTCGGCCGGCGCGCCGCGGCTCGCCCCCGGCTTCACGCTCGACCTGATGGCCAGGCACTCGCTCGACTTCTGGCTCACCTCCGAGGACCTGCCCGACCCCGACAACCGGGTGACGCTCGACAAGGACGGCGGCATCGTCCTCAGCTACACCCCCAACAACGGCGCGGCGCACGACCAGTTGCAGGCGCGGCTGCGGCGGCTGGTGCAGCGCCAGCGGCGGTGCGCCATCCACGGCGACGACTGCCATGCCGGCGTGTTCGGCCGGTCGCTCTTCGTCGGCCAGCGCATCCCGCTCGCCGGCGTGGCCCACCAATGCGGCACCGTCCGGTTCGGCCACGACCCGGCCACCTCCGCCCTCGACGTGCATTGCAAGGCGCACGAGGTGGACAACCTCTACGTGGTGGACGGCAGCTTCTTCCCGTCGAGCGGCGCGGTGAACCCGGCGCTGACCATCATGGCCAACGCCCTGCGCGTCGGCGACCACCTGCTGGAGCGGCTCGGCGCAGCGTCGGGCGCGGAGGCCGGTCATGCGCGCGCGTAACCGCATCAGCGTGGCGGTGGCCGGTGTCGTCGCGGCGCTGGCGCTGGGCCTGACGGCCGTCGATGCCGGCAGTACGCTGGCGTCGGGCGCGAACCACCCTGTCGGCGTGGCCGCCGTGCACACGGTCGGCACCACGGTGGCCGATCTCGATCGGTCGACACGCTTTTTCGTGGACGTCCTCGGCTTCACGGCCGCGGGCGACGCGCCGATCGAGCTGAGCGGCCGGCCGTTCGAGCTGCTGCACGGCCTGTTCGGCGCCCGCGCCCGTGTGGTGACGCTGCGGCTGGGGCGCGAAGCGCTCGAGCTCACCGAGTACCTGGCGCCGCGCGGGCGTCCGTACCCGGTGGACACCCGCGGCAACGACCGCTGGTTCCAGCACATCGCGATCATCACGTCGGACATGGCCCGTGCCTACGCTCGCCTGCGTGAGCACGGCGTGGCGCACGCGTCGACCGGCCCGCAGCGTCTGCCGGACTGGAACGTCGGCGCCGCCGGCATCCAGGCCTTCTATTTCCGCGATCCCGACGGCCACTTCCTGGAGGTGCTGCAGTTCCCGGCCGGTAAGGGCGATCCGCGTTGGCAGGCCCGCGACGGCCTGTTCCTGGGTATCGACCACACCGCGATCACCGTGGCCGACACGGCGACCTCGCTCGCCTTCTATCGGGATGGCCTCGGCCTCGCGGTGGTGGGCCAGGGTGAGAACCACGGCGAGGAGCAGGAGCACCTCAACAACGTGTTCGGGGCGCGGCTGCGCATCACCACGCTGCGGGCCACCGAAGGTCCAGGCATCGAGCTGCTCGAATACCTGGCGCCACGCACCGGGCGACCCGCGCCCCTCGACCTCGCCGCGAACGACCTCGCACATTGGCAGACGACGCTGGTCGCCGCGGATCCAACGCCGCTGCTCGTCGATCAGCGCGGCGGCGGCCTGGTGTCGCCCGACGTCGTCGCCGTCGCACCAGGGCTCGGCTTCGCCCGCGGACTCACGATCCGCGATCCCGACGGCCACGCGATGCGCGTCGTCGCGCGCTGATTGGCAGCAGGCCCACGCGCTCCAGACGGCGTGGGTCGAGTCCTCGGCGGCGACTCTGAGCCCTCGCCGCGACGTCAGTTGTGGCCGGCGGGGCGAAGCGGAGCCGATGAGGACTCGACCCGCGCCGTCTGGATTCGGCCCGCATCGCGACTCGGCGGGCGCCTTCCTGGAAACGGCCCCTCGGTGATCGCATCCAAGGCTCGTTCGCACGCGATCGCCGCAATCACGCGGCCGCGCACATCACTCGATTCGAGGAGACTCGCAATGATCCGCAACATCATCCGCGCCACCGTCGGCGCTGTGGCCCTGGTGCTGATGGCCGCCACCGCGCAGGCCCAGTCGCACACCAGCATGAAGTTCACCGGCGCCAAGGCCAACACCGGCACCGTGACGCACAGCGTCGTCAACGGCAGGAACGTGCTGACGCTGTCGACCGACTTCGTCACCCCCGACACGCCCGATCCGCACTGGCAGATCGTCGACGGCAAGGGCCAGGTGTTCCTGCTGCAGCGCCTCGCCATCAAGGACGACAAGATGAACCGCACCATCACCCTGCCGTCGTTCATCGGCGACATCGCCAAGGTGCAGATCTACTGCGCGTGGGCGGAAGCGGTGCTCGGCGAGACCACGTTCGGCTCGACGATGCGCCTGACGAACTAGCCATGAAGACGTTCGTCGCAGCCCTGCTCGTGACGTGTGCCGGCCTCGCGCCGGCGCACGCCGACGACCTGACCCTCGACGCCGCCCGCCAGGCCATGGCCGCCGCCACCGCCGCGGCGGCGCGGCTGAAGGCGCCCGGCGGCGCCATCGCCATCGTCGACGCCGGCGGCCATCTGGTGATGCTGGAGCGTCTCGACGGCTCGTTCCCGGCCGGTGCGGCCGTGTCGATCGAGAAGGCGCGCACGGCGGCGGTGTTCCGCATGCCGACGCGCAACCTCGAGGACGCGGTGGCCAAGGGCCGCACGTCGCTGGTCGCCGTCGACGTGATGCTGCCGCTGCGCGGCGGCGTGCCGCTCATCCGCGGCGGGCGCGTCTACGGCGCGGTAGGCGTCAGCGGCGCCGCCAGCGCCGCGCAGGACGACGAGATCGCCCAGGCCGTGGCCGACGCGTTCACGGCCGGTCCGGCATCGGCCAGCGCGGCGATGCCCGCGGGCATGGTCGAGGCGCTGGCGTCGGCCGACGTCACGGCCGCCTTCAAGGCCGGACGGCCGTTGCTCGAAACCGGCCAGTACAAGATCCACGCCAGCCGGCGCGATGCGCCGGGCATGGCCGAGGTCCATACGCGCGACACCGACATCGTCTACGTGCTCGACGGCTCGGCGACGCTCGTGACCGGCGGCACCGTGGTGGGTGGCGCAAGCACGGGGATGAACGAGATCCGCGGCACCTCGATCGCCGGCGGTGAGACCCGCCGGCTGGTGAAGGGCGACGTGGTGGTGGTGCCCAACGGCATGCCGCACTGGTTCCAGCAGGTGGACGGCCCGCTGCTCTACTACGTGGTCAAGGTCACGGCCCCGGCCGGCGACCTGGGAGGATCGCGATGACCCGCCTGCGGCTGGCGGCCATCGCGGCGCTGGCCCTCGCGCCGCTGGTGTCGCTGCACGCGACGCCGGCGGCCGAGCGGACCTTGCTCGACGGCCGGCCCGACGCGGTCGTCGATCTCGACACCCGCGACGGCCTGCAGATCGTGCGCGGCGAGTGGCGCTACGAAGAGGCCCCGGTCGGCGCAGCGCTGAAGCCGGTGGGCGCGGTGGACTTCGACGACGCGCAATGGCCGATCGCGCCGGCAGGGTCCCTGCAGGAGCGGCGCACCAAGGGCGGCGCGGCGTTCGCGTGGTATCGGCTGTCCTTCACCATGCCGGCGCGCGTCGGCGCGATGGAGGTGGCCGGCAGCACGGTGGCGTTCGAGGTGGTGGTGGACGACTACGCCGAGGTGTGGGTGGACGGCCAGCTGCCGCGGCGCCTCGGCCAGGTCGGCGGCGCGCTGGTGGCCGGCTTCAACGCGCCGAACCGGGTCGTCGTCACCCGCGACGCGCGGCCGGGCGACGAGGTGCGGATCGCGGTGTTCGCGGCCAACGCGCCACTGTCGGATCCGCCGGCCAATCGCATCTGGATTCGCTCGGCGACGCTCGACTTCTACGCGACGCCCGATGCCACGACCGCCGGCATGCCGGTAGAGGTCACCCGCGTCGATGCCGCGCTCGATGCGGTGGTGCCGCCGGGCACGCGCCTCGAGAAGCTGGCCGGCGGGTTCTCGTTCGTCGAGGGCCCGGTGTGGGTGCCGGCCGAGCAGGCGCTGCTCTTCAGCGACCCGAACGACAACCGCATCTATCGGTGGTCGGCCGACCACGGCGTCTCGGTGTTCCGCAGCAAGAGCGGCTACAGCGGTGTGGACATCGGGGAGTACCACCAGCCCGGCTCGAACGGGCTGACGCTGGACCGCGACGGGCGGCTCACCATCGCCGAGCATGGCAATCGACGCATCACGCGGCTCGAGAAGAACGGGGATCTCACGGTGCTCGCCGAGCGCTTCGACGGCAAGCGGCTCAACAGCCCCAACGACCTGGTGTATCGCTCCGATGGGTCGCTCTACTTCAGCGATCCGTACTTCGGCCTGCCCGCATTCGAGAAGGACCGGCGCGCCGAGCAGCCGTTCGCCGCGGTGTATCGCCGCGCCCCGGACGGCACGCTCACGCGTCTGACCACCGAGCTGAAGGGGCCGAACGGTCTGGCGTTCTCGCCCGACGAGCGCACGCTCTACGTGGCCAACTGGGACGAACGGCGCAAGGTGGTCATGGCGTGGGACGTCGCCGCCGACGGGTCGATCGCCAACGGCCGGGTGTTCGCCGACATGACGACGGCCCCGGGCGAGGAAGCGCTCGACGGCCTCAAGGTCGATCGCGCCGGGCACGTCTTCGTGTCTGGACCGGGCGGCCTCTGGGTATGGGCGCCCGACGGCCGGCATCTGGGCACGATCCGTCTGCCCGAGCTGGCGGCCAACATGGCCTGGGGCGACGCCGACGGCCGGTCGCTGTACCTCACCGCGCGCACCGGGCTGTATCGCCTGCGCCTGGCGAGGCCGGCGCTGCCGCCGTCCCAGTGAAAGAACTGCACCATTTGTAAACGGCTCTGAGTCATCGACTCGGAGCCGTTTACTCAGAGCTGGTGACATCCGGCGGCCCTGTGCGGAAGCGCACAGGGGCGTTCCGCGTCTGGACGCTTTCGCCCCGCGGTTCGACGCCCGCCGACGGACTCTCGCGGATTCCGGGCGGAACGGCGGTTGCAACGGCCGGCCGCCGAGGCATCGCATGCTGTCCACCGGCACCTTCGGGCGCGTCGTCGTCAGCCTGCGCGGCACACCCCTCCTGTCCATCGCCGCCGCGCTGTGCGCCGCACTCGGGGTCGCGGCAACCACGGCCGCGGCGGCACTTTTTTCGGCAGTGGCAGTGCGCGGGGTGCCGTTTCCCGAGGCCGATCGGCTGGTGCGCGTCTGGCTGGCCAACACCGCCAGCGGCGACACGCGCGGGTCGTTGTCGATTCCCGAACTGCGCGACCTCGACGGGCACGTCGCCGCGTTCGACGCCTTTCTCGGCACGGCGCGAAGCCGCGCCGTCGGCCTGCTCGACTCGGGAGCTGAACGGCTGCGCGGCGAGGGCGTGACGCCCGCCTACTTCCCCACGCTCGGCCTGC
>CAYUAX010000184.1:7109-9677 GCA_964442845.1 uncultured Bifidobacteriaceae bacterium | reverse complement strand
GCACGCGCAGCAGCTTCACCTGGGTGGCCGGCACCATCTCGGCGATCTCGTCGAGGAACAAGGTGCCGCGGTCGGCCAGCTCGAAACAGCCGGCGCGGCGTTCGTAGGCGCCGGTGAACGCGCCCTTCTCGTGGCCGAATATCTCGCTCTCGAGCAGCGTCTCGGGGATGGCGGCGCAGTTGATGGCGACGTAGGGCAGCTGCGCGCGCGGGCTGAGCTGATGCAGGGTCTGCGCCACCAGCTCCTTGCCGGTGCCCGACTCGCCGATGATCAGCACCGACGCGGTGGTCGGCGCCGCCTGCTCGATCACGTTGTAGACCTTGCGCATCTCGCGCGCCGCGCCGACCATGCGGCCGAAGCGGCCCTCTTCGCGCAGCCGGCGGCGCAGGTCGGTGTTCTCGCGGCGGGCCGCGCTCAGTTCCGAGAGCCGCTCGAGCAGGTGGCGCAGGCGCTGCGGATCCACCGGCTTGGTCAGGTAGTCTTCGGCGCCGTGCTTCAGGGCGTCGACGGCCGATTCGACCGTGCCCTGCGCCGTGAGCAGCACGAAGTAGATGTGCGACAGGTCGTCGCCGAGCGCGGCCAGCAACTGCAGGCCGTCCATCTTCGGCATCACCAGATCGCTGACGACGATGGTCGGCCGGAACGCCGTCACCGCCTGCAGGGCCGCTTCGCCGTCGGCGGCGGCCTCGACCGTGAAACCCCAGGTCCGCACCAGCTCGGTCAGACCGAGCCGCGCCGCCTCGTCGTCCTCGACGATCAGTACTCGTTGCGCGGCAATCGCCGCCCGCGCCGCATCGCTCACCGGGAAAGTGTACCATCGACGGGCGATACGCTTCGATGACGGATCCGGCGCCCGACGGGCGCGACGACCCGGGCGCCGCCGCCCCGCAGCCGCTGCCCGCCGCGGCGATGACGCCGACCCGGGCGATTCTCGAAGTGCTGCTCTGTTCGAGCTATCCGACGCAGGTGCTGGTCGCGGCGGGGCTGGCCAGCGTCGGCCTCACCGGGCTCACGGCCGATGGCGCCTTGAACGCGCCGTTCGTGATCGCGGTGTCGCTGGGCGACGCGGCCCTGGTGGCGCTGCTGGTCGTGTGGTTCGTCCGCCGCAACGGCGAGTCGCTGCACGCGGTGTTCCTGGCCGGCCGCCCGGCCGGCCGGGAAGCGCTGCTCGGCCTCGCGCTGGCGCCGCTGGTGCTGCTCGGCATCGCGCTGGTCGTCGCCACCGTGCGCCTCGCCGCCCCGCAGCTGCACAACGTGCCGGTCAACCCGATGGGCGCGCTGATGCGCGACCCGGTGCTGGCCGCCACCTTCGCCGTCGTCGTCGTGCTGGCCGGCGGGGTGCGTGAGGAACTGCAGCGCGGCTTCCAGCTGCACCGTCTCACCGGGCACGTCTGCGGGCCCGGCCTGGCGCTGCTGCTCACCAGCGTGGCCTTCGGCGCCGGCCACACGCTGCAGGGCTACGACGTCGCCGTCGCCACCGGCCTGCTCGGCGCCGCCTGGGGGCTGCTCTACCTGGCGCGGCGCAGCATCGTCGCCGCCGCTGTCAGCCATGCGGTCTTCAACCTCGCCCAGGTGGTGATCGCGGCGACGCTGCCAGCGGCTAGCGGCTAGCGGCTGGATCCGCGCCGGTCACGCTGAGAACGGGCCCAAAGGCGAGGCCCTTCCCGCGTGCCGCGGAACACGGCGACAGATTGACTGTTGGCGGCGTGATCCCCTAGCCCCTAGCCGCTAGCCGCTAGTCCCTGATCTCCACCACCGCCGTCCGCCGGCGCAGTTCGGCCAGCCAGTCGGTGATCAGCTCGCGGCGCCGCTCGGCCTGCAGCCGTTCGCGGGCGACGCGCGGGCGGTCGGCGGCCGCGACGCCGGCGGCGGCGAGGTCGGCGGCGTGGGCCGCGGCGTACTCGGCGACTTCGGCCTCGCCGAGCAGACCGGCGGTCGCGAACCGCTGGTCCAGATAGGCGGCGATGCGCAGGTCGTCGCGCACCCAGGCGGCGAGGGGGCAGGGCGTGAACCAGCCGCGCGTCAGGATCGCGGCGAGCCCGGCCGGCGAACCGGCCCGGGCGGCCACGTCGGCCAGCCTGCCGTCGATGGCCGCCGCCGGTGGCTCGGGTGGCGCGAAGCGCGACACCTCGTGGAGGATCAGCCAGCGCTCCACCAACCGCGCCGTCGCGTCCTGTTCGGCGGTGGCGCCGGCCGCCTCGACGAGGCCGAGCGCCAGCGCCGTCCGCACGTCCGACTGCGTGATCACCGCACCGCCGACGATGGCCACGGTGCGTTCGATCAGCGTTTCCTGAGCCGCCGCGCGAACCGACAGCAGGAACGCCAGGCCGACGGCGACGCGGAGAATGCGGCGCGGGTCCGGCATCAGAAGGCCTGCCCCAGCGACAGGTGATAGACGGCCCGCCGCTCGGTGCCGCGGGTGAAGTCGCGGCGATCGAGCTTGAAGCCGATGTCGAAACGCAGCGGGCCGAGCGGCGAGCGGTAGCGGATGCCGAAGCCGGCGGCGGCGCGCAGCTCACCGAAGGCGACGTCGCCGGCGCGCGGGAACACGTTGCCGGCGTCGACGAA
>CAYUAX010000184.1:0-7099 GCA_964442845.1 uncultured Bifidobacteriaceae bacterium | reverse complement strand
ACCCGCTGGCCGGGCGGCCGGGCGTCGTGACGTTTGCCGGCGTCGACGAACCCGACCAGGCCCACGCCCTTGACGTGGGGCGTCCGCAGTTCGGCGTTGAGCACGACCATCGCGTTGCCGCCGGTCGGGAAGCCGTCGGCGTTGAGCGTCGCCTCGGTGCCGAGACGGTCGAGGGCGAAGCCGCGCACCGTGGTGTCGCCGCCGGCGAAGAACCGCTCGCTCGCCGGCAGGTCGGTGACGACGTCGACGATCGGCCGCCCCGACTCGTCCACCACCGGCTGGCCGGCGTCGTCGAGCCGCGGCACGCTCTTTTCGAATCCGCGCGCGAGGCCGAGCCGCGCCCCCGCGGCCAGCACGAAGCCGCGTCCGCCGGGCAACCGCTGGTAGGTGAACGCCTGGACGAAGCCCTTCGTGAAGCCGACCTCGGAGCCGAGCGCCGGCAGGCCGAGATCGAGTTCGCCGCCCAGCACGTTGCCCCGCTGCGGGTCGAGGATGTCGTCGCGCGAATCGCGCACCACCGAGCCGAACACCGTGGACAGCCGCACCTGGGGGAACAGCCGGTCGACGAGCAGCTGGTCCGCGACGGCGATCTTGGCGGCGAAGAGCTCGGTGTAGTCGTAGGCGTAGCGGCCGACGACGACGACGCGGTTGGGCAGCCGCCTCGCGTACTCGGCGCGCACGCCGCGGCGGTCGAAGTTGAACGACGCGCGGATGCCGCGCTCGACGAAGGCGCTGGTCTGGGCGTCGCCGGCGGTGCCCAGGGCGCGCGGCTCGCGGAAGGTGCCGACGACGCGGTACTGGTTCAGGCCGTAGCCGCCCTGGGCCAGCTGGCCGTTCTCGTTGCCGGGGTCGGTGGGCCGCAGGCTCGCCGAGGTGAGCAGCGAAATCGAGCGGTTCTTGCCCCACAAGTTGCGCCGGGTCACCTCGAAGAAGCCGCGCGGGGCGGCGTAGAGCCGGTCGGTGACGACGCCGTCGTCGCCGATGCGCGCCTGCTGGCCCATCTCGAAGCCGCCGCCGTAGCTCACCGCCGTGGCCGGCGCCTCCTCGACCTCGACCAGCACGTCGCGGTTCACCTCGTCGGAGCCGTGCGGTGCCTCGGTGATGCGGACGCGCCGGAACAGGCCGAGCGCACTGAGCCGCTGCTGGCTCTCGAGCAGCGCATCGTAGCCGAGCGGTGTGCCCGGCTGCAGCGTGAGCTCGCGGCGGACCAGTCCCGGCGAGATCCGCTCGGTGCCGGCGATGAGGATGTGGTCGACGCGCGTCTGCGGCCCTTCGCGCACCACGTAGGAGAGCGCCACAGCGGTGCCGTCGGCCGACGGCGTCTCACGCACCTCGACGACCGCCCGCTGGTAGCCGAGGTTGCGGTAGCGGCGTTCGACGGCGGCGCGGTCGATCGACTGCTGCGGCCGATAGAACGGCTTGCCGGCAGTCAGCGCCAGCCCGTCCGCCAGCTCGGCCGGCGGCACGGCGACGACCCCCTCGAACGCGACGGCGGTCACCAGCGTCCGCGGGCCTTCCTCCACCTCGAGGCGCACCGTGACCGGCACCCGATCGTCGCGCGCCGGCTCGATGGTGAACCGCGGCGTGACCCGCGCCGCGGCGAAGCCGCGCACCCGGTACAGCTCCGCCAACGCGACGGCCACGGTGTTGACGCGGGCGTCCACCAGCGGCTCGCCGGGCTCGAGCTTGAGCACGCTGTCGACGTCGGCCGGGGCCAGTTGCGCGACGCCGTCGGCGCCGATCGCCTCGAGCACGTGCAACGGCCCGCGACGGACGGCGAAGGTGATCACCAGCTCGCCGCCGGCGCGGCGGCGGGTCGCCGGCGCGCTCGCCTGCCGGTAGCCCTCGAGCCGCAGGTACTGCTCGATGTTCCGGCTGGCGTCTTCGATGACTTCCTCTTCCACCGAGCGCGTCTGCTCGATCGGCACCAGCGTCCGCCGCCGCGCCGCCGGCAGCGGATCGCCGGTGAACTCGACGCGGACGCGGTCGCCGAGCGACACCCGCACGGTGACGTCGGCTTCGGCCGGCCCGGCCTCGCGCACCGTCGCGGCGATCACCGCCTCGTAGTAGCGATCGGCGCGCAGCGCGTCCTCGACGGCGCGCACCCGGGCGTCGAGGGTGTCGCGATCGAGCGGGCGGCCGGCGGTCAGGCCCAGGCGCGACAGCAGATCGGCCGGACCGTCGCCCTCGACCACCGCGCGGCCGACGAGCGTGCGCGGCCCGGGCGCGGCGACGACCGTCGCCGTCACTTCGCCGGGCCGTCCGGCCGGCGTGAGCTGCACGTCAACCCGCGGCGATGCGAACCCCCGCGCCCGATACCGCGCCTCGACCAGCTGCTGCAGCTCGCCCCGCCGGCTCGCCGCCGGCAGGGCGCCGAGCTGTTCGTCGATCTCGGCGCGCAGCACGTCGTCGTCGATGGCGCGGGCCCCGGCGAAGCGGAGCCGCACGATGCGATCGAGCGGCACCAGGGCATAGCGCAGCTGCACGCCCGCGCCGTCGGGGACGGCGATGACGCGGATGTCGGCGAAGCGGCCGAGCGCCACCAGGTGGTCGATGGTCTGGCGCACGTCGCCCATCGCCAACGGCTCGCCGAGGCGGGTCTCGACCAGCGCCAGCAGCGCCGGCTCGGTCACCGGCGCGCCGGCCGCGACCAGCCGCACGTCGGTGAGGCGGCGGCCGAGCAGCGCGTCGATGTCGGCGGCGGCGGCCGGCCGCGCCGTGACCGCGGCCAGCGCCGATGCCAGCGCCGATGCCAGCGCCACCGTCACGCCCCAGCCGCGGCTCAGAACGTCACCCGCTTTCGGACGTCGAGGGCGTAGGTGCCGTCTTCGTTCTGCGACAGGATCCAGCCCAGGGTGTCGCTCTGCTCGTACTCGAGCAGGATCAGCTCGTCGCGGGTGGTCGACGACAGGCTGCGGGTGTAGGTCAGATAGATCCGATCGGAGATGCGTTTGCCGATGGTGACCCGCGCCGACGGGTTGACGTTCAGCCCGACGGCCTGCTGATACGGATCGACCAGCAGCGGCGTGATCTGGAAGGTGTCGACGCCGAAGGTGTCCTGCACCACCTTGCCGACCTCGGCCGAGAGCGCGCCGGTGAGCGCGCGGGTCGCCCGCGCCTGCAGCAGGTCCTGCTCGCGCTGGTTGGGCGAGCGCAGCGACGTCAGCTCGGCGTCGCCCGCCGGGGTGGTGTCGCCGAGCAGCAGCGACAGCACGTCGCCGGGCGGCAGCGGCGGGTCGGACGTGAACTCGGGCTGCAGCCGATCGGTGGTGCCGGCGACGCGCAGCGTGATGCGATAGTTCTGCGCCAGCCCGGGTGACGGCACGCGGACGCGCGTCTCGGCCTCGACGTCGAAGAACGGCTGGATCCGCTCCGGGTTGGTGAAGTCGAGGCTGCCGCGGGTGATGAGATAGCGGCGGCCCTCGAAGGTGACCTCGCCGCGCTCGACGTCGGCGCGGCCGAACACCAGCGGCCGGTCGAACGTGCCGCGCAGCTCGAGGTCGGCGCTGGCGACCAGGCGCGCCAGGTCGTTCTCGATGCGCAGCGTGGACGGGGCGATGAGCCGCAGGTCGTAGCGCAGGCCGGCCGGCCCCTCGCCGGCGACCGCGCCGGCGACGGTCGGCGCCGCCGGCGCCGCCGCGCCGCTGCCGCCGCCGAACAGATTGGTGCCGTCGAACGGCGGCGTGTAGACGGCCGACCGCACCAGCACCGAGCCGCTCAGCACCGACGCGTCGGCCGGGCCCTGCAGCGCCAGCGACGCATCGACCAGCGATCGCATGCCTTCGGGATAGCGCAGGCGCAGGTCGAGCCCGGTGAGGGTGACGTCGTAGTCGGTAAGCGCCAGGCCGCGCAGCCCGAGGCGGCCGCCGAACTGCACCGTGCCGTCGGCGAGCCGGGCGCGCAGCCCGTCGAGACGGATCGACGAGGCGTCGAAGGTGACGATGCCGTTGATGGCCTCGAGGGCGTGCGGGAAGGCGAACGTGCGCAGCCGGCCGTCGGTGAGCAGCGCGTTGCCCGACAGCGTCGGCGCCGCGGTGGGGCCGCCGATCTGCGCCGCCACCTCGGCGCGGCCCGAGCCGCGCACCTCCGGCAGTACGCCCTGCAGCACCGCCAGGTTGGCGTCGCCGTTGGCGCGCAGCGTCACCACGTCGCGGGCCAGGTCGATCTGGCCGCTGACGTCGAGCGCGGTGCGGTCGCCGGTGAGCACGAACTGCTCGACGCGCACCAGCTGGCCGTCGAGGCCAAGGCGCAGCGTGCCGCGGTTGCGCAGCTCGTAGTCGAACAGCCGGACGCGCAGGTCGTCCACCGCCGCCTCGACGTGCAGGCCGTCGGGCGTGTAGACCTCGCCCCACACCCGGATGGTGCCGCCGCCGGTGGCCGCCGTGTAGGGCGAGAGCGTCGGCAGGAACACCCGCGCGTAGGGGTCGAGCGAGGTGTCCGACAGGCGGGTCGTCATTTCGATCTCGCCGATGTCGGTGAGGCCGAATTGCCCGGTCCCCGACGCCGCCAGGCGCGGCGAGGCGACATCGAAACTGTAGAGCACGCTCAAGCCGCGCAGCGCCACCTGCGCGGTCATCTGGCCGATGCCCTCGTCGCCGATGAACAGATCGAAGACGCTCACCTTGACGTCGTAGCGCGGTTCGTCGAAGGTGCCGCTGCCGGCGGCGCTGAAGTCGGCGAAGCCGGTGATCGCCGGCAGGCCCGGGAAGTAGGTCAGGTCGAGCGCGTCGACGGCGAGGCGGCGGCCGTCGGCGTTGAACGAATAGGCGCCGTCCCAGCCGACGTAGGCGGCGCCGGTGATGAGCGCCCCGGCTTTCTGCACTTCGAGGCCGTCGAGGCGGACGCCGGCGCCCTCGAAGCGCAGGCTGGCCACGCCGGTGGCGAACGGCTCGTCGTAGGCGACGCCGCGATCGATGGTGAGGCGGCCGAAGCCGAACGGCTCCTCGTATCTGCCGTAGAGATGGATCTCGCCGCCCAGCGCGCCGAACACCGGGTAGTCGTAGAGTTCGAAGGCGGCCCGATAGTCGGTGAGCGGCCACTCGCTGGCGCGGATGCGCGCGTCGATCTCCTCGCCGCCGTCGCGCCGCGGGTAGCCGAGGGCGAACTTGCCCTCGATCTCCATCCGCCCGGCGACGCCGTCCTCGACCACCGTGTTCTTCACGACGGCGTAGCTGTTCTCGATCACGGCCTCGCCGCGCAACGCGCCCCACGTGACGTTCCAGGCGCGCATCGCCTGGCCGGCGAAGGTCCCCTCGACGCGCGGGTTGCCGAGCGCGCCGAGCATCACGCCGTCGAACTCGCCGACGCCGTCGAGCGGCACCGCGGCGGTCGGCGACCCCACCATCGTCATGATGCCGGTCAGGAAGCGGTGGCTCTCCTGCCAGTTGGTGCTCGACACGTGGAACGGCAGGCGCGAGTTCTGCCCCCACGCGGTGCGGCCGTCGAAGGCCACGAAGGTCTCGGGCGTGGCGAAGGTGCTGGGGGCGAAGCGGATGTCGGCGCCGTCGTAGACGTAGGTCACCTGGCCGGCGATCGGCACCGGCGCCACGGCGTTGTGCGGGCTGAACGGCCCGATCTCCTCGGCGCGGCGACGCGCCGCCGCGGCGGCGTCGGCCGGCACGTCGCGGGTCGCCGGCACGGCACCGGGCGGCATCGTGGCGGTGAGGGCGCCGTCGCCGGCCGCCTCGCCCATCCGCCCCAGCGTCCACGCCATACGATGGCGGCCGCTGGCCTGCCCGGCCAGGCGCATCCCGCGCGTTTCGAGAAAATCGGTGAACGTGGTGAGGTCGACGTCGGTGTAGGTGACGTCCCACACCGCGTCGGGCCGTCGACCGGGCACGCCGAGCGGCGCCAGCTGGTAGGTGAAGGCGGCGCGGCCGCCGTAGAACGCGGCGTCGGCGGCCAGCACGTCGAAGCGGGTCGGCACCCACGCCACCGACGCCCGGAAGGCCTGGAACCGGTAGTCGTCGTAGCCCGCCTCGGCGCTGACGAACTGCCCTTTCACCTCGTAGCCGCCGCTGAACTTGTGGACGGTGCCGGTGAAGTCGCCCTCGCCGTGCAGGCTGAAGCGATCGCGGGCGTAGAAGATCGCCCGCACCCGCGGAAGCTGATGGCGCGAGGTGATCTGGAACGTCGACTCGGGGAACCGCGCCGGGTCGATGGCGCCGCTGCCGCGGATCTGTGCGCCGTCGAGATCGAGCGCCATGTTCTCCATCAGCAGCTGGCCGTCGCGGACCACGAACCCGGTCGAGAAGTTGGCCCACATCGGCTCGTACTGCTGGATGAGCAGCGTCCCGGCCGCGAAGCGCAGCACGCCGCGGTACTCGGTGCCGTGGGCCATCTCGACCTCGAGATTGGGCGCGTCCATGCCCCACGACGAACCGAAGTCGCGCACCAGCAGCCGGCCGCGCGTCGCCCGCACGTATTGCAGCGTGGTCGTCA
Source organism: uncultured Bifidobacteriaceae bacterium (assembly GCA_964442845.1). GTDB lineage: Bacteria > Acidobacteriota > Vicinamibacteria > Vicinamibacterales > UBA2999 > CAWAYR01. Next base: position 658 of record CAYUAX010000184.1, on the reverse strand, counting down.
CCAGACGCGGCCCGGTGCGCGGCGGGCGCGGCGGGCCGGTGAGCCGCGGCCAGTTGTGGACGGCGTTCGGATAGCTCTCGACGATCAGGGTCCAGTCCCGCAGATCGACGTTCTCGAGCACCACCCGGCGGTCGAGCAGCGCCTGCCAGGTGATCGACAGCTCGACGCGGCCGGCGATGAGCCACGGGTCGTGGGCCGGCGTGAGCCCCTCGACGCGCAGGTCCTCGACCACCAGCGTGCCGCGGCCGAGGTTGAGGCCGAGCCGCCCGATGTGGACGGGCCGGTCGATGAAGCGCGAGGCTTCGACCTCGGCGCGCCGGCGCAGCGCCGGCCCGAGATCGAGCGTCACCAGCGACACCAGCACCACGGCGGTGGCGACGGCGACGACCAGCCACGCGCGGCGCACACCGCGCAGCGTCGCCACGAGCGATCGGAGGATCGCCCGGCGCATCTAGCAGCCCTCTCTCGGCACCGTCACTCCACGACGGCCAGGAGCGTACCCGCGTCCACCGACTGGCCTTCGGCCACGGCCACGGTCGCGACGCGGCCGGCGCGGGCGGCCCTGAGCTCGTTCTCCATCTTCATGGCTTCGACGACCACGAGCCCCTGGCGCGCGGCCAGCTGCCGGTCGATGAAGGTGGTGTCGAACCGGCCGGCC
>CAYUAX010000183.1:0-9694 GCA_964442845.1 uncultured Bifidobacteriaceae bacterium | reverse complement strand
GGCCTGAGCTGGGGCGACTACGACAACGACGGCCATCTCGACATCTTCGTGCCCAACTACGGCCACAACCAGCTGTATCGCAACAACGGTAACGGCACCTTCACCGACGTCGCCGCCAAGGTCGGTCTGGCGGTGGAGAACCACGCCGTCGGCTCCGATTGGGGCGACATCGACAACGACGGCGACCTCGACCTGTCGGTGATCTCCTACGTCGGCGAGCCGGGCCAGCAGACGCCACTGAACGCGCTGTTCCGGAACGACGGCGGCACCTTCGTCAACGTCCTGACCAAGGACAGCCCCTTGAACAAGGCTGACCACGCCTCGCAGTTCGTGGACTTCGACGGCGACGGCGGCATCGACCTGTCGATCACCGACGGCTACGGCAAGGAAGGCGGCCACTTCCTGTTCCGCAACACCTCGCCCGACGCCGTGAAGCGCCGCAGCCTGAGCGTGCTGGTGCTCGACGCCAAGGGGCATCACACCCGCTTCGGCGCCGAAGTGCGGGTCTACGACGCCGGGGGCAAGGTGCTGGCGACGCGCCAGGTCATCACCGGCGGCGGCTACAACTCGCAACGCGCCGCGCCGGTGCACATCGGGCTGGCCCGGCTGCAGCCGGTGCGGGTGGACGTCACGTTCATGGGCCGCGACGGCCGCAAGACCGTGTCGCGACCCAACGTGAAGCCCGAGGAGTACGCCGGCAAGAACCTCGTCGTCCGCGCGCCGTAGCGCAGCGAATCGAGGTCATGAGGGCACGGGGTCGTTTTCTCGCGTAGTTTGGAGATCCAGCTCAGGCGTCGCGCTGCCGCGGCGCCGCGAGCCGATCGGGAGGTTTTCATGTTCGTGCGCCAGCGGCCGCCTCGTGCGGCAATCCTGCTCGGCGTGACCCTGACGGCGTTGGTGCTGTCGGCGTCCGCCGCCTTCGCCCAGACCGCCGAGCTGCGTGGCTCGATTCAGGACTCGACCGGCAGCGCGCTGCCGGGCGTGACCGTCACCATCGCCAACACCGCGACCGGCGTCGAGCGCGTGGTGGTCAGCGACGAGCAGGGCGGCTTCCGCGTGCCGGCGCTGCAGCCTGGCCCGTACAGCGTCGTGTCCGACCTGACCGGCTTCAACAGCGACACGAAGCAGGTGACGCTCACCGTCGGCCAGGTGGCCGACCTGCGGATCACCTTGTCGGTCGGCGCAATCTCCGAGAGTGTGCAGGTGGTCGGCCGCGGCGCCACGGTGGAGATCGAGACCACCAAGTCGGACCTGTCGGCGGTCGTCAACCAGGAGCAGCTCAGCGAACTGCCGGTGCTGAACCGCGGCTTCGTCGGCCTGGCCCAGCTGCTGCCCGGCGGCGGGCCGGCGCGGACCGCGGACGGCCGCTTCGGCATCTCCACCGCGTTCGGCGGCACCAACGTGCGCAGCATGTACTCGATGCAGATCGACGGCGGCGTGATGGACCACCCGATTTACGGCTTCGCCATCGTCAACGTCAGCCAGGATGCGGTGCAGGAGTTCCGTGTGCTGCGCAACCAGTTCGACACCGAGTACTCCCGCGCCGGCACCGCCGTGGTCAACGTCGTGACCCGCTCGGGCACCAACAACCTGACCGGCCGGGTGTCGTACTTCGGCCGTGACGACTCGCTGAACGCCAAGAACGCCTTCGCCCGCACCAAGCCGCCGTTCGACGCCACCCGGTTCAGCGCCGCGTTCGGCGGGCCGCTGGTGCGCAACAAGGCGTTCCTGTTCGGCACCTTCGAGTACAACCGGCAGAACTCGGTGCGGATCATCGCCCTGCCGGCGGCCAATCCCTTCGCCGCCGAGTACAACGGCGTCTACGACAACGGCACGCGGGCCAAGCTGGCCCAGGGCAAGCTCGACTACACCGCCAGCAGCAAGCACGCCTTCAGCCTGCGCTACCTCTACGACAACGACGACATCATCGAGGACTACGAGCTGGCCGAGAACACCGCGCTCGACTTCTCGGACTTCTCGGCCAACTGGAACTGGACGCTCGGCGCCTCGACGCTGAACAGCCTGGTGGTGCAGTTCATGGACCAGGACACCCAGCGCTTCCAGACGACCGGTGACACCCAGGTGATCCGGCCGTCGTTCAGTTCCGGCCGCTCGCCCAACCTGCCACAGGGCTTCCCGCGCAAGCGCTACACCGTGAACGACACCTTCTTCTGGTCCACCGGCCGGCACTCGACCAAGGCCGGCGTGCGCATGGCCTTCGAGGATCTCGACTACCTGGCCGACTACTACGGCGCCGGCGTGTGGCAGTTCAACACCGACCGGCCGTTCGTCCAGAGCGATGCGACCACCTGGCCGATCCGCTTCACCATCGGCAGCGGGCCGGCGACCCGCAACTACCGCAACACCGAGTGGGGCTTCTTCGTCCAGGACGACGTCCGGCTCGGCAACCTCACCCTCAACCTCGGGCTGCGCTACGACTTCGACAGCAACCTGCGCAGCCCGGGCCTGATCGAGGACCTGCTCGCCAACCCGCAGTTCCGCGGCCTCGAGAACATGGTCACCGCCGACCGCGGCAACGATCTGAACAACCTCCAGCCGCGCGTCGGTTTCGCCTGGGACGTGCGTGGCGACGGGCGCACGGTGCTGCGCGGCGGCTACGGCCTCTACTCGGGCCGCAACCGGCCCTGGTTCAACATCCGCGGCGACGTGGTGAGCAACCAGTACACCGCCGAGATCACCGACCCGGCGCTGCTGCAGTTCTATCCGAACCAGACCGCGGCGCTCGGCGGCCGCACGCTCGAGGACTACATCCGCACCGCCGGCGGCCGGGCGCTCTACCTGCCCGGCGACGACCTCAACCTGCCCTACGTCATCAGCGCCACCGTCGGCATCGCCAAGATGCTGCCCGGCGAGACCTCGCTCGAGGTGGACTTCATCCGCCAGGAGCAGAAGGACCTGCAGACCGGCCGCGACGCCAACCTGCCGGCGCGGGGACCGCTGGCCACCAACCCGCGCCCGTATCCGCAGTTCAGCTCGGTGACACTCATCAACTCGCTCACCAACTCGACCTACGACGCCCTCCAGGCGCAGCTGCGCAAGCGCTTCAAGGGCACGACCTGGCAGATCTCCTACACGCTGGCCAAGGCCATCTCGGACAACACCAACGACAACGCCAGCACCAACACCGACCCGTGGGGCACCTTCGGCAACGACGACCGCGGCCTCGACGAGAACGATCGCCGCCAGGCGCTGTCGGTGTCGGCCATCGCGCCGCTGCCCTGGGGCATCCAGCTCTCGACCATCCTGTCGCTGCGCAACGGCAACCCCTGGGACGTGACCGCCGGCGTGGACCTCGATCGCGACGGCAACAACCAGGATCGCCCGGCGGGGCTGGTGAAGAACTCGGGCGGCCGCGCCGACGACGGCAACCTGGCGATCATCAACGCCTTCCGGCAATCGCGGAACCTGGCGCCGATCACGATGGACCAGCTCTCCCGCACCTCGGGCGACAAGGTGGTGGACGTGCGGACCACCAAGCAGTTCACGGTCGGCGCGCGGGCCCGCTTCGAGATGTTCCTCGAGGCCTACAACGTGCTCAACACGGTGAACTTCGAGAACCCGAGCGGGGTCATCACCTCGGGCAGCTTCGCCACCTACACCACCGCCCGCGACGCCCGCCAGATCCAGTGGGGCGCCCGCATCCAGTTCTGAGCCGGCGCGCCGGTTCTTCGTTCGCCATCCGCCCACGGCCGTCCCTCGCGGACGGCCGTGGCGCGTACGGCCGAGCTTTAACCTGGCCGTAACACGCCAGACACGAACGGGAAACGCGTGCGACGTACATGTAACCACCATGTACATCGCCGGCTCACGCGTCGCCCGCGGGCGCACGCCCCGCACCATCGCCGCTCTGACCCTGGCCGCCCTGCTCGGCGGGCCACGGCTGGCGGCCGCCGACGCCGCGAACGACGCGCTGCTGCGCCTGTTGCAGGTGCTGCGCGACCGCGGTTCGATCTCCCCGCAGGAATTCGACGAGATTCGCGTGCTGGCCGAGGCCCCGGCCCCCGCGCCGTCTCCGGCCGCGCCAGCGGTGGCCAGCCCAGCGACCGCCGCCACGGCGCACGAGGCCGAACAGGACAAGGCCATCGCCGAGGTGAAGACGGCCACCACCGGCACACCGGCCCCGGTTGTGAGCCGGGCCCTCGCCGGCAAGTGGTACGAGCGCCTCAGCATGCGCGGCTACACGCAGTTCCGCCGCGAGGAGGTGTTCTCGGCCCGGGGGGCGGTCCTCGAGGTGCCGGCGGATCGCAGCGTCAATCCTACCGAGTCGTTCGGGATCCGCCGCGGCCGGTTCGTCTTGAGCGGCGATCTCTCCGACCACCTCAGCCTGTATGCGCAGATGGACTACGCCGCGACCCCGGCGACCGGCGACTTCGTCGTCCAGGCCCGTGACCTCTACGGCGACGTGTGGCTCGACCGCGAGAAGACGTGGCGCGTGCGCCTGGGGCAGTCCAAGGTGCCGTTCGGATGGGTCAACATGCAGTCGAGCCAGAACCGCGGGCCGCTCGAGCGCCCTGACGCCCTGAACAGCGCCGTGGAAGGCGAACGCGACCTGGGGGCGGCGGTGATGTGGGCGTCGGCGACGGCCCGGCAGCGCTTCCGCGATCTGACCGCGCAGGGCCTGAAGGGCTCCGGGGACTACGGCGTGGCGGCCTTCGGCGTCTACTCGGGCCAGGGGCTGAACCGCCCGGATCAGAACGCCGACGTCCACGCCGTGGCCCGCCTCGCCTACCCGTTCAAGACCGCCGGCGGCCAGTTCTTCGAACTCGGCGCGCAGGCCTACGCCGGCAACTTCGTGGCCACCACCCAACCGATCACCTCGGGCGGCGTCACCTTCACGCCGAGCCAGCCGGCCAACGGCACCGTCGACCGGCGCGTCGCCGTCACCGCGGTCGTCTATCCGCAGCCGATTGGCTTCGAGACCGAGTGGACCATCGGCGAGGGGCCGCAGTTGTCGGATGACCTGCGATCGATTCGGGCGCGGACGCTGAAGGGCGGCTACTTCCAGGCCAACTACCGGCTGCGTCACGCCACCGGCACGTGGTTCCCGTTCACCCGCTGGAACTACTACGACGGCGCCCGCAAGTTCGGCCGCAACGCCCCGCGCGACGAGGTCAACGAACTCGACTTCGGCGTCGAGTTCACGCGCTGGGCCGAGGTGGAGGTCACCGGCATTTACACCCGGACGTTCCGGCGCACCCGCACCAGCACGTTCCCGTTCGAGCTGACGCGCGATGCCAACCGGCTGGGCTTCCAGGTGCAGTGGAACTACTAACTGGCGGCTAGCGGCTAGCGGCTAGCGGCCAGGGGCTAGGTGGCTAGCGGCTAGAATCAGCCCATGAGCGTTGCCGAGCATCTCGGGATCAGGACCGACGAGTACGACCGGCAGATTCTGACCTTCATCCCGTACTACGACGAGATCCTCGACAACGCCGCCCAGGCACTCGACGCGCGGGAGCGGCCGGCCAAGCTGGTGGTCGATCTTGGCACCGGGTCCGGGGCGCTGGCCGCCCGCTGCCTGCCGCGTCTGAAGGGCGCGCGCGTGGTCGGCATCGACAGCGACCCCGGCATGCTGGCGATGGCCGAGCGGCGGCTCGGACGGCGGCTGACCACCGTGGTCGCCAACTTCGAGACGGCGCCGATCCCGGCGTGCGACGTCGTCACCGCCTCCTTCTCGCTGCACCACATCACCGCGCCGGCGGCGAAGCGCCGGCTCTTCGCCAAGGTGTTCAAGGCGCTGCGCCCGGGAGGTCTGCTGGTCGTGGCCGATTGCGCCACCGCGTCGAGCCCGCGCCTGCAGGCCAAGGACATGGCCGGCTGGCGGGCGCATCTGGCGATGGCCCACGGCCGCGCTGCCGCGGCGAAGTTCCTGAAGGCGTGGGCCGGCGAGGACACCTACTTCACGCTGGCGCAGGAAACGGCCTGGCTCGCCGCCGCCGGGTTCCGCGTGGACGTGGCGTGGCGGCGCAGCGCCTTCGCCGTCGTCGCCGCTGTCAAGCCTCGGCGACGCTAGGCGCTCGACCCTGGCGCCTGGCCTACAATCGGCCGGCGTGGTGCACCCCTCGCCGCCGGGCCGCAACTTCTGGGAGGTCTTCGCCGCCACGGCGGCGCGCTTTCCCGAGAACGTCGCCGTCGAGGTGCTGCGCAAGGACGGACTCGAGCGCGTCACCTACCGCGAGCTGCTGACCGCCGCCGAGGGCTTCGCCGCGTGGCTCGCCGGCCAGGGCCTCGGTGCCGGCGACCGCTGCGCCATCCTGGCCGACAACGACGCGCGCTGGTGCGCGGTGTACCTCGGCATGCTGCGCATCGGTGCGGTCGCGGTGCCGCTCGATACCAATTACTCGGCGGCGCAGGTGGCCACCGTGTTGCAGGCGTCGGGGGCGCGGCTGCTGCTGTGCGGCACCCGGCTGCTGGCCACCGGCCGCGAGGCGCTGGCCGCCGTGGCCATGCCGCTGGTGCGGATGTACGGCGACGCCGCCGACGCGACCATCTCGGTGGACGCCATCCTGGCCGCTCCGGGGCCACCGGTGGCTGCCTCGTCACCGGCGACGCGCGACGACGCGGCGATCATCCTCTACACCTCGGGCACCACGTCCGATCCCAAGGGCGTCGTGCTCACGCACGGCAACCTGGCGGCCGAACGGGAGGCGGCCTTCGCCGTCGTCGACGTGAGCGAGCAGGACGCCGTGCTGGGCGTGCTGCCGCTGTTCCACTCGCTGGCGCAGATGGCCAACCTGCTGCTGCCGTTCGCCGTCGGCGCCCGCGTGGTCTACCTGGAGACGCTCAACACCACCGACCTGCTGAAGGCGCTGGCCGAGCGGCGCATCACCATCTTCGCGTGCGTGCCGCAGTTCTTCTACCTGATCCACCAGCGCGTGACCGGCGAGGTCGCCAAGGGCGGGCTGGTGACGCGGTCGCTGTTCCGCACGCTGCTGTCGGCGAACCTGCTGCTGCGCAAGGTCGGCGTCAACATCGGCCCGATCGTCTTCGCCAAGGTGCACAGGGTGCTCGGCGGATCGATGCGGCTGTTGGTGACCGGCGGCTCGAAGTTCGATCCGGCCATCGGCCGCGATCTTTATGGCCTCGGCTTCACCATCCTCCAGGCCTACGGCCTCACCGAGACATCGGGGGCGGCGACGATCAACGAGCCGCACGAGGCGCACATCGACACGGTGGGCAAGGTGCTGCCGGGCAACGAGCTGAAGATCCTGCCGCCCGACGGCGACGCCGAGGACGGCGAGATCGCCATCCGCGGCCCGATCGTGATGCAGGGCTACTTCAACCGGCCCGACGCCACCGCCGAGGTGATGCGCGACGGCTGGTTCCTGACCGGCGATCTCGGGCGTCTCGACGCCGCGGGCCGCCTGACCATCACCGGCCGCAAGAAGGAGATGATCGTCCTCGCCTCGGGCAAGAACATCTACCCGGAGGAGATCGAGGCGCACTACCGCAAGTCGGCGGTGATCAAGGAAATCTGCGTGATGGGCGTGACCCGGCCCGACGAGCCGACGACCGAGCGCCTGCACGCGGTGATCGTCCTCGACCCGGAGCTGCTCAAGGCGCGCAAGATCGTCAACGCCGGCGACCTGCTGCGCTTCGAGATGGAGGGCCTGAGCGCCGGGCTGCCGGCCCACAAGCGCGTGCTCGGCTACGACGTGTGGTTCGAGCCGCTGCCGCGCACCACCACCGGCAAGCTGCGCCGCTTCGAGATCCAGCGCCGGCTGAAGGCGCAGGCGGCGGCCAGGCAGACGGCCGCCGCCGCGCCGGCGAGCGCCGCGGATCAGGAGTGGCTCGACGACGCCCACGTCGGCGCCGCGCTGGCCCTGGTGGGGCGGCGCGCCAAGGACGGCGCCGCGGTGCGTCCAGACGCCAACCTCGAGCTCGACCTCGGCCTCGACAGCATGGAGCGCGTGGAGCTGCTGACCGAGCTGGAGCAGCGCTTCGCGATCAAGGTGCCCGAGACGGCGACGCACGAGATCTTCACCGTGCGGCAGCTCGTCGAGGCGGTGCGTCCGGGCAGCGGTGCCGCCGGCGCCGGGGCGGTGGACGAGGCGTGGAGCACGCTGCTGCGCGACCTGCCGCCGGCGACCGACCCCGTGCTGGGCCGCCTGCTCGAGCGGCGTCTGGCCGTCCCGCTGCTGTGGCTGGCGGCGCGGCTGTTCCGGCTGGCGGTCACGCGGGTGCGCGTCGACGGCCTGGCGCACCTGCCGGCCAGCGGCCCGTATCTGCTGTGCCCGAACCACCAGGGCTTCCTCGACCCGTTCGTGCTCGGCGGCGTGTTGCCGTATCGCACCTTCAAGGACATGTTCGCGGTCGGCGCCGCCGAGTACTTCGCCACGCCGACGATGGCGTGGGTGGCCGGGCAGATCAACGTCGTGCCGGTCGATGCCGACGCGTCGCTGGTGCCGGCGATGAAGGCCGGCGCCTTCGGCCTGACGCATGGCAAGGTGCTGCTGCTGTTCCCGGAAGGGGAGCGGTCGATCGACGGCACGGTGAAGCGGTTCAAGAAGGGCGCGCCGATCCTGGCCCAGCACCTGCAGGTGCCCATCGTGCCGGTGGCATTGCGCGGGCTCTACGAGATCTGGCCGCGTGGAAAGGGCATCGCGTGGCGGCTGGTGTGGCCGTGGAGTGGCCACCGCGTGCGGATCGCGATCGGGCCGCCGCTCACCGTGACGGCGGGGGAGACGAACGCCGAGGCGGCGGCGCGGCTGCGCGAGACGGTTGACGCGATGTGGCAGCGCCTCTGAGGGCCCAGCCGCACCGCAACGGTTAGCCTAAAACTAACCGCCTAGCTTGGCGGCCGTGGTCTCGTAAAGTCACGGTCCCGTAGAGGCGGTGTCGGTTGGCTAGCTGAATTCAAGGGGCCAGCCGCATACCACACCGCACTGCGGTTGTTGGCCGACACCGGCGGCGATGCTGCGCCATCCAAGAATGCGGCGAACGCTCTGTGTGGGCGTCGGCCAGCCTCCAAGAAATGAACCATCGCGTAAGAGAACGGGAACGGAAGCGGCGGTTCTCGGTCGCTGGGCGACAATCGAAACCACGCCTGCCTCCTAAGTATCTGTGCTTGGAGCAGTCGAATCTGTTCAGAAGGAATCCCACTAAGCGAGAGAGTCAGGTGCAGGTACTTGGCGTCAAACCCTTCAACTCTTGCGCTACGTTGCGGACTCTGCAGATGGTCGTTCTCGCTGAAGCGGAGGTCGCAGCTTTCTAGAAGCTGGCCGCCGATATCGAGCATGCCCTCAAAGCAGAACTGCGAAAGAGTGACAGCTGCCCCCCAATCATTCCGGACTGCGATCTCAACGCCGATCTCCAATCTGCCAAGCTCGGGATCAGTGTGTTCGATAGCGCCTCCACGCCCATAGAGGGACAGCTTGACCACATCAGCCTCAATGTTGGCGTTCTGGCCACGGACATTGGCAATGTATCCAATCAGCGTGAGTAGAGCGACGATACTTCCGTAAGCATAACGGTGCTTGTAACGAATTGGAGATGCGACGCCGAACACTGGGACCAGAGTCGCGAGCGCCGCCACTGCAAGCACGTACAGACTCTCAAGGTTGTCAAATCCTGGTGCAAACGCCTCTACATACGGCCCCAACGAACGTCTCAGTGCCCTGGTTGAATCGCCCCGGCTTTCTCGGAGACCTCATTTCTTGGGAGGATGGGGTCGATG
>CAYUAX010000182.1:0-9703 GCA_964442845.1 uncultured Bifidobacteriaceae bacterium | reverse complement strand
CAGATCGGCACCTTCTGCAACTACACGATCGGCAACGTGATGGCCGGGCAGCTCTACGAAACGGCGGTGCGGGACGCCGCCGTGCGCGACGGGCTCGCGCGCGCCGACTACACGCCGCTTCGCGCCTGGATGACCGAGCACGTGCACCGGCACGGCCGCCGCTACGCGAGGAACGAGCTGCTCCTGCGCGCCACCGGCCGGACGCTCGATCCGGCACCGTATCTCGCGCACCTCACCGCCAAGTACTCCGCGATCTACGGACTGTCCTGATGGCCACCGCCCGCCACCTCGCCCGGCGCGCCGTCGTCCGCGACGCCCGCGTCAACAACCGGCTGCTCGAGATCGCCGACGGCCTGACCGACGTGATCCGCATGGGGCGCGGCGATCCCGACTTCGACACGCCGGCGCACATCGTGAAGGCCGGCCAGGACGCGCTCGCCGCCGGCGCGACGCACTACACGCACGCGCAGGGCATCCTGCCGCTGCGTCAGGCCATCGCGAAAGACCTCGTGGCGCAGGGCGGCCACGCCTACGCGCCGGGGCAGATCGTCGTGACGCCCGGCGCGCAGCAGGCGCTCTTCACCGTGGCGCTCGGGCTGCTCGATCCCGGCGACGAGATGCTGGCGGCGTGTCCGGGCTATCACCCGTATCACCAGGCGGCCGAGCTCGCCGGGGCGACGGTGGTCGACATCCGCACCACGATGGCGACGAACTTCACGCTCACCGCGGCGATGGTCGAGGCACACGTCACGCCGAAGACCAAGGTGGTCGTCGTCATCAACCCGAGCAACCCGACCGGCACGGTGACGCCGCCCGACGAGGTCGCACGCATCGCCGCGGTGGCCCTGAAGCACGACCTCTTGGTGATCTCCGACGAGATCTACTCGCGGCTCGTGTTCGGCGGGCATCGCATCCAGCCCGTGGCGTCGCTGGCGGGCATGGCCGAGCGCACGTTCACGATCTCCGGCTTCTCGAAGACGTATGCGATGACCGGCTGGCGTATCGGCTACTTCGCGGCGCCCGAGCCGTTCGTGCCGGCGCTGGCCGCGATCCACAACGGCCTCGCGATCTCGACCTCGGCGGTCGCGCAGCACGCCGCGCTGGCGGCGCTCACGGGGCCACAGGACTGCGTCGAGGACATGCGCCGGCACTACGACGCGCGCCGACAGGCGCTCTGCGAGGGGCTCGCCGAGATGGGGATTCCCTACGCCGAGCCGCAAGGCGCGTTCTTCGTCTACGCCAACGTGTCGAGTGTCGGCATGGGCGCCACGGCGTTCTGCGAGCGGCTCTTGCGCGACGGCCGTGTGCTGGTGTTCCCGGGCGGCGTCTACGGCGACTACACCGACGACTTCGTACGCCTGTCGCTCACCCAGCCGGTCGAGAAGATCCGTGAGGCCTGTGCGCGCATGGCCGGCGTCGTGGCGGCGGTGCGCGGCTGAGCGCCGGGGTCCCGGCGACGAGGTGCAGATGAAGTCCGACAATCCCAACGTCAAGGGCATCAAGCACATGGCCTTCGCCGTGCGCGACGCGGCGGCGGCGCTGGCCGCCTACGCCCGCTTCCTCCACGTGCCCGCCGACACCGAGATCAAGGTCTACCCGAAGTCGCAGAACCGCGTGGCGCTCTTCTACCTCGGCGGCATCGAGTACCAGCTCTGCGAGTCGATGCAGCCGAACGGCCGCTTCGCGTCGTGGATCGCCCAGCGCGGCGCCGAAGGGCTGCACCACATCTGCTACGAGGTCGACGACATCGACCGGGCGCTCGCCCACGCCCAGGCCCAGGGCGCGACGCTGCGCATCTGCCAGGCCTGCCAGAAACACGGATCGCACCCGCATCCCGAGGGCTGGGTGGCGTTTCTGGACGAGGAAGCGGGCGGCATCGAGATCGAGTTCATGCAGGTCTACACGCCCGAGCAGCTCGCGCAGTACCAGGCCTACCAGGGCATCTGATTCGAGGACCGGCGACATGTCCACCGCGAAGAGCGTCACCGTCGGCACCGCCACCGCCGCGCCCGGCACCACCGTGCGCGGGGCCATTCCCGTCACCACCCTCGCCGGCGGCACGCCGCTCGAGATTCCCGTCGTCGTCATCAACGGCGCCGCCGGCGGGCCGTGCTTCTGGGTGGACGGCGCCATCCACGGCGACGAACCCGAAGGCCCCCTGGCCTGCCAGATCGCGCTGCGCCAGATCGACCCGACGCAGCTGGCCGGCACGGTGGTGATGTGTCCGGTGATGAACGTGCCGGCGTTCGAGGCCGCCCAGCGTGGCAACCCGCTCGACACGTTCAGCTACGACATGAACCGGATCTACCCGGGGCGCGCCACCGGCTACCTCACCGAGCGCCTCGCCGCCGCGCACGCCGAGGCGATGGGCGCGGTGGCCGACTTCGAGATCTCGATTCACTCGGGCGGCGCCCACTCGTTCCTCGACAAGGCCATCTTCGTCGACGAGCGGCCCGAGTCGGTGGAGCTGGCCACGGCGATGGGGCCGGGCTGGGGGTGCATCATGTCGTCAATCAGCCCCAAGGGCAGCCCAATGGCCCACATGAAGGAGCTGGGCAAGGTCGCCATCACCGTGGAGCTGGGCGGCCGATCGGCGACCTCGCCGAGCGAGTTCGCGCGCGTCGGCCGCGAGCTCGCGAACAGCATCCTGAACATCCTGCGGCATTACCGGATGTATCCAGGTCAGGCGGCCTATCCGTCGCCGCGCTACCGCGGCAATCAGGAAGCGCTGCTCGCGCCGGCCTCGGGGATCTTCCTGCCAGAGGAAGGCACGTCGTTCCTCACGATGATGAAGAAGGGCGATCCAATCGCGCGCATCGTGACCATCTTCGGCGACCCGCTCGCCAGCCTCACGGCTCCCGCCGACGGGATGATCTTCGGGCTCCGCGCCCTGCCCAACGTGACCACCGGGGAGTGGTGCTGCTTCTTCTGCAAGGTGGAAGGCACGCGCGACTGATCGCGCCCGGGCCGATGGACACGTCGCGCGATTTCGTGGGCTACGGCGCGCGGCCACCCGAGGTGCGGTGGCCGGGCGGCGCCCGGCTGGCGATCAACTTCGTCCTCAACTACGAGGAGGGCGGCGAGTACGCCGTCGGCGACGGCGACGGGCGCACCGATACCGCGCTCACCGAGGTGGCGCAGGCGCGCGTGCCGCCCGGCCAGCGCGACCTCGGCGCCGAGAGCATGTTCGAGTACGGCAGCCGGGCCGGGTTCTGGCGGCTGGTGCAGCTCTTTCGCGACCGCGGCCTGCCGCTCACCGTGTTCGCGGCGGCGCGGGCGCTCGAGCGCAATCGCGAGGCGGCGGCCGCCCTGGCGGCGAGCGACTGGGACGTCGTCGCCCACGGCTGGCGCTGGATCGAGCATTACCTGCTCGACGAAGCGACCGAACGCGAACACATCGCCCGCGCCCACGCCGCCCTCCACGGCCTGATCGGCCGCGCGCCGCAGGGCTGGTACTGCCGCTACGCGGCCTCGCCGCACACCCGGCGGCTGCTGGTCGAACACGGCGGCTTCGCCTACGACAGCGACGCCTACAACGACGATCGGCCCTACTGGGTGCGCGTCGGGGCGCGCGCGCATCTGGTGGTGCCGTACTCGCTCGTCACCAACGACGCCAAGCTGGTCGGCGGGCCGCTGGTGACCGGACGCGCCTTCGCCGAGTTCCTGATCGACACCGCCGACGAGCTGCTCGCCGACGGCGCCGGCCCGGCGCGGATGATGTCGGTCGGCATGCACGCCCGCATCCTCGGACATCCGGGACGGCTGGCCGGGCTGCGCCGCTTCCTCGATCACGTGCAGGGCCGGCCGGGCGTCTGGATTGCCCGGCGCGGCGACATCGCCGCCCATTGGCGGAACGCCGTGCCGCCGCCGGGGGCCCCGGCATGACGATTCGCGCCGTGGCGCCCGAGGCCGCGTCGTTCGCGCCGTTCGGGGCCTTCGTCGAGGCCCCGGCCCGGCCCGGGCAGCGACGCCTGTACTCGGACTGGCTCGCCCCGGTCGCCGGGCTGGCGCTGCAGGTGCACACCAACCGCGTCTCGCCAACCGCGTCGCCCTGCACGGTCACGCGCGTGGAACGACACCCCCACGCCGCCCAGCTGTTCCTCCCGCTCGACGGCTCGCGCTACCTGGTCACGGTGATGCCGCCGCTGCCCGACGGGCGGCCCGACGCCGGCCGGGCGCAGGCGTTCGTCGTCCCGGCGACGCTCGGCGTGGCCTACCATCGCGGCACCTGGCACGCCGGCATCACCGCGCTCGACACCGAGGCCAGCTTCGCCGTGCTGATGTGGCGCGGCGCCGCCGACGACGACGTGCTGGCCGACGTGCCGGCCGTGCAGGTCGAGGCCGGCGCGCCCGACCGGCCCGCGGCGATCGGAGGGACACGTGGCTGAGTCGTTCGTGGCGCCGGCGGTCGATCCCGGTTTCGCGCCGCTCGCCCAGACACCGCTCAAGGTGCAGATTGCCGAGCGGCTGCGCCGCGCGATCGTCACCGGCCGGCTGCGGCCGGGCGAGGTGCTGATCGAGACGGCCCTGGCCGGCCAGCTCGGCGTCAGCCGGGCGCCGGTGCGCGAGGCGGTGCAGATCCTCGAGAGCGACGGGCTGGTGGAGACGGTGGCCTACAAGGGCAAGCGGGTGAAGCCGCTCACCGTGCGCGAGGTGGTCGAGACCTGCCAGATGCGCACGGTGTTCGAGGTGACGGCGGCGCGGCGGATCCTCGCCGCCGGCACGCCGGTGGAGGCGCTGCGCGGGCCGTGCCAGGCGATGGAACGCGCCGCCGCCGCCGACGACCGCGAGGCGCTGGTCGGCGCCGACGAGGCGTTCCACCGCACCCTCATCGCCCTGTCGGACCATCAGCTGCTGGCCCAGTTGTGGGCCGGCCTCTATCTGCGCATCCACCAGATCATGTCGCTGCGCCGCGACCGCGACGTCGATCTCGTCGACATCGCCGCCAATCACCCGCCGATCGTGAAGGCGCTCGCCGCGCGCGATGCCGCGCTGGCCGAGCGGCTGCTCACCGAGCACACCCACGCCCTGGCCAGCTTCGACCCCGCCAGCGTGGCCCAGCGGCCATGACGACGCCTCACGTGGTCGTCACCGGGGCCGGCGGGTTCGTCGGGCGCAGCCTGGTCCGCGGCTTCGCCGCGCTCGGCTGGCAGGTGAGCGGTGTCGATCGCGCCTTCGACGCCGGCTGGGCCGCCGGCCTCGACAGCGTGGCCCAGGTCGAGGCCGACCTCGCCGCCGGGATGCCAGGCGGCTTGCCGCCGCCGCATCTCGTCGTGCACGGCGCCGCGATCACCGCCGATCCGTCGACCCTCGGGTGGACGCGCGCGGCGCACCTCGCCGCCAACACCCGGCCGCTGCTCGCGGCGCTCGAGTACGCCGCCGCCACGCGGCCGGCCGCGTTCGTGTATCTGAGTTCGAGCGGGGTGTTCGCCCCCGAAGACGGACGCGGCGCCCTCGCCGTCACCGACGTGCCGACCGGGCAGTCGGCCTATGCGGTCGCCAAGCGCCTCGGCGAGCGCGCGACGCTCGAGGGGTTGGACGGCCTCGTGCCGGCGCACGTCGTGCGGCTCGGCTACCTGTACGGGCCCGATGAGTGGGCCCGGCCGACGCGTCCGCACGTGTCGCCGGTAGCCCGCTGGCTGGCCACCGCGCGGGCCGGCCGCGCGCTCGAGGTCCGCGACGACGACCCGGCCCGCGACTGGACCTGGACGCTCGACCTCGCGCCAGCGCTGGCGCGGCTGGTCTTCGACGGCGCCGCCAGCCGTGTCGTGCATCTGGCCAGTCCGGCCGTGGTGCGCGACAGCGCCATGGCCGCGCGCATCGCGCGGCATTTCCCTGGCGTGACCTGTGTACTCACGCCGGCGCCGGCGCCGGCGAAGCCGCCGATGCGGGCGTGTGATCCCGAGTGTCTTCGCGGCTTCGCCTGGACCGACGCCGACACCGGCGTGGCGGCGCTGGCCGCCGAGGTGCCGGTATGACCCAGCTCCGCGTCGTCCTGGTCGGCGTCGGGGCGCGCGCCCGCATCTGGCGTCGAGTCGTCGCCGCGCATCCCGGGTGCCAGCTGGTCGGCTTCGTCGACACCGCGCCCGATCGCGTGGCCGAGGCCGTGGCCGCCACGCCCGGCGCCGTCGGCGGCGATTCCCTGGCCGAGGTCGCCGCGCGCAGCGCGGCCGACGCGGTGATCCTGGCCACGCCGCCGGCCGGGCGCGCCGATCAGATCGCCGCCGCCTGCGGCGCGCGCCTGGCGATTCTCGCCGAGAAGCCGCTCGCCGACGACCTCGCCACCGCCGTCGCCTGCGTCGACGCGGCTGCCGCCGCCGGCGTGCCGCTCGCCGTCGGGCTCAACTTCCGCTATCTGGCCGTGACCACGGCGCTGCGCGCGCTGTTCGCCGCCGATCGGCTGGGACCGCCCGAGTTCGGCCGCTTCCTCTACGAGCGCTGGCGCGACGGCCGCCAGCCGCAGCTCAACAAGTATCCGTTGACGATGGTCCAGCCGATGCTCTGGGAGCAGGCCATCCATCACTTCGACCTGCTGCGGTTCGTCTACGACGCCGAGCCGGTCGCCGTGGCGGCGCAGACCTTCAACCCGTCGTGGTCGATGTACCGCGGCGACGCCAACGTCGCGGCGCTCTTCACCTTCACCAGGGGCATCCGCGTCACCTACCAGGGCACCTGGGCCGGCAACTGGAAGGCGATGCGCTTCGACTGGCGCACCGAGTGCCGCGACGGCGTCGCCGTGCAGGCCGACATGTTCGGCGGGCTCGGCTACGCCCGCCGCGACGACGACACGCTCACGCCGGTGGCCCTGCCGCCGGCCGAACCCTGGGTCGATGACGCGGCGGCGCTGTGGGCCGAGTTCGCCGCGCACCTGCGTGGCCAGGGGCCGCTGCCGTGCCCCGGCCGCGATCATCTGCTGTCGCTGGCCATGGTCGAAGCCTGCCTGGCCTCGGCGGCCGACGGGCGCACCGTCGATCCCCGGGCGTTGCTGGACGAAAGGACGAACCGATGACGAGACTGCGCACGCTGGCCATCCTCGCAGCCGTCGCCGGGCTGGGCGGCGCCGCTCTGCTGTTCGGCCCGGCGGCCCCCGCCGACCGCACCATCGTCGTCGGCCTCAGCGCCGACATCACCACCTTCGAGCCGGCCAACATCTCGAGCCGCGACAACATGAACATCGCCCATCACCTGTTCGACTCGCTCTACGAGCTGGACGCCGCCGGCCGGCACGTGCCGGCGCTGGCCGAGGCGATGGCGGTGTCGGAGGACGGCACGCAGTACACCTACACACTGCGCCCCGGCCTCACCTGCCACGACGGCGAGCCGCTCACCGCCGAGGACGCCGCCTACTCCTTCACCCGCATCGCCGACCCCGCCAACCGCTTCACCGGCAACGCGCCGGGCTTCGTCTTCACCTCGGTGGGCTTCAAGGGCGCCGAGGCGCTCGACGAGCGGCGCGTGCGCATCACCATCGCCCGCAAGAACCCCATCGCCTTCGGTCTGCTCACCGAGATCAGCATCCACTGCAAGGACCGCTACGCGCGGATGAGCCTCGACGAGGCGGCGACGACGCCGGTCGGCTCCGGCCCCTACCGGCTGGTGTCGTGGACGCGCGGCTCCGAGATCGTTCTCGAGCGGGTCGGCGACGGCCCGGGCTTCGAGCGCATCGTCTGGCGCATCATCCCCGAGGCCTCGACGCGCACGGCCGAACTCATCGCCGGCGCCGTCGACATCGTGACCAACGTCGCCCCCGACCAGATCGACGCCATCAACGCCTCGGCCAACGCGCGCGTCCAGGCGGTGAACGGCACGCGGCGGATGTTCGTCGGCTTCAACCAGGCGGCGCAGTTCGCCGCGGCGCCGGGCGGGACGGCGATCCGCGATGCCAAGGTGCGGCGGGCCCTGCAGTACGCCGTCGACGTGCCGACCATCTGCCGGCAACTGCTCCATACCGAGTGCGAGCGGGCGACCGGCCCGGTGAACATCGCCAACGCCAACCGGGCGCTGCGCCCCTATCCGTACGAGCCGGCTACCGCCGAACGCCTCCTCGACGAGGCCGGCTGGCCGCGCCGCGCCGGCGGCGTGCGCTTCGCCACCACGCTGCAGGCCGGCCGCGGCCGCTACCTGAACGACGTCAACGTGGTGCAGGCCATCGGCCAGTACCTGAAGGACGTCGGCGTCGACGTCGAGGTCGAGCTGCTCGAGTGGGCCAGCGTGTTCCAGCCGCTGCTGCGGACGCGCAGCGCCGGCCCGCTGTTCTTCATGGGCACCGGCGGGGCGTTGTGGAGCCCCATCTACGACATGAACGACCTGGCCCGCGTCGACTCGGGCACCAACTACGCCAACTGGTCGGAGCCGCGCTGGTTCGATCGCTGGGACGAGCTGACCGCGGCGCCGGCGCCCGAAGCGGCGCGGCCGATCGTCGACGAGATGCTGCAGGTCTTCTACGACGACGGGCCCTGGCTGCACCTCTACTTCCAGCCCGACTTCTACGGCGTGTCGTCGCGGATCGAATGGCAGGCGCGGCCCGACGAACGCGTCTACGCCTACGAGGCCCGGCCGCGGTCCTGAGCCGCCCGCCATGTGGCCCTACCTCGCCCGCCGGTTGTCGCAGAGCGTCGTCGTCGTCATCGGCGTGACGCTCGTCAGCTTCATCGCCCTGCACGTCGGCGGCGACCCCACCTACCTGTTCGTCAGCGAGCGCGCCACCGCCGAGGAGGTGGCGCTGGTGCGCCGGGCGCTCGGCTTCGACCGCCCGCTGCACGTGCAGTATCTGACCTTCGTCGCCGACCTCGCCCGCGGCGACTTCGGCCAGTCGCTGTCGTACCGGCAGCCGGCCATCGACCTGGTGCTCGGCGCGTTCCCGGCGACGGTGGAGCTGGCGACCTTCGCGTTCGTCCTCGCCGTGTCGCTGGCCATCCCGCTCGGTGTGGTCGCCGCGCTGCGCCGCGGCACCGCCGCCGACGGCGCGATCACGCTGGTCGGCCTGGTCGGACAGTCGATGCCCAACTTCTGGCTCGGCCTCCTGCTGATCTTCGTCTTCGGGCTCTACCTGCGCTGGCTGCCGATCTCCGGGCACGTCCCGGTGCTGCTGCCGCTGCTGAACGGCGAGCTGGCGACGGCGCTCGGCAACCTGCCGCGCGCGGTCGCCCACCTGGCCATGCCTGGCCTGGCGGTGGCGACCTACTCGCTGGCCCGCAACACCCGGCTGGTGCGCTCGGCGATGCTCGAGGTGCTCGGCCAGGACTACGTGCGCACCGCGCGGGCCAAGGGGTTGGCCGAGGACGTCGTCGTCGCGCATCACGCGCTGCGCAACGCCTGGCTGCCGGTGGTGACGATGATCGGCCTCGAGTTCGGCTTCCTGCTCGGCGGCGTCGTCGTCACCGAGACGGTGTTCAGCTACCCGGGCATCGGGCGGCTGCTGTTCAACGCCATCAACCAGCGCGACATCCCGCTGGTGCAGGCCGGCGTGATCCTGCTGGCCGCCAACTTCATCGTCCTCAACATCGTGGTCGACCTGGTCTACGCCCGCCTCGACCCGCGCATCACCCTCGCCGGAGCCGCGCGATGACCGGGCCGGTCGATCGCCGCCGCCTCTGGCGCAGCCTGGTCGCCGCCCGCTGGCCGCTGGCCGCCGTCGTCGTGCTGGCGGTGGTCGCCGTCGTCGCCCTGTTCGGCCCGTCGCTGGCGCCGTTCGATCCCAACC
>CAYUAX010000181.1:0-9764 GCA_964442845.1 uncultured Bifidobacteriaceae bacterium | reverse complement strand
GCCGCCGGCGCCGACAGCGAGGTGGCGGCCACCTCGGTGTGGATCGCCCCGATGTCGGCGGCCGAGATCGCCGCCTACGTCGCCTCGGGCGAGCCCATGGACAAGGCCGGCGCCTATGCCATCCAGGGCCGGATCTCGCGCTGGATCACCCGGATCGACGGCTCGTACCCCAACGTCGTCGGGCTGCCGGTGGCCGTCGTCCACACCCTGCTCGCACGGCATGGCGCAGCGGTCGGCCGCGGTTGACCGCGTTGCCGTCGCGGGCATATTCTGTGAAGCAGCGGCGGCGTCCGCTTGTCTCCGGAAGTCATTGACCATGAAGCACAAAGCCCTCAAGGTCGGCCTCACCGTCGGGGTGCTCGCGCTGTCGTTCTTCGGCCTGATGTACACCACCATGGCCGAAAGCACCGAGTACTACAAACACGTCGAAGAGGTGATGGACGCGCCGGGCGAGTGGTACGGCAAGCCGCTCCAGCTGCACGGCTTCGTGAAGCCCGAGTCGATCTTCAAGAAGCGCAACTCGATGGAGTACGTCTTCCAGGTGCAGAGCCAGGGGCACGTCGTCCAGGCGTCCTACACCGGCATCGTGCCCGACACCTTCAAGGACGATGCCGAGGTGGTGCTGAAGGGCGTGCTCGGCCCGGATGGCTTCAAGGTGCACCCGAACGGCGTCATGGCCAAGTGCCCGTCGAAGTACGAGGCCAAGGTCGGCGCCGCCGGCGCCGCGGCCGCCGCCGTGCCGCCGTCCGGCACGAACTGACGAAGCGTCGCTTCACAGTGTGGTGCGGTCCGCCATCCCGGCGGGCGCCCGCACAAGGATCCCGATGGCCAATCTCGGCGCGTTCCTGCTCCTGCTCGCCTTCGTGATCTCGGCCTACGCGGCGGCGGCGTCGGTGGTCGGCGCGCGGCGCCGCAACACGCGGCTGACCACGTCCGGGGTCGGCGCGCTGTATCTCGTCGCCGCGGTGATGACGGTGGCGTCCGGCGTCATCGTTCACGCGTTCGTCGTCGGCGATTTCACCATCCGCTACGTCCAGCGCTACTCGGAATCGGCCCAGCCGCTCGGCTACAAGCTCGCCTCCTACTGGGGCGGCCTCGACGGCTCGGTGATGTTCTGGGTGTTCCTGCTGTCGCTGTTCGGCGCCGCCGCGGTGCGCATCAACCGCGATCGCCACCGCGAGCTGATCCCCTACGTCGTCGCCACGCTCAGCGTGGTGCAGATGTTCTTCCTGTTCCTGATGATCGTCCACAACAACCCGTTCGCGACGTTCGTCACCGGGACGCCGGGCGCGGGGCAGGGGCTGAACCCGCTCCTGCAGAACTTCTACATGGCGATCCACCCGCCGACGATGTACCTGGGCTTCGTCGGCATGACCATTCCGTTCGCCTTCTGCGTGGCCGCGCTCGTCACCGGGCACCTCGACGACTCGTGGCTGCGGGCGGTGCGCCGCTGGACCATGATCGCGTGGTTCTGCCTGTCGCTCGGCCTGACGCTCGGGATGATCTGGGCCTACGAGGAACTGGGCTGGGGCGGCTTCTGGGGCTGGGATCCGGTCGAGAACGCCGGACTGCTGCCGTGGTTCACCGCCACGGCCTTCCTGCATTCCGTCATGGTGCAGGAGCGGCGCGGCATGCTGCGGGTGTGGAACGTCACGCTGGTCATCACCACGTTCCTGCTGACGCTGTTCGGCACCTTCATGACCCGCTCGGGCATCGTCCAGTCGGTCCACGCCTTCGGCGAAGACCGCGAGCTGGCGGTGATGTTCACGGTGTTCATGTCGGCGGTGCTGATCTTCAGCTTCGGCTGGGTGATCTACCGGCTGCCGATGCTCAAGGCCCGCAACGAGCTCGACTCGTGGCTGTCGAAGGAAGCGGCGTTCCTGGCCAACAACTGGGTGCTGCTGTTCTCGGCGCTGTTCGTGCTGTTCGCGACGATGTTCCCGACGCTGTCGGAGGCGCTGGCTGGCGAGCGGCTCACCGTCGGGCCGCCGTTCTTCAACCAGTGGATGACGCCGGTCGGCCTGATCCTGCTGCTGCTCACCGGCATCGGCCCGCTGCTGGCGTGGCGCAGTTCGTCGGTGGCGATGCTGCGCCACCAGTTCCTGTGGCCGGTGCTGTCCGGGGTCGCCGCCGGGTCGCTGGCGCTGGCGCTCGGCATCCGGGTGTGGAGCTCCGGGCTGTGCTTCGCGATCGCCGGATTCGTGGTGGGGACGATCACGCAGGAGTTCGTGCGCGGCGCCGCGGTGCGGCGGCAGAGCACCGGCACCGACCTGCTCACCGCGATGATCGGCCTGGTAGCTCGCAACAAGCGCCGCTACGGCGGCTACATCGTGCACGCCGGCATCGTCCTGATGTTCCTCGGCTTCGCCGGCGAGGGCTTCGGCCGCGACGAGCAGGCGCTGCTCAAGCCGGGCGAGCAGGTGCAGGTCGACCGCTACGTGCTGCGCCTCGACGCCATCCGCGCCACCGAAGACAGCCAGAAGCAGATGGTCACCGGGCACGTCACGGTGCTCGATGCCGGCGGCCGCGAGCTCGGCAAGATGTACCCGGCGAAGTGGCACTACCGGTCGCGCCCCAACGAGCCGACGACCGAGGTGGCGATCTGGCGCTCGCTGGCCGAAGACCTCTACCTGGTGATGGCCGGGTACGAGCTGGGCGAACAGACCGCCAGTGTCGAGATCCACGTCAACGAACTGGTCAACTGGATCTGGATCGGCTTCGGTCTGCTGGCCTTCGGCACCGGCATCGCACTGCTGCCCGAGCGCGTGTTCGCCTTCGCCACCGCCCGCGTCGGGGTCGAGGCGGCGACCGCCACCGTGCTGCTGCTCAGCCTGCTGCTGTCGCCGGCCGCCGCCTACGCGCAGACCACCGTCAAACTGATCGAGCGCTCGCGGATGGAGCGCGAGCTGGCCGACGAGGTCATGTGCACGTGCGGCGGCTGCAACCTGCCGGCCGGCTCGTGCGGCATGATGAACTGCCACGGCAAGGAAGAGCAGCTGGCCAAAGTGCACCAGCTGGTCTCCGAGGGGAAGTCGCGCGACGAAGTGCTGGCGACGTTCGTGCGCGACGCCGGCGGACAGCACATCCTGGCCCGCCCGCTCGACCAGGGCTACCACCGCCTGCTGTGGTTCCTGCCCTATACCGTCGCGGCGCTGAGCGCCGTGGGCTTGTGGATGGTGGCGCGGCGCTGGGCCCGCGAGCGCGCCTCCGGGCCGGTCGGCGTGGCCGCGGTGGCCGGCGCCGACGCCGGTCTACAGCAGCAGCTCGACGATGAACTCCGCGACCTCGACTGACCCCGGGCTGCGCCCGTGGCAGTTGTTCGTGCTCGCCGGGATGCTGGCGGCAACCGCGGTCGTGCTGGTCTCCACCGGCCAGACGTTGTCGAGCGTGATCGTCCTCAGCCTCACCGTCGTGGCGTCGAGCCTGGTGGCGGTGGCGGCGTTCCAGGCCCTCGGGCCGCTGGTGGCCGGCGTCGCTCCGGCCGACGAGACGCCCGCGGTCGGACACGCCCGCACCGCGCTCGAACGTGAGAAGGCGTTGGTGCTGCGCTCGCTCAAGGAACTCGAGTTCGACCACGCGATGCGCAAAACGGCGACCGCCGAGTTCGAAGACATGCAAGCGCGGCTGCGCCAGCGCGCCGTCGGGCTGATGCAGCGGCTCGACGCCAGCGGCTATCGCACGGCGATCGAGCGCGACGTCGCCGCCCGCGTGCCGGCGGCGGGCCCGCCGCCGCGGCCCGCCGCGGTGACCACCGTGGCCGCGCCGCCCTGTGCCGCGTGCGGCACCGCCAACGACGCCGACGCGCGCTTCTGCAAGCAGTGCGGCGCGGCCCTGGCGAGGCCGGCATGACCGGCCATCGCTGGCTCGCGGCCGCCGCGTGCGCGATCGCATGCGCGATGCCCATGGCCGCCGCCGCCCAGGTGGCGATGCCCGACGCGACGCAGATGTCGGGTGTGCCGCTGCCGGGCCCGGAACTGCCCGACGCGGCGATCACCGTCCGCGTGGTCCGCGAGCGCATGGGCAACAACCTGCCCGGGCAGGAGGTGACGCTCGTCACTCCCGACGGCCGGGTGAGCGGCGTGACCGACGACCAGGGCCGCGCCCAGTTCCTCGCCGTCGCGGCCGGAACCGAGGTGACCGCGGAGGTCACCGTCGACGGCGAGACGCTGCGGTCGCAGCCGTTCACGGTGCCGGCGAAGGGCGGCGTGCGCATCGCGCTCGTCGCCGGGGCCGCCCGCGCGGCGGCCGCCGACTCGGCGGCGCGCGATGCCGCGGCCAAGGCGCCGGCGGTGCCGGGCACGGTGGTGTTCGGTGCCGACACCCGCGTGATCCTCGAGTTCCAGGACGACCTGCCGACCGTCTTCTACCTGTTCAGCGTCGTCAACAACGCCCGCACGCCGGTCGACACCGGGCGGCCGCTGGTCATCGACCTGCCGGCCGTGGCCGAGAACGCGTCGCTGGTGTCGGGTCCGGCGTCGATCGCCGCCATGCAGGACCGCCGCCTCACCCTCACCGGGCCGTTCCCGCCGGGCGCCACCGCGTTCCAGGTGGCCTACCGGCTGCCGCTCACCGCGACGATGCGCATCGAGCAGGCGTGGCCGGCCGCGGTGGAGGGGGTGCTCGTGGCCGCCGAGAAGGCCGGCGGCCTGACGCTGTCGTCGCCGCAACTCACCGCGACGCGCGACGGCGAGTCGAACGGCGAGGTCTTCGTGATGGGCACCGCCGGCCGACTGGCCGAGGGGCAGACGCTGACCCTCGACTTCTCGGACGTGCCGGCGCCGCCGACCTGGCCGCGGACGGTGGCCCTCGCGGCGGTGCTGCTGATGGTCAGCTGGGCCGCGTGGGCGATCTGGCGTGGCGCGCCCGATGCCGACGCCGCCCGCGACGCCCTCATCGGCGAACGCGACCGCCTGCTCGGCGCCATCGCCGCGATCGACGCCGAGCGGCGGGCCCGCGGCGGCGACGATCCGCGCGCCGCCGCCAAGCGCGAGCGGCTGGTGGCGGCCGCCGAGCAGGTCTACGCGGAACTCGACCGCCTGCCCGGCGGCACCGCGGCGTGACCGCCGACTTCGACCGCGTCGCCGTCGTCCAGCTCGGCCGGCACTACGGGCGCCGCCGGGCGCTGGCCGACATCTCGTTCACCGCGGCGGCCGGCGACATCGTCGGCCTGCTCGGACCCAACGGCGCCGGCAAGTCGACCTTGCTGGCGCTGCTCGGCACGCTGCTCGCGCCCTCCAGCGGACGGATCGTGTACGGCACGGCGGCCGGCCCCGTCGACCGGGCCGCCTTGCGCGGCCGCATCGGCATGCTGGGCCACGACCTGTTCCTGTATCCCGAGCTGACCGCCCACGAGAACCTGGTGTTCTTCGGCCGGTTGTACGGGATGGCCGACGCGCCGGCGCGGGCCGCCGCGGCGCTCGAACGCGCCGACCTGTCCGCTCGCGCCGGCGACGCGGTGGCGGCGCTGTCGCGCGGCATGCGCCAGCGGGTCGCCCTCGAACGCGCCCTGCTGCACGCGCCGCGGCTGCTGCTGCTCGACGAGCCGTTCACCGGGCTCGACCAGGCGTCAGCGGCGGCGCTGGTGGCGCGGCTGCGTGACGAGCAGCGGCGCGGCGTCGTCACGGTGCTGGCGACCCACGACCTCGACGTCGTCGACGGGCTGCTCACCGACACCGTGTTCCTCCGCGGCGGCCGTCGCGTCGAACCGCCCGCCGGCGGTGGCGTGCGCGACCGGTACCGCGCGGCGATGGCGGCGCCGCCGGCATGAGTGGCTTCTTCCGCGTCGCCGGCCTGGTGGTGCGCAAGGACCTCATGGTGGAGGTGCGCAGCCTCGAGGTGCTCTCGACGACGCTGTTCTTCGCCGTCACGGTGGTGTTGATCTTCGCGTTCGGTCTGGTGAAGGAGGGGGCGCCGCTCGACGACGTCGCCGCCGCGATCCTGTGGATCGCCGTGGCGTTCTCGGGCACGCTGGCCCTCGGCCGCACCTTCGAGCGCGAGCGGCAGGCCGACACGCTGCGGGCGCTGCTGCTGGCGCCGGCCGATCGGCCGGCAATCTACGCCGGCAAGCTGGCCGGCATCCTGCTGCTGCTCGCCGCCGTCGAGGCGGTGCTGGTGCCTTTGGTCGGGTTGTTCTTCCAGGCGCCGGTCTTCGCCGTCGCCGGCCCGCTGGCGGCGCTGCTCGCCGCCGGCACGCTCGGCTTCGCCGCGGTCGGCACGCTGTTCGCGGCGATGCTGGTACGGGCGCGCAGCCGCGATGTCCTGCTGCCGGTGCTGTTGTATCCGATGACCGTTCCAGTCATGATTGCCGGGGTTCGCGGCACGGCAGCGCTGTTCCAGGCGACGCCCGACCACGGCGTGGCGCAGTTCTGGCTGGCGCTGCTGGTGTTCTTCGACGTCGTGTTCGTCACCCTGGCGCTGTGGACGTTCGAGCCGGTGATGACCGACTGACGGGAGGGGAGCGGGTGACGACAGCGGTGAAAGCGCAGCTGGCGGTGGCGATGGCGATGTTCGCGGTCGCGCCGTGGATCATCGATGCCGCGCCCTACGAGGCGACGATGGGGCTCGTCTACAAGATCTACTTCTTCCACATGCCGTCGGCGTGGATGTTCCTGATTGCGGCGGTCGTCGCCGGGGTGGCCAGCGCGCGGTTCCTGTTCGGCAAGCGGCAGGCCTCGGACGCCACCGCGGTCGCGGCGGCCGAACTGGCGGTGCTGTTCGGCCTGCTGGCGCTGGTGACCGGGCCGCTGTGGGCGCGCAAGGCCTGGGGCGTGTGGTGGGTGTGGGACGCCCGTCTCACCTCGAGCCTGATGACCTTTCTGATCTTCGTCGCCTACCTGATCCTGCGCCGCTTCGGCGGGCCGGGGTCGGAGAAGCTCGCCGCCGGCCTGGCGGTGTTCGGCATGGCCAACGTGCCGTTCATCTACGTGTCGGTCAACTACTGGCGCACGTTGCACCCGAAGACGTCGGTGGTGCCGACGCTGCCGGTGGAGATGGGTCGGCCGCTGTGGTTCTGCGTGGTCGCCTTCCTGCTGTTGTTCCTGGCGCTGCTGTCGTTGCGCGCTCAGCTCGAACGGCAGCGCTGGCGGATCGACGGGCTCTATCTGGCCCAGGACGAGGCGTGATGCGATACCTGCGAGTGCTCTGCTGCCTGCTGCTGCTGGCGGCGCCGGTGGCGGCGCAGCCCCAGCCGCCGACCGACGAATTCATCCCGATGTCGGAAGTGCCGCCCGAGGAGCAGATCCCGGCCATCACCCTGGTCGCGGCCGCCTACGGCTTCGTCTGGGTGGCCGTGCTGGTCTACGTGTGGTCGCTGGGCCGCCGGCTGCAGACCGCCGAGCGGGAGATCGCCCGGCTCGAGGGCAAGGACGCGGGGCGCTAGCGCGCGACCATGGAGATCGGCACGCCGACCGCCGGGCACTTCATCTACATCCCGGTCGTGCTGCTCGTCGGCATCGTGATCGGCTGGGTGCTCGGGTCACGGGCGGCGGCTGACGCGCTGGCGATGGAGCGGCGCAAGCGCGAGGAGCGTGCGCAGCGTCAGCGCGAGTCCGGATCTCGCGACAGCGGGACGGCGTGACTGGCGTTCTCGACGAGCCCCAGCCCCCAGTCCCCAGCCCCCAGTCCCGGGCGCGTCAGCGCCCGATGGCTAGGCGCTGCGCCAACGCTTCCGGCAGCCCGGTCTCGCGAATGCGCGCTTGCGTGCGCTCCACCGGATAGGCGATGCGGTGGATCTCGACGATACGGGCGGCGGCGTCGTAGATCGCGAAGCCGGCCCGTGGATCGCCGTCGCGCGGCTGGCCGACCGAGCCGGGGTTGATCAGGTAGTGGCCGTCGCCGAGGCCGACCGGCAGCGGCCGGCGCGGGTCGGCGGTCTCGAGCGTGAGTGACGCCTGGGCCAGGCGGTAGCCGACCTGCACGTGGGTATGGCCGAAGAGGCAGACGCGCCGGCTCGCCGCCTGCATCGAGCGCAGCACGTCGGCTTCGTCGAACACGTAGGCGTCCTCGTCGAACGGCGTGCCGTGGCAGATTTCGAGCAGGTCGTCGACGACGGTCGGTCCGGCCGGCAGCTCGGCGAGCCAATCGCGGTTGTCGTCGCTGAGCGCCTCGTAGGTCCAGCGGATGGCGGTGCGGGCCACGGCGTTGAAGGCGTCCGATGGCTCGAGCCCGGCCCCGACCTTGTCGTGGTTGCCGCGGATCACCGCGATCGGGTCGAGCCCGCGCACCCGTTCGACCACGGCGTTGGGATCGGCGCCGTAGCCCACCAGATCGCCGAGCACGAGCACGCGGTCGTGGGGCAGCCCTGCGGCGGCCTCGAGCACGGTCTCGAGCGCCTCGAGGTTGGCGTGGATGTCGCTGAGCACCAGGTAGCGCATCAGTGGGTGAGCCAGTCCACGATTCGATCGACCACGTCGTCCACGGCGGCGCGTGAGACATCGACCCGCACGTGCGCCTGCTGATACGCCACGAGGCGTTGATTATAGAGCCGCTCCATCTCGACGCGGTCGGCGGCCAGCGGCCGGCGGCCGTCGGGCGGGATCCGTTCGACGACGCGGTCGAAGGGCAGGTCGAGCCAGACGACGGCGCCGTCGCGCAGCATCAGCGCCCGGTTGGCCGGGTCCACCGGGGTGCCGCCGCCGGTGGCCACGACCACCCCGCGATCCGGCAGCAGGTCGACCAGGGCCTGGCGCTCGAGGGCGCGGAAGTACGCCTCGCCCGACTGGCGGAAGATCGCCGGAATGTCGCGCTGTTCCTGCCGTTCGATGCGGGCGTCCACGTCCTCGACCCGCCAGTCGAGGCGTCGCGCCAGGGCCTTGGCCACCGTGGACTTCCCGGCGCCCATGAAGCCCCACAGATAGACCTTGTCGGCGGTCACGCCCGCAGCCCGTCGAGCGTGGCGAAGAACCCGGGGAAGGACACCGCCGCCACCTCGGCGCCGTGGATCGCCGTCGGTCCCGAGGCCCCCAGCGCCGCGACGGCGAACGCCATCGCCAGGCGATGGTCGTGGTGGGCGTCGACGGTGCCACCGGTCAGGCGCCGCCCGCCGCGCACGGCGAAGCCGTCAGGAAATTCGTCGGCGTCGGCGCCCATCGCCCTGAGGCCTTCGACCAGCGAGGCGATCCGATCGCTCTCCTTGACGCGCAGTTCGGCCGCGCCGCGCACCGTGCACGATCCGCCGAAGGTGGCGAGCGCGGCCAGCGCCGGCAGCTCGTCGATGAGCAGCGGCACCTCGGCCGGACTGATCGCGACGTCGCCGAGGGTGCCCGAGGCGATGCGTACCGTCCCGACCGGCTCGCCGTGCCACTCGTCCTCGGCCGAGACGCGCACGTCGGCGCCGGCGCGGCGCAGGACGTCGAAGAGCGCCGTCCGCGTCGGGTTCAGGCCGACGCCGCGGATCTCGACCACCGAACCGGGCAGTCCGGTGGCCGCCACGCCGAGGAAGGCGCACGCCGACGGGTCGCCGGGCACCCGCAGGCGCCGTCCGCCGATGAGCCGCGTCCCGCCGGTGACGGTGAGGCGCCCGGGGATCGATCGGTCCACCGGCGCGCCGAAGGCGGCCAGCGCCCGCTCGGTGTGATCGCGCGTCGGTTCGGGCTCGACGACGGTGGTCGTGCCCGCCGCCCGCAGTCCGGCCAGCAGCACCGCGCTCTTGATCTGCGCGCTCGGGACTTCCGGGGTGTGGACGATGCCCTGCAGCGGGCCGCCGGTGACGACCAGCGGCGGCCGGCCGTCGGTGGCGGTGAAGCGGGCGCCCATCGCCGTCAGCG
>CAYUAX010000180.1:0-9816 GCA_964442845.1 uncultured Bifidobacteriaceae bacterium | reverse complement strand
GGCCCTGGCCGCGCCAGTCGCGGCGCGTCGCGCCGATCCACGAATACAGCACCTTGCGGCCGGCGAAGTCCACGCAGCCGGCCAGGCGGCCGACCAGATCGCGCAGCTTGGGTTCGATTTCCGTCGCGCGGATCTCGTGGACCACCTTGTAGGCCACCGGCGCCAGCGTCGCCGGATCATCGGGCAGCGCCGCTTCGGCCATGAGGATCAGCGACTCGCGATCGCCGAGTCGGGCCAGCACTTCGGCCGCGGTCTTGCGTCGCGGGAACTCGCCGAAGAACTCTTCGATGTACTCGATCTCGAGCGCGCCGGATTCGAGGGGGTACTGCTTGATGAGATATTCCACCGGCGCTCCGCGGAGGCGCCGATTATAGCCCGCCGAGGGCCGCCTGTCGGGTTTCGAGCAGACGCCGTTCGGGCGCCGACATCTCGTGCGCCAGCGCCTCCGCGAAGCACCTCTCGGCCTGCGCACGATGGCCCGCGCGTGCGTGCAGGTCGGCCAGCGCCGCCGGCAGGCGGTGAAAGCGGTTCAACCGCGGGTCGGCGGCCAGCGGCGCCGCCTCGCGGAGCGCGGCCTCGGCGCCGAATACCTGCGCGAAGGCGATCACCCGATTGAGTGCGGCCACCGGCGACGGCCACCGCGCCACCAGCGCGTCGTAGAGCGACAGGATCTGCGGCCAGTCGGTGTCGGCCCAGGTCGGGGCCGCGGCGTGAGCGGCGGCGATCGCCGCCTCGAGGTGGTAGCGCGTCTCGACCGGGCCGGCGGCCGCGCGTCCCAACGCGCGCATGCCCTCGGCCAGCAGCACCGTGTCCCACGTCGCGCGGTCCTGATCGGCGAGCAGCTGCAGCGCGCCGTCGTCGACGCGGCCCGGGAAGCGGGCGGCGTGGAGCAGCATCAGCGCCCGCAACGCGTGCGTCTCGGGCAGCGCCGTCCCGGGATGCCGCGCCAGCAGCGTCACCAGGCGCATCGCCTCCTCGGCGACGTCCTCGTTGATCGCGTCGGCGCCGGCGGTGGGCGCGTGGCCCTCGCTGAACATCAGGTAGAGCGCATCGAGGACGGAGGCCAGGCGCTCGTGCACTGCGTCCCGGGCTGGCAGCGCGAACGCGACCGCGTGCTCGCGGAGCATCCGCTTGGCGCGCACCAGCCGCTGCGCGATCGCCGCGTCCTGCGCGAGGAAGGCGCGGGCGATCTCGCCGACGCCGAAGCCGCCCACCACCTTGAGCGTGAGCGCGACCCGCGCCTCGGGCGCGAGCGCCGGGTGGCAGGTCAAGAACATCAGCACCAGCTCGTCGTCGTCGAACGGCGCGGCCTCGTCGGGCAACGCCGATTCCGCCACGTCGTCGCGGCCGGCGGCCACCGCGTCGGCCTTGGCCGCCACCACCCGCTCGTGGCGCAGCCGGTCGAGCGCCGCCCGCCGCGCCACCTGGTAGAGCCATGCCGCGGGATTCTCGGGCACGCCCCCGTGCGGCCAGGTCTGCAGCGCCTTGAGCAGCGCGTCCTGCACCGCGTCCTCGGCCAGCGAGAGCCGGTGCGAGCCGAGCTGACGCGTGAGCATGCCCACCAGACGGGCCGACTGGCGCCGGAACAGCGAATCGACCAGCGCGTCCATCGCCCGGCTACGTCGGCTGGATCTCGCGGACTTCGATGGTGCCGAAGGCGAGGTGCGGGTGGTCGGCGCAGAGCGCCTGGATCTCGTCGTAACTGGCGGCGTCGACGACGAACAGGCCGCCGACCACTTCGCGGGCCTCGGCGTACGGCCCGTCGGTCACGCTCAGGCGCCCGTGCGTCGCCGTCATGACCCGGCCTTCGCCGTCCTTCAGCTTGTGACCCATCACCGCGTGTCCGGCGGCTTCGACCCGCGCGCGCCAGTCGATGTAGCGCTGGATGATCGCCTGGATCTCATCGGGGCCGATGCCCTCGGGCATCGTGCCGGTGTCGTGGAGGAGGAGGAGGTAGCGGGGCATGGGGCACTCCTTGTCAGGGAACAGGGAACAGGGAACAGGGAACCGGGACAAGCCAGGACACCTGCCACCTCATTCGCTTATCCCGATGACGCGCGTCCTGCCCCAGGATCGACAGACGCCACCGGGCTTCCTGTTCCCTGTTCCCTGTTCCCTGTTCCCTGTTCCCTGTTCCCTGTTCCCTGTTCCCTGCCGTCAATAGTCCATCCCCACGACTTCCCCGCTGTCGGTCACGTCGAGCTTCTGCGCCTGCGGCACCTTGCCGAGCCCGGGCATGAGCATCATGCTGCCGGCGATGGCGACGACGAAGCCGGCCCCGGCCGACAGGGACGCGTCCGAGATGGTGAGCGTCCAGTCGCTCGGCGCGCCCATGACCTTGGCGTCGTCGGTGAAGGAGTACTGCGTCTTGGCGATGCACACCGGCAGGTGGCCGTAGCCGAGCGCGGCGTACTGCTGCAGGCGGGACTTCGCGCCGGGCTTGTAGGCGACGCCCTTGGCGCCGTACACCTTGGTGGCCACTTCGCTGATCTTCTGTTCGAAGGTGAGTTCCGGGCCGTAGAGCGGCTTGATCCGAGCGGTGTCGGCGTGATCGGCGGCGGCGACCACCTTGCGGGCCAGGTCGGCCATGCCCTCCCCGCCCTTCAGGTAGCCCTCCGACAGCGCCGCTTCCACGCCAATCGACGCGCAGTAGTCGAGCACGGCCTGGAGGTCGGCCTCGGCGTCGGCGGCGAAGCGGTTGAGCGCCACCACCGGCTCGGCGCCCCAGCGCCGCACGTTGGCGGCGTGGCGGGCCAGGTTCGGGAAGCCCTGCGCCACCGGCGCGTCGGGGCCGCCGCCCTGGGCGCGCAGCGCCTTCAGCGTGACGATCATCACCGCCACCGACGGCACGTGGCCGCACATCGGCATCACGATGTCGAAGAACTTCTCGGCGCCGAGATCGGCGGCGAAGCCGGTTTCGTTGACGACATAGTCGGCCAGGTGCAGGCCGAGCCGCTGTGCCAGCACGCTGCTGGTGCCGTGGGCGATGTTGGCGAACGGGCCGCAGTGCACGATGGCCGGCGCGCCCTCACCGGTCTGCACCAGGTTGGGCATCAGCGCGTCGTTGAGCAGCACGAGCATCGGTCCGACCGCCTTCAGATCCGCCGCCGTCACCGCCCGGCCGTCGTAATTCAAGCCGACGACGATGCGGCCGAGCCGGGTGCGCAGGTCGGCGCGGCTCTCGGCCAGGGCCATGATCGCCATGACCTCGGACGCGGCGGTGATGATGAAGCCGGTTTCGCGCGCCGGGCCGTTCTCGCGCCCGCCCATGCCGGCGGCGATGCGCCGCAGCGAGCGGTCGTTCATGTCCATGCAGCGCGGCCAGAGAATCTCCTTGGGATCGAGGCGGAGGTCGTTGCCGAAGTGCAGGTGGGTGTCGATCAGCGCGGCCAGCAGGTTGTGCGCCGAGGTGATGGCGTGGAAGTCGCCGTTGAAGTGCAGGTTGATCTTGTCCACCGGGTGCAGCGACGCCTTGCCGCCGCCGGTGGCGCCGCCCTTCTGGCCGAACACCGGGCCCAACGACGGCTCGCGCAGCGCCGCCACGGCGTGCTTGCCGATGGTCCGCAGCCCCTGGGTGAGGCCGATCGTGTTCACCGTCTTGCCCTCGCCGCTGGTCGTCGGCGTGATGGCGGTGATCAGGATGAGCCGGCCGCGGCGGGTCGGGAACCGTTCCAGCGCGTCGAGGCGGATCTTGGCGGTGTAGCGGCCATATGGCTCGACGAGGTCGTCGGTGAGGCCGAGGCTTTCAGCGATTTTCGAGATGGGTTGCATGGTGTCGGCCGCGATGATACTCCGCGGCTGGGACCGGCGACCGGGGACGCCAGCCGGGCTGGTGGCGTCATTAAAGCGTTCCATGGGCCGCCTCGTCACGTCGTTGTTCGTCCCCCGTCCGCACGCCGAGGTCTTCGACTTCTTCGCCGACGCCGCCAACCTGCAGCGCATCACGCCGCCGTGGGTGGACTTCCGCATCGTCACGCCGCTGCCGATCGCCATGCGCACCGGGGCGCTGATCGACTACCGGCTGAAGGTGCA
Organism: uncultured Bifidobacteriaceae bacterium; assembly: GCA_964442845.1. GTDB lineage: Bacteria > Acidobacteriota > Vicinamibacteria > Vicinamibacterales > UBA2999 > CAWAYR01. The sequence continues at coordinate 5,784 of CAYUAX010000180.1, read as the reverse complement.
CGGCGTGCCGATCGGCTGGCGCACCGCCATCACCACGTGGGACCCGCCGCACCAGTTCGTGGACGAGCAGCTCAAGGGACCGTACCGGCGCTGGGTCCATACGCACCGCTTCCACGCCGTGACCGGCGGCACCGAGGTGGAGGACGACGTGGACTTCGCGGCGCCGCTCGGCGCGATCGTCGAACGGCTGTTCGTGAACCGCGACGTGCGCGCCATCTTCGAGTACCGCCAGCGGGCCATCCTCGACGCGTTCGGCGTCACCGCGGGCGGTCCGGTCGACGTCCGCGTGTCCTGAACGCACTGCGCAGGCGTCGGCCGATGGCGGCGGTAGAATGCGCGCGGCCGGAGGCACGTGCCGCCGGTCACGCCATTCGTCCCAGCTCTGGAGGTCGTCGTGAAGGGGATCCATGCGGGCGTCGTCGCCCTGGCCATCGCCGCCACGTTGCCGCTCGGCGCGCAGCAGACGCCGACAACACCGGCGCCCGCGGCATCCGCGGCGACCACCGACGCGCTCGTGCTGAAGACCGAGCAGACGATCGAGTTCGATACCGACGAGGTGACGTGGATGTCGGTGGACGTCTCGCCCGACGGCCGCACGGTGCTCTTCGATCTGCTGGGCGACCTCTACACGCTGCCGATCGAAGGCGGCACGGCGCGGCGCATCGTCGGCGGCCTGTCGTTCGAGAGTCAGCCGACGTGGTCGCCCGACGGCCGGACCATCGCGTTCCTCAGCGATCGCACCGGCGTGGAGAACCTGTGGATCGCCGACGCTGACGGCGGCAACCCGCGCGCCGTCAGCCGCGATCGTCGCACCGACGACCGGCCGCAGATCATGACCTCGCCGGCGTGGACGCCTGACGGCCAGTACATCGTCGTCTCGAAGTCGCGGCCGCCCGATCCGGGCACGTTCTGGCTGTTCATGTACCACCGCGACGGCGGCAACGGCATCCGCGTCGGCGCGCCGCCGCCCCCGCAGCCCTCGCCCGACGCCGCCGGTCCCCCGCCACCGCCCCCGCCCAACCGGATGGGCGCGGCGGTGTCGCCCGACGGCCGGTTCATCTACTACGCGCAGCGCACCGGCACGTTCACCTACAACGCGCGCTTCCCGCTGTGGCAGATCCATCGCCACGACCGCGAGACCGGCGACGTCTCACAGGTGACCAACGCGCAGGGCAGCGCGATGCGCCCGGTGCTGTCGCCCGACGGCAGATGGCTGGTCTACGGCACGCGGCACAAGACCGACACGGGCCTGCGGATCCGCAACCTCGAGACCGGCGCCGAACGCTGGCTGGCCTGGCCGGTGACGCGCGACGACCAGGAGTCGCGCGCCTCTCGCGACACCCTGCCGCGCTACGACTTCCTGCCCGACGGCCGGTCGATTGTCGTCCCCATCGCCGGCAAGCTGCAACGCATCGACGTCGAGACCGGCGCGAAGACGCCGATCCCGTTCACGGCGCGGGTGCAGGCCGAGGTGGCGGCGCGCGCCTACACCCCAGTGCGCATCGACGACGGCCCGCAGGTGCGGGCGCGGCTGGTCCGCTGGCCGCGGCTGTCGCCCGACGGTCGCCGGCTGGCGTTCAGCGCCCTGAACCATCTCTACGTGATGGACTACCCCGGCGGCACCCCGCGGCGGCTCACCGCCGCCGACGAAGGCGAGTTCATGCCGACGTGGGCGCCCGACGGCCAGTCGATCGTCTACGTGACGTGGACGGCGGCGGGCGGCCACATCAAGCGCGTGCCGGTGGCGGGGGGCGCGTCGCGGACATTGACCACGCACGAGGGCTATTACCTCGACCCGGCGATGACGCCCGACGGCACCCGCGTCGCCTTCATCGCCGGCGCCGCCTCCGACCAGCTCTACTCGATCCTGCTCGACACGCCGCCGCCCGACCACGAACCCGAGGCGGACGGCGAGATCGGCGGCATCTCGCCGCCCAACGCGCTCGAGATCCGCTGGCTGCCCGCCGATGGCGGCGCGCAGACGCTGGTGGCGTCGGCACAGCGCGGCCGCGGCCTGCAGTTCGTGCGCGACGACAGCCGGCGCGTCCACTTCACGACCAATCGGGGCCTGCAGTCGATCACGATGGACGGGCTGGACCGGCGAACGCTGCTGCGCATCCAGGGGGTGGGCCCCGGCAACAACCCGCCCGCCGCCGACGAGATCGTGCTCTCACCCGATGGCTCCCGGGCGTTCGTGAACCTGCAGAACAAGCACTACCTGGTCACCGTGCCCCGGGCCGGCCGCGAAACGGTGGAACTGCGCATCCAGGGGCGCGCCGAGAACACCGCGGTGCCGGTGAAGCGGATGTCGCTCGAAGGCGGCGACTACCTGGCCTGGACCCGCGACGGCACCGCCGTCACGTGGTCGTGGGGTGCGCAGGTCTTCCGCCAGGCGGTGGACGCCACCGAGCCGCAGCGCACCGACATCGTCGTCGAGACGCCGCGGGCCAAGCCGAGTGGGTCGATCCTGCTGTCGGGCGCCCGCGTGATCACGATGCGCGGCGACGAGGTGATCGCCAACGGCGACGTGCTGGTGACCGACAACCGCATCGCCGCCGTCGGTCCGCGCGGCAAGGTCGCGGTGCCGGCCGGAGCCCGCCGCTTCGACGTGCGCGGTAAGACGCTGATGCCGGGGCTGGTCGACGCCCATTCGCACATGTGGGCGCCGCGTGGCCTGCATCAGACCGCGGTGTGGCAGTACTACGCCAACCTCGCCTACGGCGTGACGACGACGCGCGACCCGCAGACCTCCACGCCCGACGTGTTCGCCTACGCCGACATGGTGGATGCCGGCGTGATGCCCGGACCGCGCGTGTTCGCCACCGGGCCCGGGCTGTTCTCCACCTCCGGCATCGAGGATCGCGACAGCGCGTTCCGCTTCGTGAAGCGCTACAAGGACGCCTACCGCACCAACACCATCAAGCAGTACGTGGCCGGCGATCGCATCGTGCGCCAATGGATCGTCGAGGCCAGCCACGCGTACGGCATCACGCCGACCATCGAAGGCTCGCTCGACCTCAAGCTGAACCTCACCCAGATCGCCGACGGCTACACCGGGCAGGAGCACAGCTTCCCGATCATGCCGCTGCACAAGGACGTGGTGGAGTTCGTGGCGCGGACCAAGACCTACTACACGCCGACCATCCTGGTGGCTTACGGCGCGCCGTGGAGCGAGAACCACTGGTTCGAGACCGAGAACACGGTCGGCGACGCCAAGCTCAACAAGTGGATTCCCAACGAGCTGCTCGACACGATGATCCGCCGCCGCCCGCAGTGGTTCGCGCCCGAAGAGTACGGGCACACGAAGCTGGGCAAGCAGGTGGCCGACATCGTCCACGCCGGCGGACGCGCCGGCCTCGGCAGCCACGGCCAGCTGCAGGGACTGGGCGCGCACTGGGAGACCTGGAACCTCGGCTCGGGCGGCCTGACGCCGCACGAGACGCTGAAGGTCATCACCATCTTCAGCGCCGAAGCGATCGGCCTGCACCAGGACGTCGGCTCGGTGGAACCCGGCAAGCTCGCCGACCTGGTGGTGCTCGACGCCAACCCGCTGGTCAACCTCCGCAACACCAACACGGTGCGCTACGTGATGAAGAACGGCGAGCTCTACGACGCCGACACGCTCAACACGATCTGGCCGACGGCGAAGACCCTGCCCAAGCCCTTCTGGTGGGACACGGCGCCGCCGAATCCGTAGTTGAGGGTTGCAAGGGCCCCTTCAGGCCTGCCGGGGCGGGCACCCGATTCGCCATGCGGCGCCGTCGTCACCCGCGAATCCCGGTTCCGGGCCCGGTCAACGCTGCGCTCGCTGCGATGTGGCCGCTGGACGGCAGGTCCGTGACACTGCACGCCACCCCAGCGCGCCAACTACGCGCGCTGGGGGCCCCGGCCCAATTCGCCCCCCAGCGTGCACACGTTGTCGCAATCCCCAGCGGCCCGCGGGTGGCGACGGCACCGCCTGGCGCCTGCCACTGCCCGTCCAAGTGAGACCGGATCGGCTGCCCGATGTGTCTGCACGTGAAGGTGGACTCAACCACGGCCCGGGGGAGCCGCCTGAACGCGACCACACCACACGCTGCGCGCTGCGACGTGGTTGCCGTCCCGCGGCCGTCCGGAGCAGGCCGCGCACGCGTCAGTCGTCAAACGCCGAGGCGGCGCCGAAGTCGCCGTGGGGTGTTCAGGCGCCGTGGCGACGTGAGCGCCAGAGTCTCCAGCGGCAGGGCTGAAGCCCTGCCCTACGGGCGAATCAGATCACGTCGCGCAGCACCGCCAGGGGCCCCGCGGGCTGCCGACACTCGCCCCCGATGGCGTTTGACGGACTGCGGAGGGCACGGACGCGGGAGGGCAGCCACGTCGCAGCGCGCACGCTCGGCATGCTCTGCACGTTGGGCGGACCGCCGGGCCGACGCGGAGAGCGTGCGCATATCATGAGCCGTGCCGCTGCACCTCACCGCTGCTGACCAGGCCCTGCTCCACGGGGAGCACGGCCCGACGGCGGCAGCCGCGATGGAAGTGCTGGCGGCCTTCGCCGGCGCGGTCGGCGCGCCGCGGCTCCTCGACATCTCGCGCGCGCACATCGACGGCTGCCTGTATCACGGCCAGGCCAGCCTCGACTTCGCCGAGCGTCTGGCGAGCGGCGGCGGCCGGGTGCGGGTGCCGACCACGCTCAACGTCGGCTCGCTCGACCTCATCCACCCCGAGCTGGTGCAGTTGACGCCGGCCGAAGCGGCGCCGGGCCGGCGCCTGATGGAGGCGCATCTGCGCCTCGGCTGCGAGGCGTCGTTCACGTGCGCGCCGTACCAGACGCGCTTCCGCCCGGCATTCGGCGAGCAGATCGCCTGGGGCGAGTCGAACGCCATCGTCTTCGCCAACTCGGTGATCGGCGCCCGCACCAACCGCTACGGCGACTTCATCGACTTGTGCTGCGCGCTCACCGGCCGGGCGCCGGCGTGGGGGCTCCACCTCGACGAGCCGAGGCGCGGGCAGGTCGTCTACGAACTCAGCGGATTCGGCGACTCGCCCGAGCCCACCGACGCGCTGTTCGTCGGCATCGGCCTGTTGCTCGGCAGCCACAGCGGCGACCGCGTGCCGGTCGTGGTCGGCCTGCCGCCGCCGCGCGACGACGACCAGTTGAAGGCGCTTGGCGCTGCGGCCGCCTCGTCGGGCTCGGTGGCGCTGTTCCACGCCGTGGGCATCACCCCCGAGGCACCGACGATCGCCGACGCCCTCGCCGGACGCCCTGCCGAGGCAACCGTTGTGGTGACGCCGCAGGATGTGCGGCAAGCCCTGGCCGCGCTGTCCACGGTGCCCGCCGGCACGCCGATCGCCGCCGTGTGCCTCGGCACACCGCACTTCTCCCGAGACGAGTGGCGCCGCCTGCTGCCGATGCTCCAGCGCGAGGCGCCGGCACGCGGCGTGCCGATCTACGTCAACACCGACCGCGCCACGCTGGCCGCCCTCGAAGCCGAAGGCGTGCTGGACACCGCACGCGCGCACGGACTGGTGACCGTCGTCGACACCTGCACCTACGTCACGCCGATCCTGCAGCGGCTCGACGGCGCAGTGATGACCAACTCGGGCAAATGGGCCTATTACGCGCCGGGCAACCTGGGCGTCGCCGTGGCGTTCGGCTCGGTCGAAGAGTGTGTGCGCTCGGCGGCCGAAGGCCGGGTGGTGCGGTGGGCCGAATGACGCGGGAGGCTCACGCGCTGGCGGCCGGCGAGGCCGCTGGGCCAGCGCTCGTGCTCACGGCGCCGATCAGCTTCTGGGGCGGCGTCGAGGCGA
>CAYUAX010000179.1:0-9835 GCA_964442845.1 uncultured Bifidobacteriaceae bacterium | reverse complement strand
GCGCGCCTGGCAACGACGGCGCGCAGGGGCCGGTGGGTCCGGCGGGTCCGCAGGGCGCGCCTGGCAACGACGGCGCGCAAGGGCCGGTGGGTCCGGCGGGTCCGCAGGGTGCCCCCGGCAATGACGGCGCGCAGGGGCCGGCGGGCCCGGCTGGCCCGCAGGGCGCGCCTGGCAACGACGGTGCGCAAGGGCCGGCGGGTCCGGCTGGCCCGACGGGGCCGCAGGGGCCGCAGGGCGCGGCTGGTGCTCAGGGGCCGCAGGGCGTGCAAGGCCCGGCGGGGCCGCAGGGCGTGCCGGGTGTGAGTGGCCACCAGCTGGTGACCGCGACGCTTGGCCCCAATACGACGACGCCGAAGTCGGCGACCGCGACCTGCCCGGCCGGGAAGGTGATCGTCGGCGGCGGCTTCACCACCACGCTGACGACGGGCACGGCCGATCGCAACGGGCCCGCGAGCAGCACGAGCTGGACGGCGCAGGTTCGCGAGAGCCAGACAGGTACGCCGACCTGGAGCCTGACGGTGACGGCGATCTGCGTGACGGCACTGCCGTAGTCGATCCGTGACGTCGGGACGGGCCGCGTGTCTGGGGGCACGCGGCCCGTTTCCGCGTACAGCGTGGGCGAGGTCAGCGTTTGCCGCGCCGCGTACGCGAACGGCCGCGCGTCGTGCGCGCCGACACCGCGCGCCTCGCCGTCGGCCTGCGGCCGGCGACGAGCGCCCGCACGCCGTCGAGCGCCGCGTGCGCGGTCAGGTCCGGCTGCAGCGGCGTGATCGACACGTAGCCGTCGCGGCACGCCTGGTAGTCGCTGTGGTCGTGCGGCAGCCAGTCGTCCTGCCCTTCCTCGATCCAGAAGTAGTGCAGCCCGCGCGGATCTTCGCGCGTCGCGATCGTCGTCACGTGGTTGCGCTTGCCCTGCACGGTGACGCGCACGCCCTTCGGCGTGCCCTTGGGCACGTTGACGTTGAGGAACGTCCGCTCGGGCAGCCCGTTCGCCAGCACGCGCGCCGCCAGGTCGTGCGCCACCGCCGCCGATGGCCCGAAGTCGAAGCGCCAGTCGCGCGTGCGCATCAGCGACACGGCGATGGCCGGTGCGCCGAGCAGCGCAGCTTCGAGCGCGCCCGACACCGTACCCGAGTAGGTCACGTCGTCGCCGAGGTTCCAGCCGGTGTTGATGCCCGACACGACCAAGTCGGGCAGCCGGCCGTCGAGCAGCACGGCCACGGCGATGTTCACACAGTCGGTCGGCGTGCCGTCCACGGCGTAGCGGTTGGGGCCGTGCAGGTCGAGGCGCAGCGGCCGGCGCAAGGTGAGGGCGTGGCCGATGGCGCTCGACTCCTGGTGCGGGGCGACGACCAGCACGTCGCCGAGCGGCTGCATCGCCTCGGCCAGCGCGGCGAGTCCCGGCGCGTGGATGCCGTCGTCGTTGGTCACGAGAATCGTGGGCATGTGAACGGTCGAGTGTACCACCCGCGATAGACTCGCCCGATGGCGACGCGGCACCTCGGTTGTGCCCGTCTGGCCCTCGGCCTGATCGCGTGTCTCGCCGTCGTTGGCGCCGCCGGCACCGCCCTCGGCGTGCCCGGCGCGCCGCCGGGGCGCTACGACGTCCGGGTGCGCGCGGCGAACCACCACGGCACCAGCGCGCCGTCGAACGAGATCGTCGTCGACGTGCCCTGAACTCGACGCGGCTTGCGCGCTGTTCCCGGCGTCCCGTTCCCTGTAAGATCGCCGGCCATGGACTGGTGGATCTGGCTGGCCGCGGGGTTCGTGCTGCTCGTGCTCGAACTGGTCACGCCGAGCGGCTTCTACATCATGTTCTTCGGCATCGGCGCCCTCGTCGCCGGCCTCGGCGCCTGGGCCGGCGTGCTGCCGTCGGCCGTCGCCCAGTGGCTGGTGTTCACCGTGGCCTCGGTCGTCTGCCTGCTGCTGTTTCGCGGCAAGATCCAGGCTCGGGTCGAATCCACCGGTGCCCGCCCGCCCGTCGACTCGCTGATCGGCGAAATCGCCCTGCCCGTCGAGGGCCTCGCCGCCGGCGCCGTCGGCCGCGTGATCCTGCGCGGCTCGTCGTGGGAGGCCCGCAACGACGGCACGGTCGGGCTCTACGCCAACCAGCGGTGCCGCGTCGTGCGGGTGTCGGGTCTGCAGGTCGGCGTCGTCGCCGAATAGCCGACGCCGCGGCGTCGAGAGGAGTCAGCGCACATGGAAGGCGGATTCATCGTCATCGTCCTGCTGGCGATCATGGCGCTCATCGTCATCGCCAAGACGGCCATCGTCGTGCCGCAGCAGAGCGCCTACGTGGTCGAGCGGCTCGGCCGCTACTCGGGGACGCTCGACGCCGGCTTCCACATCCTGCTGCCGTTCATCGACGTCATCCGCTACAAGCACTCGCTGAAGGAGGCCGCGCTCGACATCCCGGCGCAGGTGTGCATCACCCGCGACAACGTCCAGGTCGGCGTCGACGGCGTGCTCTACCTGAAGATCCTCAACCCCGAGCGGGCCAGCTACGGCATCCAGGACTACCTGTTCGCCATCTCGCAGCTGGCGCAGACGACGCTGCGCTCGGAGGTCGGCAAGATCGACCTCGATCGCACCTTCGAGGAGCGCACCAACATCAACACCTCGGTCGTCGCCGAGCTCGACAAGGCCAGCGAGCCGTGGGGCGTGAAGGTGCTGCGCTACGAGATCAAGAACATCACTCCGCCGGCCGACGTGCTGGCGGCGATGGAAAAGCAGATGCGCGCCGAGCGCGAGAAGCGGGCCGTCATCCTCACGTCGGAGGGCCAGCGCGACGCCGCCATCAACACCGCCGAGGGCGACAAGCAACAGACCATCAAGGCGTCCGAGGCGCGCAAGCAGCAGCAGATCAACGAGGCCGAGGGCCAGGCCGCGGCCATCCTGGCCGTCGCCACCGCCACCGCCGAGGGCATCCGCCGCGTCGCCGACGCCACCCAGGCCCCCGGCGGCCAGGAGGCGATCCAGCTGCGCGTGGCCGAGCAGTACATCGGCGAGTTCGGCAAGGTGATCAACAACGCCGACACGATCATCCTGCCGTCCAACGTCGCCGACGTGGCCTCGATGATCACCACCGCGATGAACGTGATCCAGCAGCAGACGCCGCCGGCGCCGCCGCTGCCCCGCCGCTAGGAGCCCGATGAGCCAGCCGTCGCATCGTCCCGTCCACGCCGCCAACCTGCCGAAGCCGGTCGGGCCGTACTCGCCCGGCATGGGCTTCGAGCGGCTCGTCTTCGTCTCGGGCCAGGGCGCCACCGACCCGGCCACCGGCCAGCTCGCCGGGCACAGCGCCGCGCTGCAGACCGAGCAATGCCTGAAGAACGTGCAGGCGATTCTCACAGCCGCCGGCACCGACCTGCAGCACGTCCTGCGCTGCGGCGTGTTCCTGGTGGACATGGACGACTTCGCCGAGATGAACGCGGTCTACGAGCGCATGTTCGGCGCGCATCGGCCGGCGCGCACCACCATCCAGGCGGCGAAACTGCCCGGCAACGGCCTGCGCGTCGAGATCGACTGCATCGCCTACGTGCCGTAAGGCCTCGTGCCCCGCTTCAAGCTGACGATCGAGTTCGCCGGCACCCGCTACAGCGGCTGGCAGCGCCAGGCCAACGCCCGCACGGTGCAGGGCGAGCTCGAGCGGGCGATCGTGGCCGGCCTCGGCGACGTGCTGGTGGACAGCCAGGGCTCCGGACGCACCGACGCCGGCGTGCACGCGCTGGCGCAGGTGGCGCACGTCGACCTGGTGCGGGCGCCGGCGCCCGAGCAGCTGCGCCGGCGGATCAACGACGAACTGCCGGCCGACATCCACGTCCGCGACGTCGTGCCGGTGCCGCGCCGCTTCCACGCCCGCCACGGCGCGGTGCGGCGCAGCTACGTCTACCAGGTGTCGCGCCGCCGCAGCGCGTTCGCCAAACCGTACGTCTGGTGGGTCAAGGAACCGATCGACCTGGCGCGCATGCAGGCGGCCGCCGCGGCGTTCGTCGGCCGGCACGACTTCCGCGCCTTCTCCGACGACGACCCCGAGGAGAAGTCCACCGTCGTCGTGCTCGACGAGGTGACGGTCGCCGCCACCGGCGCCCTCGTGCTCGTCCGCGTCGCCGGATCGCACTTCCTGTGGAAGATGGTGCGGCGGATGGTCGGGGTGCTGGTCGCCGTCGGCACCGGCGCGCTGCCGCCGTCGCGCGTCGCCGAATGGCTCGACGATCCGCGCCGCGCCCGCGGCGAGCCGGCGCGGCTGACCGCCCCGGCGGCCGGGTTGTTCCTCGAGCGGGTCTTCTACGAGGGCGACACCTGGCCCGAGCCGCTCATCGCCCCGATCCCGGTCCGCTGATGGTCCCGTCGCGCATCTCGTCGGCGCGGCGACGCAGCGCGGCGCGGGCCACGGCGCCGTGTCCGTCCACACCGCGCCAGCTCCACGGCCACGCGCCGAGATAGCCGTTGCGTCGGGCGGCGCGATCCAGCGCGCCGACGTCGAGCGGCGGCCGGTCGCGGGCGGCGTCTTCCGGATCGCCCTGGCCCGCGCACTCGCCCACCACCAGCGGCCGCGTCAGGCCCAGCGTCTGCGCCGACGTCGTCAGCAGGTCGAAGTCGTGATCGGGGTCGTAGTAGCAGTGCGCCTGGAGAAAGTCGAGGCCGAGCGCCGGGTCGTCCCACCAGCGGGCGAACCGCAGCCGCGCGCCGCCGAGCGTGGCCAGGAATCCGTGGGCGTGCACACGGGCCGTGGCGTTGCGTAGCCAGGCGGCGAGGACATCGAACGGCAGCGGGCGCTCGACGCGCGGCGACGGATGCAGTTCGGCGACGATCCAGTCGGGCTCGTTGAGCAAGTCCCAGGCATGGACCGCGGCGCCCAGATCGGCACGCTCCCCACCGGGCCCGTACCGGGCGAGCAGTGGCGTCAGGACCAGGTCGAGCACGCGCGCCTGGCCCTCCGGGTCGGCGATCCAGCGGCCATGGCCGCCGACGCGGGCGCTGCCGGCGACGGTGGCGCGAAACGCCAGCGGGTGATCGAACACCACCGGTACGAGCCGCAGGCCGTGGGCGGCGGCGAGCGCGAGCGCCACATCCAGATCGGCGAAGGCCCGCGGATCGATCCCGGCCGGCCAGCCCGCGGTGTCGACGCGGACGCCGCCGCGGCCGTCGGTGAACAGGAACCAGCGCGCCACCTCGACGCCGCACGCCGCCATGGCCGCCAGGTCAGCGGCGATCTCGGGCTCCGCCGTCGTCACGCCGTGGTAGGTGCCCCACACCGTCGTCCCGAAGTCGCCGCCGTAGCGGCGCCACGGGTAGTTCACGCCGATCACGTCCGCCGCCTCCGGTGCGGCCTGTAGACTGGAGCCATGTGCCGCAACATCCGCACGCTGTTCAATTTCGACCCGCCGGCCAGTGACGACGAAGTGCGCGCCGCCGCAGTGCAGTTCGTCCGCAAGCTGAGCGGCTTCACCGCGCCGTCGAAGGCCAACCAGGCGGTGTTCGACCGCGCCATCGACGATATCGCCGCGGTGGCCCGCCGCCTGGTGGACGACCTGGTCACAGCCGCTGAACCGCGCAACCGCGACGTCGAAGCGGCCCGGGCCAGGGCCCGCGCCGCCGAGCGCTACGGCACCGCCCGGTGAGCGCTGCGCCGCTCACGCGCCGGGGGTGATGTCCGGTTCGTGGTCTTCGACCGGGCCGAGCTTGCGCGCGTAGAAGTACGAGCCGCCGAAGATGACGACGATCAGCCCGAGCGACAGCCATTTCGGGATCTCGAAGTGCACCCAGCCGAGGCCGTGGGCGTACTCGAGGAGCAGCTTGATGCCGACCCAGGCGATGATCACGAACGCGCCGTCGACCAGCACCGGGTAGCGGCGGATCAGCGACAGCAGCCGGCCGATCACCAGGCGCATCATGACGATGCCGAGGATGCCGCCGGTGATCACCACCCACAGCTTGTCGGACACCGCCACCGCCACGAGGATCGAGTCGATGGCGAAGACGATGTCGGTCAGTTCGACCTTGACGACCGTCGCCCAGAACGGCGACAGCCCCAGCCAGGGCTCGGCGGGCTTCACCGCGTGACGCGACTCGCCGGCCTCACCCTTGTGGCCGAAGTGCTGGAACGGCAGGTAGAGGAGATAGAGGCCGCCGACCAGCTTCACCCAGCCGAGTGCGATCAGATACGCCGCCAGCGCCGTCGCCGTCGCGCGGAACGTGAACGCGCTGATCATCCCGTAGCGCAGCGCCTTGACCTGCTGGTCCTTGGGCAGGCTGAGGACGCGGATGGCCAGCACCATCGCGTTGTCGGCGCTGAGAATGCCTTCGAGGACGACCAGGAGGGCGATGGTGACGAGGTCTGACGTCTGGATGCCGAACACGCGCCCGCTCAGTATGTAATGCCGGCCGGCCGCTTGTCATCTGCACGATCCCGGCCCGCATGCCGGCAGTGGTCGCGGCGGGTCGCCGGCGCCGCGCGGCCTCGCGTGGCGGCACTCCGCGGGGCGGGGCTGCGCCAGCGCGTCAGAACTGGAAGTAGATGAAGTCGCTGGTGCCGGCGTACAGCGTGGCGATGCCATAAGCCATCGCCGCGGCCAGCAGGGCTTTGGTGGTCGGCCCGAGGGCGGGCACGCGGCCGCGCTCGTGGAGCCAGGTCCACGCGTGCATCGCCGCCAGCGGCGCAAGGAACGCCAGCGAGGCGATCATCCAGGCCGGCGGTACCGTCCACCGCGTGGCGATCAGGTTGTCGAGGAAGGTCGTGGCATCGCCGATCGACTCGCTGCGGAAGAGCACCCAGGCCACCAGCACACCCGTCTGCACGACCACGAACCAGAGCGCGCGCACCGGCCAGGCCCGGCGCGGGCCGTCGTCACGGTGCAGGCCGAGGGCACGCTCGCCGGCAAGGCACAGGCCGTGCACCGCGCCCCAGGCGACGAACGTGTAGGCGGCGCCGTGCCACAGCCCGCCGAGCAGCATCACCAGCAGCAGGTTGACGTAGGTCCGGGCGCGCGAACCGCGATTGCCGCCGAGCGGGACGTAGAGGTAGTCGCGCAGCCACCGCGACAGCGTGATGTGCCAGCGCTCCCAGAAGTTCTTGAACGTGCCGGCGATGTAGGGCGCGTCGAAGTTGATCGGGAAGCGGTAGCCGAGCAGGTAGCCGAGGCCGCGGGCGATCGTCGAGTAGCCGCAGAAGTCGGCGAAGATCTGCCCGGAGAACATCACCGCGACCCACAGCGTGAGGGTCGGGTCGGCGTCGGGCGCGGCCGCCCGGCCCCAGTGCTCGTCCACGTACGCGGCCAGGTTGTCGGCGCAGACCATCTTCAGGAAGAAGCCGGCGATCAGCAGCCACACCCCCTCGTAGAAGACGCGCAGGCGCAGCCGCCGCGGCCGATCGATCTGCGGCAGGAACTCGCTGGCGCGGACGATCGGTCCGGCGACCAGTTGCGGGAAGAAGCTGACGAACAGGAAGAATCGCCAGAAGCTGCGCGCCGGGGCCAGCTGGCCGCGGTACACGTCCACGGTGTACGAGAGCGTCTGGAAGGTGTAGAAGCTGATGCCCATCGGCAGCACCAGGGCGATCTCGGGCAGCCGCACCGAAAACCCGGCGAGCGCGACCAGGTCCTCGCCGACGTGCGGCAGGAACGTGCCGTACTTGAAGAACGCCAGCACGCCGAGGTTGCTGACCAGCGACACCAGCAGCCAGCGGCGCCGCCGCCCGACCTCGCCGGGCGGGAGGCCGGCCATCGCCAGCGCCACCGCGTAGTCGAGCAGCGCCGTGCCGACCAGGATCAGCAGGTAGCCGGGGATGTGCCAGCCGTAAAACACGGTGCTGGCGGCGATCAACGCGGCGACGTAGCGCCACTCGACCTTGCGCCGGCCGACGGTCAGGCGGGCCAGGAAGACGACGGCGAAGAGGGCGGCGAACGCCCACGAGACGAAGTTCACGGGGTGGTCGGCGGCCGCGGCCGAGCTGCCAATTCAGCCACCAGCGGCTCGAGGGTGCCGACCAGTGCGGCCGACCAGTCGTGGGCGCTGCCCTCACTCAGGTGACTGTTGTCGTAGGTGGTGGGCCCCGGTACGTCGGCGAGGACGAGCGGCACCGCCAGCAGCTCGGCGAAACGTGCCGGGCCCGCGCCGGGCATCGGCTCGGGCGAGGGCACCCGCGTCAGCACCAGGCGGGCGCCGCGGGCGTCGAGTTCACTCTTGAAGGTGCGGGCGGCGAGGATCTCGCCGCGGCTGAGCGGCGCCCCCTCGTAGTCGCCGTCCTTGAATCCCTGCGTGCCCTCGGGCCACGGCGAGATCTGCCAGGTGCCGTCGAAGCGCGAGCGGTAGGAGACGAACGCCCGGCGCACCCCGAGGCCGGGCAGCCCGAGCATCTGGAACCAGTTCGGCAGCACGTGCTGGACCACGCCGCGCACCCGGTGCGCGGCTTCGGCCTCCCAGCGGAGCTTGCGCGCCGCGAACGCCGTGTCGCGGTTCACCTGCTCGGCCCATGGGCTGAGCCCCCCGGTGAAGAAGCCGTCGGCGTTGGCGACCACCAGGCGGGGCCGCAGATCGAGCCGGCGGATCAGCTGCAGCGGGAAGCGGTCGTGTTCCCGGAAGCCGAATCCCATCGCGTAGTACGACACGCCATGGCGGGCGAAGAACGGCCGCAGCACGTCGGGCCGCAGCGCGAACATCAACCGGGAATGCCCGACGAACAGCACGTCGGCTTCGCGCAACCGCCGCGCCACCACCGGATCGATGTCGAACCACAGGACGTGGTGGTCCACCTGGCCGCCGACGTCGTTGGCCAGGTAGTGGTCGTCGTCGGGCGGCCGCTCGCCCTGCGCGACGGCGACCGCGGCGGCGCGCAGCGCCGGCTGCGTGTCCACCGCCAGCACGGTGATCGCCGTCGCCAGCAGCAGCGCCACCAGGAACACGGCCAGCGGATAGAGCGGCGGCCGGGGTTTCTTCGCGCCAGCGGGCATTAATTCGCATTTTATGCCGAGGGCGACGGCGCGGCGTCGTCGCCGGTCCGGGCGGTCGATCGCGAATTGACACGATCCGTATCAATGTCTACACTTAATCCGTGTCAACTTCTGACCTGATCTTCATCAGTGTCGCGGCGCGGATGCTGAGCATGCACCCGCAGACGCTGCGCAAGTACGAGCGGCTCGGCCTGGTGCAGCCGGCGCGGACGATCGGCAGCATGCGCCTCTACTCCACCGCCGAGATCGCCCGCCTGCGCCTCATCAAGGACCTGGTCGAGGACGCCGGCGTGAACCTGGCCGGCGTGCAGCGCCTGCTCGCCGTCGCCGAGGGCCTGCAGCGGCTCGAGCCGCTGCTCGACGACCCGGCGATCGGCCGCCCGGACGCCCGCCGGCGGCTGGCCCGCGAAGTGCAACGGCTGAAGGCCGTGGTCGGCCTCTGACATGGAGTTCCGCGACTACTACAAGACCCTCGGCGTCGCCAAAACGGCGTCGGCCAAGGAGATCAAGCAGGCGTTCCGGCGGCTGGCGCGCCAGCACCACCCCGACGTCAACCCCGGCGACCGTGCCGCCGAGGCCACGTTCAAGGAGGTGAACGAGGCCTATGAGGTGCTCGGCAACGCCGATTCGCGGAAGAAGTACGACGAGCTCGGCGCCAACTGGCGCCAGTACGAACAGGCGGGTGGCGGCGCGGCCGGCGCGCCGTGGGGTGCCCCCGGCGGCGCCTCCTACCGGACGATGACGCCGGAGGAGATGGAGGAGATGTTCGGTGGCGCCAGCAGCCCGTTCTCCGACTTCTTCAACGCGTTCTTCGGCGGTCAGGGCGCCGACGCCGGCCGCCGCGGCCGCGGACCGGCCCGGGGCCGGCCGCGCCGGGCCGAGGC
>CAYUAX010000178.1:0-9837 GCA_964442845.1 uncultured Bifidobacteriaceae bacterium | reverse complement strand
AGCGGCACCGTGATGCCGCCGGGCACCGGGAACTTGGCCGGGTCGAACTGCGGCGGCAGGTTGCTCTCGTTCACGGTCTGCGGGTTGGTCTTGTTGAAGAACTTCTCCTCGGCGCCCTCCTTGCGGTGGAACGCGTACTCGAGGGTGAGGTCGGGCTTGCCGTTGGCGTTGAGGCCCGGGTTGTAGACCTGGAAGAAGATCGACAGCTCTTCGCTCTTGGCGAAGTTCATGTCGGGCGCCGGCACCAGTTCCTGCGTGCCGAAGGTGAACGGCCGCTCCCGCGCTTCGTCCATCGACAGCGGCTGCGGCAGGATGTTCACCTTGTCGGCGATCAGGATCGAACTGGTGGTGAACTCGGCGTTCAAGTCGGGCACGACGATCTCGGTCTTGAACAGGCCGGCCTTGACCGGGGCGTTCTTGTCGCCCTTCTCGGGGACGCGCTCCTTGATGAACAGATAGAGGTCGTAGGTGCCGGCCTTGGCCATGAACACCCGGTGCAGCCGCGTGGCCGGACCGGCCAGCTGCGCCGCCGGCACGAAGTGCACGTCGTCCCACGGGTACTCGACCTTCTTCTTCGGGTCGGGCTTCTGCGTCGGATCGACGACGCGGATGTAGAGCGCGGCGTCCTTGCCGGCCGGGAAGCCGGTGATGTCGAGCGAGAACGGAACGAACATGCGGGCTTCCTGCGACTTCAGGAAGACCGGCTCGACCTTCATCGTCACGTCGGTCGGCGCCGGCTGACCAGCCATCGCTCCGTCGACGACCTTGACGAGCGCTTCGATTTCCTGGCGTTCCTGCCGGCTGCGCTTCTTGTCGTCGCGCTGGGCGAGGGCCGCGGCGGGCACTCCGGCGACGACGGCGGCAGCCACGACCAACGCCACACTACGGGCCTTGAACGTCATGCACATCTCCCCAAGATCGAAAAGTGGAACAGCTGGCAATCATATGGGTTGGTCCAGGCCGTGTCAACGGCCCTAACTCGCTGGTTTACAACGAGTTGCCGCACCTCATCGGTTCCATCGCCGTGGTAGATTCGGAGGCGTTCGGGCCGACACCGCGCGCCGCCCCGGACATCTGACGCGGGGAGACCGAGATGGTTCGAGACGATACCCTCGTGATCGTGCTCGCCGGCGGGGCCGGCGAGCGGCTGTCCCCCCTGACCCGCGATCGCGCCAAGCCCGCCGTCTACTTCGGCGGCCCCTATCGCATCATCGACTTCGTCCTCTCCAACTGCGTCAACTCCGGCCTGCGCCGCGTGTTCATCGCCACGCAGTACAAGTCGCTGTCGCTCAACCGCCACATCCGCATGGGTTGGAGCATCGTCTCCGAGGAGCTCGGCGAGTTCATCGAGATCCTGCCGCCGCAGAAGCGCGTCGGCGAGCACTGGTATCTGGGCACCGCCGACGCCGTCTACCAGAACCTGTATTCCATCGAGCGCGAGGCGCCGCGCCACGTCGTCGTCCTGGCCGGCGACCACGTCTACAAGATGGATTACCGGAAGATGCTGCGCGCCCACGAGGACCACGGCGCCGACGTGACGATGGCCACCATCGAGGTGCCGGTCGAGGACGCGACACGGTTCGGCGTCGTCGCGGTGGACGCCGACCGCCGCGTCGTCGGCTTCCAGGAGAAGCCGGCGGCGCCGACGCCGATGCCGGGCCTGCCGCACCTGGCGCTGGCCTCGATGGGCATCTACGTCTTCAACATGGACGTGCTGGGCAAGGCGCTCGACGCCGACGCCGCCGACCCCGACAGCCACCACGACTTCGGCAAGAACATCCTGCCGATGCTGATCGGCTCGGGCCGCGTCTTCGCCTATCCCTTCTACGACGAGAACAAGAAGACGGCCAAGTACTGGCGCGACATCGGCACGCTCGACGCCTACTACGAGGCCAACATGGACCTCTGCGACGTCAATCCCGAGTTCAACCTCTACGATCCCGAGTGGCCGCTGCGCACCTATCAGCCGCAGGCGCCGCCGGCCAAGTTCGTCTTCGCGGACGCGCAGCGCACCGGCACCGCCATGGACTCGGTGATCTCGCCGGGCTGCATCGTGTCGGGCAGCCGCATCCGCGGCAGCATCCTGTGCCCGAACGTGCGCGTCCACAGCTTCGCCGAGATCGAGAACTCGATCCTGATGCCGGGCGTGCAGGTCGGCCGCCACGCGCGGATCCGCAACGCCATCGTCGACCGCGACGTGCTGGTGCCGCGCGGCGCGGTGATCGGCCACGACGCCGCCGAAGATCGCCGGCGCCATACCGTGACCGAGCGCGGCATCGTCGTGGTCACGGTGGACGAGGACGCGCGCGTCGCGCCGATCGAGGCCGAGGCGCTGGCCATCGAGGCGGGCGTGGACAGGGCGTAGACCGGGATCGGGGACCGGGGACCGGGGACCGGGGATCGGGGACCGGGGACCGGGGATTGGGAATGCGCGACACGCCCGGTGAGGTTCCCGGCGTGTCGCATCGCTGCATACAGGTGTCACGCGGCCGCGACGCGGCGGTCCGAGTTCGATGGATACTGTCTCGCCGCGTCCGAACGGGCGCCGCCACATCGGAGCGTCACTCGTGCACATCGTCGACATTCGCGGCCGCGAGATCCTCGACTCGCGCGGCAACCCCACGGTGGAAGTGGACGTGCTGCTCGCCGGCGGCGCGCGCGGCCGGGCGGCGGTGCCGTCGGGCGCCTCGACCGGCGAGCGCGAAGCGCTGGAGCTGCGCGACGGCGACAAAGGCCGCTTCCTCGGCAAGGGCGTGACGAAGGCGGTCGCCCATGTCAACGGCGAGCTGCGCGCCGCGCTGGTCGATCGCGACTGGCACCAGCGCACCCTCGACGCGGCGATGATCGCGCTCGACGGCACCGCGGCCAAGGGCCGCCTCGGCGCCAACGCGATCCTCGGCGTGTCGATGGCCGCGCTCAAGGCCGGCGCCGACGAGGCCGGGCTGCCGCTGTACGCGCACATCGCGGCGACGGCCGGCGCCGCCACCGGCTACACGTTGCCGGTGCCGATGATGAACATCCTCAACGGCGGCGCCCACGCCGACACCAACGTGGACTTCCAGGAGTTCATGGTGATGCCGGTGGGCTTCCCGTCGTTTCGCGAGGCGCTGCGTGCCGGCACCGAGATCTTCCACGCGCTGCGCGCAATCCTGAAGACGCGCGGGCTGTCGACCGGCGTCGGCGACGAGGGCGGATTCGCCCCGAACCTCAAGAGCAACCGCGACGCCCTCGACGCCGTGATGGCGGCCATCGGCAACGCCGGATTCCGCGCCGGCGACGACGTCTACATCGCGCTCGACTGCGCCGCCAGCGAGTTCGGCAACGCCGCGGGCCGCTACGAGTTCCACAAGTCGGGCGAGCCCGGCCGCGACTCCGAGGGCATGGTCGCGCTCTACGAGGACTGGTGCCGGCAGTATCCGATCCTGTCGATCGAGGACGGCTGCGCCGAAGGCGACTGGCGCGGCTGGAAGCTGCTCACCCAAGCGCTCGGCCAGCGGGTGCAGCTGGTCGGCGACGACGTGTTCGTGACCAACCCCGAGATCCTCGCCCGCGGCATCGCCGAGGGCGTCGGCAACGCGCTGCTGGTCAAACTCAACCAGATCGGCACCGTGACCGAGACGCTCGACGCGATTGCCATGGCAGCGAAGGCCGGCTATCGCAGCGTGATCTCACACCGCTCGGGCGAAACCGAGGACGCCACCATCGCCGACCTCGCCGTCGGCACCGCGGCCGGACAGATCAAGACCGGCTCGGCGTCGCGCAGCGACCGCATCGCCAAGTACAACCAGCTGCTGCGCATCGAGGAGGCGCTCGGCGACGGCGCCGTCTACGCCGGCCGCGCCGCCATCGCCCAGCTCGCCTAGACGTCTTGAATGGCCAGAGTCCCTGCTATGGAGTCAATTTCTTACGGGCCATGCAAGACGTCTACGCCCGACCGGACCGAAGGGAGGACGGGCCAGACAGCACTGTGGCTGGCGGGGCGGAGCCGAGCCGAGGTGCACGAAATCGCGCGTGGTCGCAAGTCCGAGGCTCCGGCTCGCTAGCCATGTACACCGTCGTCCTGCTGCGTCACGGCGAATCGACCTGGAATCGGGAGAACCGGTTCACCGGCTGGGTGGACGTCGATCTGAGCGAGAAGGGCCTGGACGAGGCCCACGCCGCCGGGCGGCTGCTGAAGGCCGAGGGCTACGGGTTCGACGTCGCCTTTTCATCGCTGCTGAAGCGGGCGATCCGCACGTTGTGGATCGTGCAGGACGAGCTCGACCTGCTGTGGCTGCCGGTGCACCGATCCTGGCGCCTCAACGAGCGCCATTACGGCGCGCTGCAGGGGCTGAACAAGGCCGAGACGGCGGCGCGGCACGGCGAGGCGCAGGTGAAGATCTGGCGGCGCAACTACGACGTCCCACCGCCGCCGCTGGCCGTCGACGACCCGCAGTACCCCGGACATGACCCCCGCTATGCCGGCCTCACCGCCGCCGAGCTGCCGCGCGCCGAGTGCCTCAAGGACACCGTGGCGCGCTTCCTCCCCTACTGGCACGAGGCCATCGCCCCGGTGATCCGCGCCGGGCAGCGGGTGATCGTCGTCGCGCACGGCAACTCCCTGCGCGCGCTCGTCAAGTACCTCGACGGGATCAGCGATCAGGACATCGTGGAGCTCAACATCCCGACCGGCATCCCGCTCGTCTACGAGCTCGACGCCGACCTGCGGCCGCTGCGCAGCCGCTACCTCGGCGACGCCGAGGCGGCGAAACGGGCGGCGGAAGCGGTGGCTCGGCAGGCGGGGGCCGGGGGCTAGGGGCTGGGGACTGGGGACTGGGGCGTGCCCTCGTAGCACGCGCAAGAAATGCGTCCGCTGACATCTGCCATCGTCCCATCGGTGCGCCGAGGAGTTCTGAACCCGCCCTGGCCCCAAGCCCCAAGCCCTAGTCCCCAGTCGCCAGTCCCCAGTCCCCAGGCCCCGTTCCGGCGTCGTAACTGACGATGCTGTTCGAACGGCCCATCGCGACGCGCCGCCATCCGGCGTCGGGGGTGGTGGGCGCGGTGCTGGTGCACCTCGTCCTGGCGGCCCTGGCCGTGTTCGCGGTGCGGTCCGCGCCCGAGGCCACCGCGGCTGCGGCCGCCGAGATCCGGCCCCCCGCGCAGATGGTATGGGTGCCATCGAACACCGCGGCGGGGGGTGGTGGCGGCGGGGGCGGCAATCGGCGGTCCGAGCCGCCGCGCCGCGCCGAAGCGCCCGGGCGCGATCGGCTGACGATTCAACCGACGCCGACGGCTGCGCCAGCGCCATCGGCCGCGCCGCGACCCGAGCCTGTGCAGACGCTGGCGCTGGCGGCGGCGCCGCTCGCCTCGGGCGTGGCCCCGCTCGTCGGCGTCATCGAGCCGGCCGCCCCGGCAAGCCACGACGCGACCGGGCCCGGCGGCGGTCCGGGCGCCGACGGCCCCGCGGGTGGGCCGGGCAGCGGCCCCGGACGCGGACCGGGCGTCGGGCCGGGCGACGGCGGCGAGATGGGCGAGATCGGCCCGCCGGGGAACGGCGTGTCGTGGCCGCGCCTGGTCCGCGATGTGAGGCCGGCCTACACCGCCGATGCGATGCGCGCCCGCATCACCGGCCGCGTCGGCCTGTCGTGTGTGGTCGATCGCGACGGCAGCGTGCGCGACTGCCGGCTCACGCGGTCGCTCGACCGCCGCCACGGCCTCGACGAGGCGGCACTGGCCGCCGCCGCGCAGTGGCGGTTCGAGCCGGCGCGGCGCCAGGCCGAGCCGGTGCCAGTACGCGTCGCCATCGACATGGACTTCTCGCTGCGATGACGCGACGGCGGGCCGCCGCCGATGGCCCGCCCGCCACGCATTCAGCGCCGCGCTGTTGCTTCGAGGGCGGCCAGCCGCGCCTCGAGCCCGGCCTGCCGCGCCCTCAGGGCGTCGTTGTCGGCCTTCAGCTCCTTGACCGCCTGCAGCGTCAGCAGCGGCAGCTTGCTGTAGTTGACGGCGCGGAAGCCCTCGGCGTCGGTTCTCACCATGTCGGGAAACAGCCGCTCGACGTCCTGCGCGATCAGGCCGTAGGTGCGGCCGGTGCCGAAGTGGCGATCGGCGAACTCTGCGGCGCGCCAGCGGTAGTGGACCGGTGTCAGCAGCGCCAGCTTGTCCAGGGTCGAGTCGAACGGGGTGATGTCCTGTTTGAAGCGGGCGTCCGACACGCAGACGCCGGCCAGGATCGTCGCATCGGCGTCGCGCAGGCAGCCGGTGGTGCCGGTGCCGACGCGGATGTCGCCGCGGACATCCAGTCGGTCGAGCGGCACTGTGGTGCCCACGCCGACTTGCCCGTCGTGGTCGATGGCCAAGCGATAGACGCTGGAATTGCTGCCGTTGGCGGTCGTGAAGAAGCGCATCGCCGCCCCGGTCGTGGTCGGGGTCCACGCCTCGGTGGCGACGATGTCGACGCCGGTGGTGAGCGTCGGGTAGACCGCGCCGTCGAACCCCTGCCCTTCGACGCGTCCGAGCACGTCGTTGACGGCGACGGCAGCCGGTGTTTCGAGCGACCCGCGGGCGCGCCGGGCGGCGATCACCGGGAAGGCGCTGGAGCCGGCGCGGTTGACCGACAGCCCGATCCCCACGTGCGCGCCGCCCGGGCGCGCACTGCCGCCGGTGTTGGCGTTGAACGCGAAGGCGCCGGCGTTGCCGCCGCTGTCGTTCCACGTGCCGCTGATCGACGGCAGCGTGATCACCGCCCGCACGTGCACCGCTGCGCCCGTGCCGGTGACGATCGCGATGCCGAAGCCGATGGTGCCGTCGGGGTTGAGCGTGCCCAGGCCCGACGCCGTGGCGCGGGTGGCCGCCCCGCACTGGTTGTCGAACCCGTCGAGCAGGTACACGGCGCCTTGCTGGACGACGGTGAGGGTGAGGACGTTGCAGAACGGCTGCAACTGCCAGGCGAACGTGCCGATGGTCTGCGCCGAAACGGGACGGGACGACTGCGCGAAGACGAGGAGCGCGACGCCGACGACGACGTACAGACGACGTGTCATGCCGACCTCCTGGGAAGACGAAGGGCCGGTAGTATACGCGCCGGGCGCCGGCGAGCCGCTAGCCGCCAGCCGAGTATCAGTTCGCCTCTTCGACCTTGACCTCGTCGGCGGCGATGCGGAGCGAGCGGAGGAAGCGCCGATCGTTGGCCGTGATCTCCACGGGCCGCGGCTCGGTGTCGGCGGCCTTGGCCGCTGGGGCGGGGCCGTCGGTGCCGCCGCGCGAGGCGAAGCCCACCGTGGCCTCGAGGGTCACCTTGAGGTCGAACCCGGCGGCGCGGGCCCGCTCACGGCACGACTCCACGTCGGCGCTCTGCGCCACGGCGGTGGCAATGGCGTCGGCGAGTTCGCGCGCGAAGCGGTTCTGGACGTCATCCATGGATTCCCTCCTTGCAGCGGGGGCAGGGCAACGGGAAGCGCAGGCTGGGAATCCGGCGCGGCATGCCGACACCGCAGCTCACCGGGCGGCGGGCGGGGTCGGCCAAGGTGGTCATCAGGAGGGGCGAGCGCCGCCATTGTAAGGGGGGTGTGCCGAAACGTGCAACCGTATGCACCCGCCATCGCTCCCAGCACGCCCCGCCCCCTCCCCTTCCTGGCTACAATGCAGACCGGCATGCCGGGCGATTCCCCACGATTTTTCGCGGTCCCCGCCGACCTGGACGGCCGGGACCCCGATGGCGCCGTCGGTCTTCCGGGCGAGTTCCCGTTCACCCGCGGTATCCAGCCGACCATGTATCGGGGCCGCCTGTGGACCATGCGGCAGTACGCCGGGTTCGGCACCGCCGAGGCATCCAACCAGCGCTATCGCTACTTGTTGAGCCAGGGAGTCTCCGGGCTGAGCGTGGCCTTCGACCTGCCGACCCAGATCGGCTACGACTCCGACCACCCGCTGGCCGCCGGCGAGGTCGGCAAAGTGGGCGTCGCCATCGACTCGATCGAGGACATGGCGCGGCTGTTCGACGGCATCCCACTCGACCGGGTGTCGACGTCGATGACCATCAACGCCACGGCGATCGTCCTGCTCGCGCTCTACGTGGCGGTCGGCAAGCGGCAGGGCGTGGCCCCGGCGGCGCTCTCGGGCACCATCCAGAACGACATCCTCAAGGAGTACGTGGCCCGCGGCACCTATATCTACCCCCCGGCGGCGTCGCTGCGCCTGGTGACCGACGTGTTCGCCTACTGCGAGCGCGAGGTGCCGCAGTGGAACACCATCTCGATCAGCGGCTACCACATCCGCGAAGCCGGCTCGACGGCGGTGCAAGAGGTGGCATTCACGTTTGCCAACGCCGTCGCCTACGTGCAGGCGGCCCTCGACGCCGGCCTCGACGTCGACGCGCTGGGCCAGCGAATCAGCTTCTTCTTCAACGCTCACAACGACTTCCTCGAGGAAGTGGCGAAGTTCCGCGCGGCGCGACGGCTGTGGGCGCGAATCATGCGCGACCGCTTCGGCGCCGCCAACCCGCGCGCGCAGCAACTGCGCTTCCATACGCAGACCGCTGGCAGCACGCTGACCGCGCAACAGCCCGACGTGAACATCGTGCGGGTGGCGGTACAGGCGATGGCGGCGGTGCTCGGCGGCACCCAGTCGCTGCACACCAACGGCCGCGACGAGGCGCTGGCGCTGCCCACCGAGGAGTCGGCGCGGATTGCGCTGCGCACCCAGCAGATCATCGCCCACGAATCGGGCGTCGCCCACACCGTGGACCCGTTCGGCGGGTCGTGGCACATCGAACGGCGCACAGACGAGATCGAGGCCGAGGCGCGCACCCTGCTCGATCGCATCGAGGCGGCCGGCGGCACGCTGCGGGCGATCGAAACCGGGCTCATCCAGCGGCAGATCCAGGAAGCGGCCTATGTCGCCCAGCAGGCGATCGACCGCGGCGACAGCGTGGTCGTCGGCGTCAATCGCTTCGCCACCACCGAGCGGCCCACCGTGGAGGTGTTCGCGCTGGATGCCGACGTCGAGCGGCAACAGGTCGACCGCCTGCGCGCGTTGCGCGCCGGGCGCGACCAGACGGCGTGGCGGGCGGCGCTCGACGCGGTCGAATCGGCGGCGCGTGGCCGCGACAACCTGGTGCCGCGCCTGGTGACGGCCGTCGAGGCCGGCGCGACGGTCGGCGAGATCGCGGATACCATGCGCGCGGTGTTCGGCGAGTTCCGCGAGGTCGCGGTTGAGTAGTGCGGGGACCGGGGACCGGGGACCGGGGACCGGGGAACCGCTGCTCTCCGTGCAGGGGCTGACCACGGTGTTCGACGCCGGCGGGCGGACGCTCACCGCGGTGAACGACGTGTCGTTCGACCTGCACCGGGGCGAGACGTTGGGCTTGGTCGGCGAATCGGGCAGCGGCAAGTCGGTGACGGCGTTTTCGATCCTGCGGCTGCTGCCGGCGGCCGGCCGCACCACCGCCGGGCGCGTGCTGTTCCAGGGCCGCGACCTGCTCGCCCTGTCCGAACGCGAGATGTGCGGCGTGCGCGGCGCCGGCATCGGGCTGGTGTTCCAGGAGCCGATGGCCGCGCTCAATCCCGTGATGCGCGTCGGCGCCCAGGTGGCCGAGGCGCTGGTCGTCCACGGCATGGCCGGCACACGCGAGGCGCGGGAGCGGGCGATCGAGCTGCTGCGCGCGGTCAAGATCGTCGAGCCCGAGAAGCGCGTCGACGACTACCCGCACCAGCTGTCGGGCGGCATGCGTCAGCGCGTGATGCTGGCAGTGGCGCTGGCCTGCCGGCCGCCGCTGGTGATCGCCGACGAGCCGACCACCGCCCTCGACGTCACGGTGCAGGCGCAGATTCTCGACCTGCTGCGCGAGATGAAGCGCAC
>CAYUAX010000177.1:0-10027 GCA_964442845.1 uncultured Bifidobacteriaceae bacterium | reverse complement strand
AGCGCATGCAGGGCGAGGTCAACGAGTTCATGGAGTACGTCAAGCACGAACTCGCCAAGGGCCTCGGCGACTGGGAGCAGCGCCTGCAGACGGCGCTGGTCAAGTCGTCGCCCACCGATCTGGTGCGCGTCGCGCGCGACGAGCCGCCGGCCGAGCCGCCGCCGGCGCGGCGCGGACGCTGAGACGCCGACCGGCCGGCGCGGGGGTGGTACAATCGCCGCCGCGATGGCGTGCGAGATCTGTCACGACAGTCACTGGGTGATCGAACGCGTCGACGGCGTCGATCGCGCGCGCCGGTGCGACTGCTGGCGCGCGGCGCTGGCCGGCATGCAGCTGGCGCAGGCGCGCATCCCGCGCGGCTACGCGCACTGCGAGCTCGGCAACTTCGAGCCCAACACCGATTCGCTGCGTGAGGCGGCGCGGCGTGCCGCGGCCTTCCTCGAGGCGTTTCCCGTCCCCGCGAAGGGACTGCTGTTCCACGGCCGTCACGGCGTCGGCAAGACCCATCTCGCCGTCGCCATTCTGAAGGACGCCATCCGCCTGAAGGGCGCGCGCGGCTACTTCTACGAAACCCGCGAGCTGCTGAAGCTGGTCCGCGACACCTACGCCGGCGGCGAAGCGACCGAGATGGAGGTGCTGCGGCCGGTGCTCGACGCCGACCTGCTGGTCCTCGACGATCTCGGCGCCGAGAAGACCTCCGAATGGGTGCAGGAGACGCTCGGGCTGGTCGTCAACACCCGCTACGCCGAACGGCGCCCGACCATCTTCACGACCAACCTCGCCGACACCGCGAGCGACGACGTCAACTCGCTGGTCGTGCGCATCGGCGCCCGCACCCGCTCGCGCCTGTTCGAGATGTGCGAGTGGGTCGAGATGGACGGCTACGACACCCGGCAGGTGGGCGTGCATCCCAGCGCCGAGGCGCTGGCCCGTTACGATCGCGAGTCGCCCGACTCGGACCGCAACCGCCGGCGCGGTGACGCCGCGGATCGGCCGCGCAGCATGGCGCGGGCCGGACTGAAGCCGCGTGGCGCCGCCGATCTGCGCTGGGCCGGAGGCAAGGGCGGATCGCGCTGATCCGCCCGCGGCGCCGTGGCCGGCCTCTACCTGCACGTCCCGTTCTGCCAGGCGATCTGTTCGTACTGCAACTTCACGCGCGGCCTGCTCGACGAGGCGCTGAAGCGTCAGTACGTCGCCGCGCTGGCTGCCGACCTGCGCCGCCACGCCGAGTCGCTGCCGATCGAGACGATCTACCTGGGCGGCGGCACGCCGTCGCTGCTCACCGCCGCCGAGCTGGCCGAGGTGCTCACCGCCTGCCGCGACAGCTTCACCGTGGCCGCCGACGCCGAGGTGACGGTCGAGTGCAACCCCGAGAGCGTCTCGGCGGCGTCGCTGGCCGGGTATCGCGCCGCCGGCGTCACCCGGCTCAGCTTCGGCGCGCAGTCGTTCCGGCCCGAGGAGCTGGCGCGGCTCGGCCGGCTGCACGGACCGGAGCGGCCCGCCGAGGCGGTATCGCTGGCCCGCGCCGCCGGCTTCGACAACGTCAGCCTCGACCTCATGCTCTGGCTGCCCGAACAGACGCCCGCCCACGCCCGGGAGTCGGTCGATCGGCTGATCGCCATCGGCCCCGAGCACGCCTCCCTGTATCTGCTCGAGATCTATCCCAATGCGCCGCTGCGCGAGGCGATGGCCCGATCCGGCTGGTCGGTGGCGCCTGACGACGCCGCCGCCGACATGTACCTGGAGGCCATGGCCGCGCTCGATGCCGCGGGCTACCGGCAGTACGAGATCTCGAACGTGTGCCGACCGGGCCGCGAGAGCCGGCACAACCTGACGTACTGGCGCGACGGCGACTGGCTGGCGTTCGGCAGCGGCGCGCACGGCGCCCGGGGCGACGTCCGCTGGCGCGTGGTGGCCGGGACCGGCGAGTACATCGCGCGCGTACGGGACGGCGCCTCGGCGGTGGCGGAGCGCTGGCCCCGTGATGCGGACGCGCGGCTCGAGGAGGCGCTGTTCATGGGCCTGCGGCTCACCGACGGGGTCGACCTCGCGATGATGCAGTCGCGGTATGGCGTGGATGTCTGGGCGCGCTACGGCGCGCGGCTCGAGCCGCTCGAGCGCGCCGGCCACCTCGTGCACGAGCCGGCGCGACGGATTCGCTTGACCCGCCAGGGCATGCTGGTGGCTAATGAGGCCATGTCGATTTTCCTCGACCGGGAGAATCGGGTAGAGTAGCGGTCTTTCGTTGAAGGAGGCTGGTCAATGCTTCGAGGTTTCGGGATGTCTCCGGCCGCGCGCCGGTCGTTCGTGACGGGGTTGGCGCTGGCCGCGGTGCTCACCATCAGCGGCTCGGCAAACGCGCAGGACGCGCCGGCGGCTCCGGTCCTGGCATTGGACGGCGACGCAACCACGATTACGGTGCTCATCAAGCCGGACAAGACCGCCGACTTCGAGCAGGTGCTCTCCAAGCTCAAGGAAGCGCTCTCGAAGAGCGAGAACCCGCAGCGCAAGGAGCAGGCCGCGGGGTGGAACATCTACAAGACCAGTCAAGCTGTCCAGGGCAACGTCGCCTACATCATGGTCATCAACCCGGTCGTCAAGGGGGCCGAGTACGACATCAGCCGGCTGATCGCCGAGGTCTTCCCGACCGAGGTGCAGGCGCTCTTCGAGCTCTACAAGGGCGCGTTCGCCGGCCGCGGCATCACGCCGCTGACCAAGTTCATGGCGATGGGCCAGTAGGCCCGCGTCGCTTCCGGGACCTCGTCCCGTGATTGCTCCACTGTTCGTGCTGCTGGCGCTCGCGCAGACCGCCAGCAGCACACCGTCACCCGCCCCGCAGACTCCTCCCGCTCCGTCCGTCGCCACCGACGTCGATCCAGCGACGCTCGTCTTTCCGGTGGACGCCGTCGGCCTCGTGCTGGTGGCCATCAAGCCCGACCACAGCGCGGACTACGAGGCGGTGATCGTGGCGCTGCACGAGGCGCTGGCCGTCGCCGACCCGGCGGCCCGACGGGTGGCGGAGGGCTGGCGCGTGTTCAAGGCGACCGAGACCGACGCCAAGGGCAACGCCCTCTTCGTGCACGTGGTCGCCACGCCGCTGGCCGGCGCCGACTATCGGCCGTCGGTCGTCCTGGCCCGGCTGGCGCGTGAACTGCCGCCCGAGGTACTCGTGAAATACCGCGACGCGTTCGCCGGGGCGACGACCCGGCTGTCGCTGTCGCTGCTCGCCGACCTGGCGCTGGCGCCGGTCACCAAGCCCAAGCCCTGAGCTGGCGCGCCGCCGCGTCGATCAGAAGCCCAGCGTGACGCCGCCGTAGACGCGTTGGTAGACGTCGTGGCGAGGGTCGCCGCGCAGCCGGAACAGCCGATAGTCGAGCCGCAGCTTCAACGGGCCGGCCAGGCGGATCTTGGCGCCGCCGCCGAGGCTTCCCGCCAGCGCCGTCTCGGTCTCGTCGCCGAGCCGCTCGCGATAGAGGCCCAGGCCGGTGGTGCCGTAGAGCTGCATCCGCGACACCTCGAGCGGTGTCTGCACCAGCAGCTGCGCCATGCCGGTGGTCAGTCCCGGCACCCCGGCGGCGGTGTCTTCGGCCAGGCGCGCCACCTCGATCTCGAATCCCACCACGACCAGGCCGCTGCCGGCGGCGAGGCCGCGGGCGAGGCGCGACTCCGGCGTCGGCGAGACGCCGAGAAACGCCGTGATGTCGGCGTGCGCGATGCCCGGCCAGGCGGCGACGACGGCCGCCGCCAGTGCTCCACCGATCCACGTCCGCATCGCTCGAGCCTCCGGATCCCGATGATATGATCGCCCTCCGGCGGCAGGCGAACGCGCCCCGGCCGGTCGCCGCCAGCCTGGACGCGCCCGTGCCCGACGCCACCCTCACCGACGACCAGACCCTGCTGGCGCGCAGCGTGCGCGAGTTTGCCGAGCGCGAGCTCGGGCCGCACGTCCGCGCGTGGGACGACGCCCAGCATTTTCCCACCGAGATCCTGCCGGCACTGGCCGCGCAGGGCCTGATGGGCATCCAGATCCCCGAAACCTACGGCGGCGCCGGCATGTCGGCGCTCGACTACTGCGTGGCGCTCGAGGAGCTGGCCCGCGTCGATCCGTCGATCGCCTTGTCGGTGGCGGCGCACAACGGCCTCGGCACGGCGCATCTGGCGATGTTCGGATCCGAGGCGCAGAAGCAGCGCTACGTCGTGCCGCTGGCCCAGGGGCGCGCCCTGGCGGCGTGGGGCCTCACCGAAGCCGGGTCGGGCAGCGACGCCGCGGCGATGCGGACCACGGCCGTGCGCGACGGCGACGGCTGGGTGCTGAACGGCGCCAAGAGCTTCATCACGCACGGGCTGTCGGCCGACGTGCTGGTGGTGATGGCCGTCACCGACCGCGCCCGTGGCGCCAAAGGCATTTCGGCGTTCGTCGTCGAACGCGGCACCCCGGGCCTGCGCGCCGGCAAGAAGGAAGACAAGCTCGGCATGCGCGCCAGCGAGACCGCCGAGGTGCTGCTCGAGCAGTGCCGAGTCGGCGGCGACCAGCTGATCGGCGACGAAGGGCAGGGCTTCATCCAGACCTTGCAGGTGCTCGACGCCGGCCGCATCGGCATCGCCGCGCTCGCCGTCGGGCTGGCCCAGGGCGCCTACGAGTGCGCCCGCCGGTATGCGTTCGAGCGGCGCCAGTTCGGTACCCCGATCGGCGCGTTTCCGTCGATCCGCGCCCGGCTCGCCACCCACGCCACCCGCGTCGCCGCGGCGCGGCTGCTCACGCATCGCGCCGCCCGCCTGAAGGACGACGGGCGGCGGATGACGCTCGAGTCGTCGATGGCGAAGCTGATGTCGAGCGAAGTGGCGGTACGGGCCGCCGAGGACGCCGTGCAGATCCACGGCGGCTATGGCTTCGTGAAGGACTATCCGGCCGAGAAGTTCTTCCGCGACGTCAAGCTCACGACCATCGGCGAGGGCACCAGCGAGATCCAGCGGCTGGTCATCGCCCGTCAGCTTCTGGCCGCCGCGTGACCACGGCGCCGACGCTCGCCGCCCGGGTGCTGGCCGGCGATCCGCGGGCGATCGCCCGCGGCATCTCGCTCATCGAAGACGACCATCCCGGCGCTGCGGCGCTGGTCGCCGCGTTGTTCGCCCATACCGGCCGGGCCACCGTCGTCGGCATCACCGGTCCGCCCGGCGCCGGCAAGAGCACGCTGGTCGATCGGCTGGTCGGCGAGGCGCGGGCCGCCGGCGAGACGCTGGGCGTCATCGCCGTCGATCCGTCGAGCCCGTTCACCGGCGGGTCGATCCTCGGCGACCGCCTGCGTATGCAGGCGCACCACGCCGACCGCGGCGTCTTCATCCGCAGCATGGCCACGCGCGGCCACCTCGGCGGCCTGGCGCGGACGACCTCCGACGCCGTGCTGGTCCTCGACGCGGCGGGGAAGTCGGTGGTGATCGTCGAGACGGTGGGCGTCGGCCAGGACGAAGTGGACATCGTCCGCTCGGCCGACGTGTCGGTCGTGGTGCTGGTGCCCGGCACCGGCGACGACGTGCAGGCGCTGAAGGCCGGGATCATGGAGATCGCCGACATCTACGTGGTGAACAAGGCCGATCGCGAAGGCGCCGACCGCATGGTCTCGTCCATCGAGTCGAACCTGACGCTGCAGAGCTACCCCGAGGGCGCGTGGCGGCCGCCCATCGTCAAGACCGAGGCGACCAGCGGCCGTGGCGTGGCCGAGCTGTGGGCGACCATCCGCGCGTTCCTGGCCCACACCGCCGCCGAGCGGCCGCGGCGGCGGGCGGCGCGCCATGAATACCGGCTGCGCGAGCTGCTGGCGCAGCGCTTTCTCGCCCACCTCGAGAAATCGGTGTTTGGGCCCGGCGAGTTCGCGGCGCTGGTCGAGCGCATCGCCCGCCGCGAGATCGACCCCTACGCCGCGGCGGCCGACGTGCTGGCCCGTGCCCTCAAGCCGGCGGGGGCGTCGTGAAGGTGCGGCTCGATCACATCGGCATCGCCGTCGCCGACGCCGCGACGGCCGTCGCCTGGTATCGCGCGGTGCTCGGCCTCGAGGTCGCGCACAGCGAGACCGTCGCGTCGCAGCAGGTGCGGGCGCACTTCCTGCCGACCGGCACGGCGATGATCGAGCTGCTCGAAAGCACCGCGCCGGCGTCGCCGATCGGCCGCTTCCTCGACAAGCGCGGCCCCGGCCTGCACCACGTGGCGATCGCCGTAGAGGACATCCATGCCGCTCTCGACGAGCTGCGGCAGGCTGGCGTCCGCCTGATCGATGACGTGCCGCGGCCCGGCGCCGAAGGGGCGCTGGTGGCCTTTCTGCATCCGTCGGCGGCCCAGGGCGTCCTCGTCGAGC
This sequence comes from uncultured Bifidobacteriaceae bacterium, assembly GCA_964442845.1. Lineage (GTDB taxonomy): Bacteria > Acidobacteriota > Vicinamibacteria > Vicinamibacterales > UBA2999 > CAWAYR01. Next base: position 3,677 of record CAYUAX010000177.1, on the reverse strand, counting down.
TCAAGCAGCCGGCGGTCGGCGGCCGTGCCGGTCGGCCCACGACCGTGCCGCTCTTCCGCACGCCGGTGCGCTACGCGCTCGGCGACCTCGAGCTGGTGACGCTGTCGGACGGCTTCTTCGCCCTCGACGGCGGAGCGATGTTCGGGGTGGTGCCGCGGACGCTCTGGGAACAGCGGCTGCCGCCGGATGACCGCCATCGCATCCCGCTCGGGATGCGGCCGCTGGTCGTCCGCGGTGAGCAGACGCTGCTCATCGACGCCGGGTGCGGCGACAAGATGGACGCCAAGAGCGCGGCCATCTACGGCCTCGACCGGTCCTACCACCTCGACCACGCGCTGGCCGAGGCCGGGCTCGGCGTCGAGGACATCGACGTGGTGCTGGCCAGCCATCTGCATTTCGACCACATCGGCGGCTTCACCGAGCGGCGCGCCGACGGCACGCTGGCGCCGCGCTTTCCCAAGGCCCGCTATATCGCCCACGGCGGCGAGTGGCACGACGCGACCCATCCGCACGAGCGCAATCGGGCCAGCTACCTGCCCGAGAACTTCCTGCCGCTGCAGGAGGCCGGTGTCCTGACCCTGGTCGACGACGGCGCCGAGATCATGCCCGGGGTGACGCTGCGCCGGTCGGGCGGCCACACGAGGCACCACCAGGTGGTGATGATCGCCTCGGGCGGCCGCACGGCGGTGTTCGCCGCCGACATGTATCCCACCGCGGTCCACGTCCCCGATCCGTGGGTGATGGGCTACGACCTCTACCCGGTGGACACGCTCGGCTTCAAGCGCGCCTTCGCGCGCGAGGCCATCGCCGGCGAGTACCTGATCTTCTTCGAGCACGATCCGTCGCTGGCGGCGGGGATCCTGCGCGAGTCGAACGGCAAGCGGACCGTGGAACGGGTGCTTTGAGAACAGCGGCTCGCGGCTAGCGGCTAGCGGCTGGGCCCGGGCGCCGGAGCGACGATGACGATCGAGATCGGGATTATCGGCGGCAGTGGGCTCTACGACATGGCGGAGGTGACGGACCGCGAGGAGCGGCGCGTGACCACGCCGTTCGGCGAGCCGTCGGGGCCGTACGTGGTCGGCACGCTGCGCGGCCGGCGGGTGGCGTTCCTGGCCCGGCACGGCGCCGGCCATCGGCTGATGCCATCGGAACTGAACTTCCGCGCCAACATCTTCGGCTTCAAGCAGCTGGGCGTGACGCACATCCTCTCGGCCAGCGCCGTCGGCAGCCTCAAGGAGCAGTACGCGCCGCTGCACCTGGTGTTCCCCGACCAGTTCCTCGACCGCACGCGCGGCCGCATCAGCACCTTCTTCGGCCGCGGCCTGGTGGCGCACGTCGGCTTCGCGCATCCGGTGTGCGACCGGCTGCGCGGGCTGATGGCCGACGCCGCCGCCGCGGCCGGCGCCACGGTGCACCGCGGCGGCACCTACGTGTGCATGGAGGGGCCGCAGTTCTCGACCCTGGCCGAGTCGCGGTTGTACCGGCAGTGGGGCGCCGACGTGATCGGCATGACCAATCTGCAGGAGGCCAAGCTGGCTCGCGAAGCCGAGATCTGCTACGCGACGATGGCGCTGGTCACCGACTACGACTGCTGGCACCCCGATCACGACAGCGTGACCGTCGAGCTGATCGTCGCCAACCTCACCCAGAACGCCGCCACCGCCCAGCGCGTGATCGCCGGCACGGTCGAGCGGCTCGGCAGCGACCGTGCCTGCGGCTGCGGCCACGCGCTGGCCACCGCGATCATCACCCGGCCCGACGCCGTGCCGGCCGCGCTCAAGCGCGAGCTGGCGCCGATCGTCGGCAAGTACCTGCCCGTCGAGTAGCGCGTTCGCCCCCGAGCCCCGAGCCCCGAGACCCGCACATGAAGCTGATTGTCACCGGTTCCATCGCCTTCGACTACCTGATGTCGTTCCCCGGCAAGTTCACCGAGCATCTGCTGCCCGAGCACATGCAGCGGGTCAGCCTCAGCTTCCTGGTCGACTCGATGGACAAACGGCGCGGCGGCTGCGCGCCGAACATCGCGTACACCCTGGCCCTACTCGGCGAACGGCCGCTGCTCATGGCCACGGCCGGGCAGGACTTCGCCGACTATGGCGCCTGGCTGAGCGCTGCGGGTGTCGATGTCGGCGGGGTGAAGGTGGTCGGCGACAAGTTCACGGCCTCGTTCTTCTGTAGCACCGACGAGGCGAACAACCAGATCGCCTCGTTCTACACCGGGGCGATGGCCAACGCCGGCGAGCTGTCGTTCCGCATGCTCGACGGCGCCGCTGATACGCTGGCGATCATCTCGCCCAACGACCCCGGGGCGATGGTCCAGTACGCCGAGGAGTGCAGCACGATCGGGCTGCGCTACATCTGGGATCCCGGCCAGCAGTGCGCGCGCATGGACGGCAGCCAGCTGGCCGACGGCATCGACGGCGCCGCCGTGGTCATCTGCAACGACTACGAGTTCGAGCTCATCCGCCAGAAGACCGGCATGAGCGAGGCCGACGTGCTGGCCAGGGCCGGTGCGCTGATCGTCACCCGCGGCGAGCACGGCAGTTCGGTGATGACGCTGAACGAGCGCATCGACGTCCAGGCGGTGCCGCCCGACCGGATCGTCGATCCCACCGGCGTCGGCGATGCCTTTCGCGGCGGTCTGATGAAGGGCCTGGCCCAGGAGCGGCCGCTGGCGCAGGCCGCGCAGATGGGGAGCGTCGCCGCGACGTGGGCCCTGGAACACCTCGGCGGCCAGAGCCACGCCTATACCTGGCCCGAGTTCGTCGCCCGCTACGAGCGCCACTTTGGGCGACTGGAGTAGCGCGGCGCCGCGCCCGGCCGCGTCCAATCGCTGGCTGCCAGTCCTAGGTGCCAGCGGCGAACCGGGCGCGAGCGGCGGCCAGGATGCGCGCGTACTTGGCCTGCTGCAGCAGGAAGTCGGTGTTGAGCAGCGCGACCTGGGCGTCGTTCAGTTCGGCCGAGGTGATGACGCCGCTTTCGTAGGACACCTGGGCGATCGCCACGCTCTCGCGGGCCAGCTCGAGCGCCTTCTGCTGCGTGGCGACGACTTCGCTGGTCGCCTGCAGCTCGGTCCACGCCGTCTCCAGTTCGAGCCGGCCGGCGTCGAGTGCGGCGTTGAGGCCGTGTTCCGCCTGGCGGATCTGCGCCTGGGCGACGCCGCGCCGCGCCGCCGCGCCGGGGGCGGCCAGCAGCGGCACGCGGATGGCCACGCCGAACTGGTAGTTCTGGTTGTCCGAGCCGAGCAGCTGCGCGGCGTCGTCGTCCTGATAGGCGACGTTGCCGGTCAGTGACAGCGTCGGCTTCCGCTCGGCGTTGGCGAGGGCCACCGCGTGCTCGGCCATCTCGCGGCGCGAGGCGAACGCGCGCAGGTCGGGACGGTTGGGCAGGGCCGCCGCCAGCGAATCGCGCGACTCGGGCACCGCCACCTCGTCGAGCGTGCCGCGCAGCGCCAGCGGCTGCGACTGTGGCAGCGCCAGCACCGTGCGCAGGCCCTGGTAGGCCTGGTCGAGCGCCGCCTGGAACTGGATGCGGCGGGCCCGCGCGTTGGCGAGATCGACCTCGGCGCGCAGCACGTCGAGCCGCGCCACCGACCCGGCCTCGAAGCGGGCGCGGGCCAGCTCCAGCTGCCGCGTCGCCAGCTGGATGCCTTCGTCGGCCACCTTCAGGCTCTGCTC